>NZ_CP029463.1:1251383-1564229 GCF_003148385.1 Flavobacterium sediminis | reverse complement strand
TCCGAACCCTTTCCAGAAAATAGGTTCTTCCTGTAAAAACTCAAAAAACATTCTGGCCTGATATACTCTGAAAGCAGCTCCCGGGAAAAAATCTCCATTAGAAAATTTTTCATTGTTCCATGCTTCATAAATGCTCACAACATGAACTTGCTCTGTATGAATGGTAGTCATGTCGTTACGCACTCCTCTTTCTGTATTTGATTGAATTTCAACTAAAAAACGTTCTTTAATTCTACTAAAAGAAAGAATAAACCCAATTGCAAACACCATTATAGCTATATTGCGCAAACGGACTCTGTGAACTGCTTTAGAATAAAAAGAAGTATAAAAAAACGTCAGTAAAAGAAAAACAACAATAATATTCTTTGACGATAACAGTAAAAGAAAGAGAAAAAGAAAAAGTACTATAGAATAGTCTGCTTTAGATTTTACTTCTTTAGTAAGGAAGTAAAAAAATGCCACTGCTACATAAACGGAAACATGAATAGCATTTAATAATTTAGGGACTAACCCATAGTCATCATGATATTCGCCATGGTAAAAAAAAGCATTGCTATCACCTGTTATCGCATATCGTATCAGTGCCCGCATCATAAATACTAAAGTGAAGGCAACAATAGAAAAACTATAGTATTTAAGTATTTTCTCTTTGGTTTTTTGATTAAAAACCGGAATAAAGGAAAAAAGAAAAGGGATCAAAAGCAATGTGATCTCTTTAGGAATCGCTTTAAGTGTTCTTTCTTTATCAATGGCCCAGAAATATGACAAAGCCATCCAAATGAACAAAAGAATAGGTATTGCCAGAAAAAAGGATCTTTTAAACGTTACTTTTTTTCTGTTCAGAAGAAGAAACAGAAACAAAATCCCTAAAGTAATATTATTTATTCCCAGCGGAAGAACAATAGTTACCAATAAAAGCAAAAAAGGAATAAAGAAATTATTTTCCTTTTGTGTTTCTATCAAATCTTGCCATACATTCTTCAAAAAACTGTAAATATTGGTCATTTATAGTGTTCCAATTAAAATTTTTTCTGATTCTTTCAAAGTTGTTCTGAACTTGTTGCAAGTTATCACTTTTTTGACTGTATTTAAGATATTTTTAACTTCTTCCGAATTTGTAAAGTAAAAGGCATTTTCCTGTAAAACTCCTCTGTTAAATTCATTATTATGAGCTGCTATTAAAGCCTGTGAAGCCATAGCCTCAAGTAAAGAAGGATTCGTACCTCCTACTGTATGACCGTGAAAATATAAATTAGAGAAATAACGAAGATTGTTTAATATCTTAATATCGTATATCGCCCCGACAAACCTTATCTTTTCAACCGATCTGAATTTATTCTTCAAATAGGTTCCGAATTTTGTATCGTAATTTCCGAAGACCAAGATAGGAGTTGTTACCTCGCTTGCCATTACTCCGTCTAAAACCATTTCAATGTTATTTTCCGGCTCAAATCGTGCCATAATCATATTATATTTATATGGCTCAACCTTAAACAAGCTTAGCACTTCCTGATTCGGGTCATTAAAGTTATAAGCACCGTAAGCAATATAATGACTATTGAGATTGTATTTTTGTTTGAGGTAACTTTGAATTCCGAGCGAATCTGCAATTAGTGCGTCGCTTTTTTGTGCAGCCTGCTTTTCTGCCCAAAGCAATAGTTTCTGAACCGGTTTAGAGTATTTGGTTCGTTTCCATTCTAAACCATCCATATTAGTCACTACAATTGCTCTTTTTGGATGTAGACCAAACCAAACAGAACTACTGGTATACCCTAACTGAAGAATGATATCAAAATCTCTTTTCCGGGAATCCAGAATACAATTCAGATCATAAATATATTGTCCGGCTGTACCTATAACATATTCGGGATCATAGCAGTGAATTATTGAAACCCCTTTAAAAGATGTTTTTTTATAGGGGTGCTTGTGCGAGTTGTATACATAAACTTCATGATCCTGACTTGCTGCATAGGTTGCAAAATATTCTGCAAATTGTTCAAAACCACCGTAATAATTGGGTATTCCTCTGGTACCGAGTATTCCTATTTTCATCTCTTATCTAATGAAAAACAAAAATACTAATTTGGATTCTTAAACCTAATGGCTTCTAAATATTTATTTGCACTGGTTTCCCAGTTATACTTGGTTTTCATTTCTTTTATTAACGGCAATATCTCTTTATTGTGCAATGCAAAATATATTTTTCCTGCCAGATCATTTGAATCTTCCGGATTAAACTGATACTCTTTTAAAAAGGAAAAATCTTTCATTGCTGTAGTATTTGAACAAACAGTAGGAATATTTGCTGCTAATGTTTCCAGAGGCGGAATCCCAAAACCTTCTGCCAAGGAAGGGTATACGGACAGTTCAGCCCCTCTTATCAGATCTAATAATTCTGTATTATTTACATGGTCAAAAAAATATATTTTTTCTTTAACCTCTTTTGTTTGATTTGATAAGAAAACCTCTAACTCTTTATAATCTAAATCTTTTTTCCCCACAAAGACTAAATCATAATCTTTATAATATGCTTTTTCAATAAAGGTTTTTAAAAGTAACAAATGGTTCTTTCTGGGTTCTATTCTGCTAACGAGTAGAAAATATTTTTGTAAATTATATTTTTTATTAAGATTAGTCTGTATCTCCTCTTTATTATATTTCTGATAATATACTTCATTAACAGCATTAGGTGTAACAAATACAGGCTTATTCAATTTAAAATTTGAGATAATCCTCTCTTTTGAATAATTAGAAACTGTCAGGACCACATCTGATAGTTTTGATGAAGCTTTAAATAAAAATTTATTCTTTAAAATATATTTCCGATTAAAGAATACAGGATAATCCAAGAACAACACGTCATGAATTGTATTAATATATTTACAGAATTTGAATGGTGGAACAATATATTGGAAATGAGCAAAATCAATTTTATGTAAAGTTATTATTCTGGGAAAATCGATTAATAACCTCAGCCATTTATTCCTATAATTCAGTTTGATATATTTTATATTATCTTTCTCTCCGAATGTTTCTTTTAGTTTATTAATATTTCTTGCCGCAAAATAAAAAACAATAGTTTCCTGCTCGACCAACTTTTTATATAAGCCTTCAATATAGGTAGTTATGCCTTGATAATCTTCATCAAACTTGTGACAATCAACCATTATTCTCAATCTGCGCTCGTTGTTCATCGGGACAATTCTTTTTTCTTTTCATAATTAAAAAACAACAAGGCTCCTAAAATCAGTATTAAAACATCTCTTTTATTGAAAATACCGGTAATGGTCAGTGAAGAGAACAAATAGAACAAGCCTATTGCTGAAATCAGATGTGAGGAATAATCTTTTTGATAGTAATTCGTTTTATAAAGTCCTATGAGGAAAAATAAATAAGCGATGATCCCTATTAAGCCTGTTTTATAGAAAACAAATACATAACCATTATGAATCTCTGAGATAAATTTTAGTCCTTTTTTGGTACCCCCTAAAGGGGAGTGAAACCTTAAATTAATTTGTGAACCATACCCTGTACCTAAAAAATAACTTGACGGATTGTCATCCATCAATGCAATTGCTCTTGATGCTTCATAAGCTCTCCAGTGATCCCATAAATCCTTGTGGTTTTCCCGATCTATTTTAGTAATAAATATTTCGCCCGGTGCAATTTTTAATTTATACAAAAAGCCATCAATCCCCGTTGCATTTCTGTTAATTTTCACAGAAAATAAATATCCGTACAGTATAAGAATACCCAATACTAATGAGACCATTATTTTTAATGTTCTCGCTGTAATTATGGTATAACCTTTAACGGCCAGAATCATGATTATGCCTACAACAAACATCGTTCTGGATAAATAAAAAAAGTACGATATTAATAACAAAATTAAGATCTGTCTCTTTCTTTTCTTACTGAACAAAGGAAGTTGAGAAAAAGCATCTGAAAACCATAAAAGCAATAATGCAAAAAGCTCAAGAAAATTATCTTTTCCGAATTCACGAATCTGGGAGACACTTCCGGATAAAACATTTGTAAAGAAAAGCAAAAGTACAAAATGTATACTAGCAGATATGAGTCCGCTCAGAATAATTGCTTTTAAAAAAATTTGAAAATTATTAATTTTTTTGAAGAACATATAACCCAGTGTTATCCCAACAATCGGCTTAATGAAGTAAGAAATATCTTTAATAATATTCCCAGTTTGATAGTTATAAAAAAACATCACAAAGAAAGGAATACTAAAAAGTATAAATAGCGGTATAATCCTTTTTAAGAAGCGAATCGATATTCTTCCATTACCCGAAAAAATAAAAAAAGTCAGAGTCAGCAACTGTAACAGCATATTCACTTTAAAAGAAGGAATATACAATTGTGCTAGTAAAATAATAGAAAATAGTGCGGAATATAAGGTAGCAACTTTAATTTTCATCAAAACAGGCCTTTAATCATTTTTACTGATTGGTTTATTTTTAAAACACCTAAACAAAGATACTTATAAAAACCTTTAAAATGCTTTTTTATATAGAGCCTGTAACCTTTAATCAACATGGGATTTTTCTTTTTGTTAAATCCGACATAATGAATATATTTTTGTTTTGAATAAAAAACTCTTTTATATCCTAAATCAGCAATTCGTTTACAAAAATCCACATCTTCTACATACAGAAAGTAATCTTCGTCAAAGCCTTTAATTTCATCATAAATCCTTTTAGGCATTAAAATAAAGGATCCGGTGAGCCAGTCAACTTCATAAATTTCTTTTGAAAAATCACCTGAAATAAAATCGTTATTGAATTGAAATGCTTTCTTCATCCAAAACAAATTGGTAAGGTTCGGGAATTGTCCGGCTGCCTGTAAATATTCCTTATTACCATTCAACATGTTAATTCCTAATGCTCCTACTGTTTTATGAGTTTTTACATAATCTAATGCCGGTTTTAAATTGTCCTGTAGAACAGTATCTATATTTAAAAGTAGTACGTATTCCCCTTTTGCTTGTTGAACGGCAAGGTTATTTCCTTTTCCGAATCCGTTATTGGATCTCGATTCTATTAAACAAATCGTCGGATAATTTTCTTTTATAAATGTACAACTCTCATCTTGTGAATTATTATCGATCAAAATAATTTCATAGTCAATTTCTAATAAATGTTGCTGAATACTTTTTAAACAAGCATCCAGATATTGTATTCCATTATAATTAACCAGAATAACCGATAATTCTACACTCATATTACATAAAGGTAAAAAAGCCTAATTTCTTTTTTATCACAATAACAAAGATACTATTTACAATAACATTTACTAATAAACTTGAAAAGGCAGCTCCTTCATATCCATACAAAGGAATTAAAAGAAAATTTAAAACCACATTCACCAAAAATCCTATAAACATAATATTTCTAACGGTAATTTCATTACCTGTCATGTTTAAAATTTGGTCTACATTACCTGTCATAGCATTAAACAAAGCACCTAATGTTATTAAAACAAGAGCTAATTTTCCTTGTACAAACTCTTCTCCAAAGAAGTTCAGGAAAAAAGAACCAAAAAAGATCAAAAACAATGCAACGGGTAATGTTAACACTATAGTTAACTGAGTCGCTTTATTGATCGTTCTTTTTAAACCTAAAAAGTTCCCTAGATTATATTTATCAGATATATCGGCAATAATGACCGACCCCATTGCTGTAACAAAAAAAAGGGTTAGATAGCCTAATTTAAAGGCGGCATTATAAATTCCGATATTTTCTTCTGTTTCAAATTTTCCTAACATCAGCACATCTGTCCAATTCAAAAGAATCAGAAAAAAACCACTGATCATCATCGGAACCGATTTTCTGAGGATTTCAAGACTTTTCAGTTCAACCTTTTTGTAGCTTCCGTTTTTGAAAATAATTGATACCCCTATTAACACGGTAAGCAGAACTGACAAAGCATAGGCTAAAATTATTGTAAAACTTTCTAATCCCATAGCTTTGAATACTATAATAAAAAGTAAAAAAAACAAATTGGGAAAGATAAAATACAATAATCCGTAAACTAAAAACTTCTTTACAGATAAGAAGTAGTTGACGTTAATTTCGTGGAAAACAAAAAAAATTAAAGAGGCAAAAACAACTTTTAAAAATTTTGTTAAGTCTGGTTTATCATAAAAAAATGCAATCTCTTTTGAAAAAAGAAAAAGTAATACAAGAGGGATGACGGCTATAAGAAAGGAAATCTTATACGATTTTATCAGTAACCCTTTGTTTTGTTCTTCAGAATTAAATCCTCCGGTAAAAGCAATAAAAGCAGAAGGAATACCTAATGAAAAGAACATCACTATTAATTGTAAAATAGTTAGTGCCAGAGCAAATAACCCATAAGACGAACTTCCAAAAAGATTTGTAATAACTAAAGTCACTGAAAAATTCAAAACCATTCCCAGTAACTTAAAAATGAAGGTACTACCTCCTTTTTTAAAAAAGATCTTTTTTAAAAGCTCCGCTATTTTGTCGCTTTCTATCATTTTTTTAATTTTTCCCGGTAATCTTTCACAACCTTTTCCCAGTCAACAACATAAGACATTGTTTCTCTGTGCATGTGACAAGATAAAGAAGGTAAAGGTGACAATCCTAGCAATTTTGAATAGAAAAATTTGTTGCCTAATAATTTTCGACTCAAAAATCTGTCATTTGCTCTATTTGCTGACCTTTCAAAAACCTTTCTATGTTTTTTAAAGGTATTCGTCTTGACTAAAAAAGTAAAGGTTATATCTCTTATCTGCCTCCAATGCAAAGTCTTCGTTTTAAAAATAAAACTTTTCTCCATATAAAAAGGAGCATATCTATCGGGATAATCGCAAGGGAAAACTAAAAATTCAGGTTTTTTAAAGTAACGTTTCATACGAAACAACAACAGCTCTCTCTTACGCAATAATTGTTTAACTTTTATATCTCCGGGATAAATTGTACGATATTCCTCTATTAAAGTAACTATTTCTGAAAAACAATCAGAAGTGTGTAAATAATCATCTTCGCAGAAATACACAAACTCATCATCAGGTAGTGATGCTGCTAATCTGAAGCATTCTCGCAAGGAATTATCGTTACCGTATTTACCATGGATCATTTCAACTTTAAAAGCTTCAAAGAAACGGATCATTTCTTCTGAAAGGTCATCTGCAACAATAAATATACTGTGTTCAATAGCTTTTAAAGAGTCTACTAAACTCAAAAAACAAATCTTTATTAACTCTTTTTTATCTAAGTCAAATGGTCTGGGAGAACCATGAACCGCATTAACTTTATCGCATGTTCTAAATATAATATTTAGTTTAGTAGAATTCTTCATTCAGAGAATAGCTAATTTTTATTTACAGCAAATTTAATAAATCATTTGCCCAAACGTTCCAATTTAATTTCTCAATATACAATTTTCTTGAAGAATTACTCAATTCATTATAAAGCTCAGGTTGTTCAATGTACTTTTGAAGCAATTCAAAATACACTCCAGCAGTAGCCTCAGGGTTTACACAAAATCCATTTACTCCGTTTGCTATAGCATTACTTATCCTCCTGTATTTCTTGAAATACTCGGAACGCCGTAAGCACTGGCCTCACAAAAAACAATGCCGAAACATTCTGCTTTACTGGGTAAAAATAAAAAATGGCTATTTTTAAAAATGGCAGCCAATTCTTTTAAATCAGACTCTTTGTTTTTGTTTAAAAAAGGAATGACTTTCATTTTATCGTGCTTAACAGGCGGAATACATCCGCAAACCGTCAGGTGAATATCATATTCTGCCTCAAGTAACCTTAAAAAAGTGTCATATACCAGATCTCCTCCTTTTCGATACCAATCGACTCCTAAGAACAAAATATTAACCGTTTCGTATTTTGAAATCTGTTTAGGTTCAAAATGAACATACCTTTCGTCAATATTTGCTCCGAAAGGAAGAACCGCTATTTTTGCTTTTGAATTATAATGATTGACTACATAGTTTTTTGCCCAATTGGAAGGATACGTAATATAAGCTGCTTTTTCAATAGCTTTTTGTTCAATTATATTAGATTCCTTTACTGAAAACTCAAACAAGTTAGAATAGGTGTCATAATATTCATTCATCTGACCAAAGGAGGAATCTGAACAATAAATAATGGGAATATCTGTATTTAAAAAAGCAATTTCTGTGGAGGCTGCCGGCGCAAAAATATAGTCGTAATGTTTTCCTCTAAGCTTTAATTGAATATATTTTGAATGTATATAACTCAAAAGGATTGAATTCTTATAGTTATAACCTTTTCTAAAAATAAGCTTGGTCAATCTGTTAGTAACAGCCATTGCTTTAATGAAAAAAAGTGGAATTGGTCCGATACAATCCACTTTTTCCACATTATTTTTTAAATTTTGATACATCTGGTAGTAGATTCCAGACCACGATTTTTTATCCAACGGGTCAGAAGCTGTAACAAATGCAATTTTTATTTTTTTAGTCATAGAAATTACTTCCATTCAAACTGTTACTGCACAAGAATTTTCTCAAGTTCAGGTGCAAAAGGTGGCTGTGCATATAAAACAGGATCATAATTTTCCCCTTTCCCGGTTGGTGTAAGGGTCGCTGAATTAAAATCCATTTTTAAATGTTCTGTTGGCGAAAAATAAAGAAAAAAATCGCTTCCGATAATTTCGAATTTTTTACCAAAATACTCGTAAGTAAATCTTGAAAATTTCATTATTCCTTGATCAGGATTTTGTCCCGGATCAATTCGTAAATAAGTCATAACAACTTCTTCAGGAATATTAAAAGTGATTTTTTGAGGTTCTTCACTTCCTTTTATCTCAGCCTTAACAGATTGTTCTTCTGTACAATTTGGAGACCCGTCTTCAGTATAATAAATCTGAAAAACATCATCTTTAGGAACTATTGCCTCTATTACTATTTTTACTTCGCTATCTTTCTGTACTTCTTTTTGAGGTACACTATTATTGTTTTCTTCTTTATTTTCTTTATCAATTTTACAGCTTAAAACTATAAAAGAAGTCAAAACTAAAAAAGTAAATATTTTCGTTTTCATCATTATTTTTTTATAGCAAATATATTTCTTTTTTACTATTATTTATAAATTTTTTATTCTATTAAAATCAATTACAAATAATATCTTTTTTACTATTTTTGCTCGATATAAGAAAAACTATGTCTTTAAAAATCAAAAAAAAAAACATTAGTCTATTTGTTTTCAGTCTTCTATATGCAGTTCTCTGCTACGGCTTTGCATTAACAAATTTTACTTTAACAATTGACAATGAGCAAGTTTTTCCTAAAGATCATTCCTTGGGAATGGGAAGATGGGGAACAAACTTAATAAGATGTAGAATTTTTGATGGAATTACTCCCTATTATACATTATTGCTTAGTCTGTTTTTTTTAGCATTTACAGCTGTTGCACTCTCACGCCTTTTCAATTTTAAAAATATATACAGCTATTTATTTTGTGCTTTATTTTTATCATTTCCACAAATGGCTTATCAAATGGTTTTTACAATGCAAGCAGATGCTGTTGCGATAGGTTTTTTTGCTTCATCCCTTTCAATCATTTTGTTTCTATGGGCTTTGGATCATTTAAAAATTGAATCCATAAAATCTTATCTGGCTTTACTTCTTTCTGCAATTTTAATTGTTTTTGTAATTGCTATTTATCAAGCTTTAGTGTTTTTACCTGTTGTAATCTTTACTATTTCTCTTTTTCAAAATACTTTCAAAGAAGATTATTCTTTTAAGAAAGATCTTGTAAGGGTTGGTTTTTTTACGATCTTAATGTTTATATCCGGTATTTTATATTATATTTCTGTAAAACTATTTTGTCCTCCGATGGGCGATATCGGTCATCTTGATAGCTATACATCATCAAATCAAAGCAGTTTTTATAATAGATTTATTGACTTCTATAATTTACTTGTTGATAATTTCAGAGGAGACTTTTATTATGGGGACAAACCTTTTCTCTTTGCATCGCTCATTAGTTTAGTTCTTATTGGGGTTTATATTTATCAAAAAAAGCATTTCTTTATTCGATTTACCTTAATCTTAGCTTCTTTTGTTTTAACTTTCTTTATTTCCTTTTTTATTACAAATGGCGCTCATCCACCAAGATTATATGTGGCAACAAATATTATTTTTGCATTTATAATAATCCATTTCTTTTCAAGTTTTAAATACAAGACTGTAGGCATACTTTTTGCAAGTATTATTTCACTTGCTAATATTTATTTGATCACACTTTTATTCTTATCTAGTTATAAAATTTGTCAACACGACCAGCAAATAGCCAGAAAAATAGATGCTTTTATATATACAAAATACCCTACTTTTAACTACAATACCGATTATGTATATTTTTATGGAAGTTTACCGGCTTCTGAGCATAATCGATTTGTATTACCTAAATCCGAGATTTTCGGAGGTTCATTTTTTAGTTGGGACGGAGGAAGCAATAACAGAATAATTAATTTTATTAAATTTTATGATATTGCATATTATCGTGAAATCGATAACAAAGAAACCTTTTTAAAAATTGCAGATTCAATTGAGTCAATTCCTATTTGGCCTAATCCTGAGTCTATTAAAAAAATAGATAATGTAGTAATCGTTAGGCTTGGAAAAGAAAAAGGATCAAAATTATCAGTAGAATAAGTATATTTATTGGATTACTAAAAACAATAAACTCTCAAAAAATGAAAGGTAAAAAGATATCTATTATTGTACCGGTATATAACTCTGAAAAATTTCTTGATTTACTTGTTGAAGCTGTTGATATTGAAAAAAACAAAAATAACTGGGATTTAGAATTAATTTTAATTGATGATGGTAGTAAAGATCACAGTTTTAAAAAAATATTTGAATTAGCCAAAATTTTCAAATACATCAAAGGAATAAAATTATCCCGAAATTTCGGACATCAAATAGCTGTAAAAACCGGTCTTACTTACTGTTCTGGTGATTACATAGCAATAATTGATGATGATTTGCAAGATCCCCCTAACTTACTTCCTAGCTTTTTCACTTATTTAGATAATGGATATGATGTTGCCTACGGAGTACGAAAGAAAAGAAAAGAATCTTTTATCAAAAAACTTAGTTACGCTTCTTTTTATAAGATCTTAAAAAAAATCAGTAACACTGATATACAATTAGACAGTGGCGACTTTTGTGTGATGAAAAAAAGGGTCGTAGAGAATATGCTAAAACTACAAGAAAAGAACCCTTTTTTAAGGGGTATAAGAGCTTGGATAGGTTTTAATCAGATTGGTGTAGAATATGAAAGACAAGCAAGAGTTGCTGGTGAATCAGGATATACACTTAAAAAATTATTCAAAATAGCTAAAGACGGTATTTTTTCATTTTCTAATGTTCCCATTCGACTAATAACCATTTTAGGCTCGTTAGGTTTAGTTTTTGCTTTCTTTTTCTCTTGTTATATACTTTTTCAATACTTTGTCAATTTAATTCCTGTAAAAGGGTATACTTCTTTAATTATAATTATCTCTTTTTTCAGTTCTCTGATATTAGTCTGTTTAGGGATCATAGGAGAATATATTGTAAGAATCTATGATGAAGTCAGAAACAGACCTTTTACAGTAATTGATGAAACAATAAATGTATGAAGATGAATGTCGGGATTATAGGATGTAATGGTTTTATTGGCAAGCATTTGTCTTTAGCAATATCCAAAATTGATAATATAAATCTAAAACTATTCGGGCGATCTTCTGAGAATAAAACCGGATTGGATTTACCTTATGAAAACATTGATTTTTCAGACAAGGAAAATTTAAAACAAAAAATTGAAAATCTTGATATTATTTATTACTTGGCTTCGACAACTATTCCGGCAACTAGTTGGGATAAACCTATTTTCGAAATAGAATCTAACCTTATTCCTTTTCTTAATTTAGTAGATCTTGCCAGTAAGATAGGTGTTAAAAAAGTTGTTTTTACATCAAGCGCAGGTACAATATATGGTAGTTCAAATGATAAGCTAAAAGAAATTGATGATAAACACCCTTTTTCTCCTTATGGCATTACTAAACTTAGTATGGAGCTTTATCTTAACTATTATAAAGTTAAAAATGATCTAAATTATGATGTTTTCAGAATTTCAAATATTTATGGTGAAGATCAAGATACAAGCAAAGGATTAGGTATTATTAATACATTTTTGGAAAATATAATTAATCATAAAGACATTAATATCTACGGAAAAGGTGATATCGTAAGAAACTATATTTATATCAAAGATGTTGTTGATTTCCTACTTACTTCATTAGACATAAAAAATGATACCTCAAATATTTACAATCTCGCTTCAGATGATAACCTAAGCATTAATAACTTATTAACTGTCATAGATTCTATAGTTGATGAAGATTATAACTTAACCTACCTTCACCACAGGAATAGTGATAATCCTAATATCTATATTGATAACTCTAAAATTAAGAACTCGTTTCCTGAAAAAAAATTCACTCCGATTCATAAAGGCATAAAATCCTGTTATGAATATCTAAAAAAATCTAATTAATTCTATAGCGTTTATTTTATACATTTTATTAAAAAATCAGTTTGATATAGAAACTTGGTAAGTAAATTTATTTTCAACAATATATCTATATTTATAATATAGCTACTTGTCCATAAAACCTAATAAATCAAATGTCCCGTATATAGTTCTTCCACTTCAATTTCCGGCGGTGTGTGTTTTAAGATCACATTACCGGTTGATACAATTTGTCCTTCTATCCTCTGTATCGGTTTTACGATCATATCATTGGAGCCTCTTTGATAAAATTTAATGGTTTGGACTTCAAAATTCTCTCCGTTAAACCTACCGTCACCAAAATAAAAGTTCAATAAAAGTTCTCCGGCTGTTCCGTTAATATAAAAATTAGTAACCGTGTTACTTTCTATTACAAATTGTCCGGTTGATGCTATATTAATATAATAATCTCCTGTTCCCGAACCGTCGCCATCTTCTCCTATAGAAAATAACCGGAATAAACCATAATGTAAAACGCCTTCACTTCTAATATCCTGTTCGGTCTTGCTATGTATTTCTTCTAAATTCGGAGCTGTAACATATACTTTTGTCAGACCATAATCACGAGCCAAATTACAAGAAGAATTGTCTTTTACCACTAATAGATCTCCTTGTAAACTTACCTCAATATCATCTATAATATTTTCGCTGGTCTCAATCTTAACTTCATATTCAGACCCTTCTTTAATTACTAAACCAACACCGGAATAGACTTTTACTTTCGTAAAGTTATCATACGGAAAAGTTTGAGTTACTGTGTTACCGTTTCCCTTAAAACAATCTTCAGAAATACCGCAACTCACTGTTATTGTTAATAATACTAAAAATAATATTTTCTTCATCTTTTATTTTTTCCTGCCTCTACTTTCTCAATAGTTGATTTTAGACATTCTCTTCTGTAAGAAACCAAAGATACTTACAAATCACAAAAGATAACAAAATTTTTAGTTATTCCTTTTAAAAGCTATCTTTGTACATATTGTTTCAAAATGAAAAGAGCTCTAATTACAGGTATCAACGGTCAGGACGGTTCCTATCTGGCTGAATTTTTACTAGAAAAAGGTTATGATGTTCACGGAATTATAAGAAGAAGTTCCACCTTTAATACAGAAAGAATAGAACATCTTTACATCGAAAGTTTACTTCAGGATCTACATAAAGAAAAAAAGATAAAATTGCATTATGGTGATATGACGGATTCGACAAACCTGATCCGTTTGGTTCAACAGATCCAACCTGATGAAATTTATAATCTGGCAGCACAGTCACATGTAAAAGTTTCATTTGACATGCCTGAATACACTGCCGAAACAGATGCTGTCGGAACCTTACGGCTGTTAGAAGCTATCAGGATTTGTGGTTTAACAGATAAGACCAGGATCTATCAGGCCTCTACTTCTGAACTATATGGAAAAGTACAGGAGATCCCGCAATCGGAAACAACTCCTTTTTACCCTCGTTCTCCTTATGGTGTGGCAAAACTATATGCTTTCTGGATCACTAAAAATTACAGAGAGTCTTACGGGATGTACGCTGTAAACGGTATTCTTTTTAACCACGAATCTGAACGAAGAGGAGAAACTTTCGTAACTCGAAAAATAACATTATCTGCTTCCAGAATAAAGCACGGAATACAGGAAAAACTATATTTAGGAAATTTAGATGCCAAAAGAGACTGGGGATATGCTAAAGATTATGTAGAATGTATGTGGCTAATGCTGCAACAAGACCAACCGGAAGATTTTGTGATCGCAACAGGGATACAATATTCTGTACGTTACTTTTGCGAACTGGCTTTTAAAGAAGCCGGAATTACTATTGAATGGCAAGGGGAAGGTGAAAATGAGGTGGGAATCTGCAAAGCAACCGGAAAAGTCTTAATAGAAGTGGATCCGAACTATTACCGCCCTGCTGAAGTTGAAACCTTATTGGGTAATCCGCATAAAGCAAAAACACTATTAGGTTGGAATCCGAGTAAAACTTCTATTGAGGAGTTAGTGAAAATCATGATGAAACATGACTTAGAGTATGTAAAATTGCCTCGTGTATGCTAAAAGATTCTAAAATATTTGTTGCCGGTTCTAACGGTATGGTAGGTTCAGCCATTGTCAGAAATCTGGTTAAAAACGGTTTTAAAAATATTATCACTAGATCGTCTAAAGAACTTGATCTGCGCAATCAGCAAGCTGTTTTATCCTTTTTTGAAATTGAAAAACCGGAATATGTTTTTCTGGCTGCCGCTAAAGTAGGCGGTATACATGCTAATAATACTTATCCTGCAGCTTTTATCTATGACAACATGATGATCCAAAATAATGTGATCCATGCTGCTCATTTAACTCATGTTACTAAACTGCTTTTTTTAGGAAGTTCTTGTATTTATCCAAAATTTGCACCTCAGCCTATTAAGGAAGAATATCTTTTAACCGGAGCATTAGAGCCTACTAATGAAGCGTATGCCATTGCAAAGATTTCCGGTTTGAAAATGTGTGAATTCTATAAAAAACAATACGGCTGTAATTTTATTTCGGCTATGCCAACAAACCTTTACGGTATAAATGACAATTTCAACCTGCAAAACTCACATGTTTTACCGGCATTGCTGAGAAAATTCATTGAGGCCAAACAAAATAACCAACATGAAGTTGTTGTTTGGGGTTCCGGAACTCCGATGCGTGAATTCTTGTTTGTAGATGATTTGGCTGAAGCCTGTGTATTCTTAATGCAGAGCTACAATGAGACCGAGACGGTAAATGTAGGAACCGGTGAAGATGTTACCATTAAAGAATTAGCAGAAACCATTAAAGATATTGTAGGATTTGAAGGCGAATTGGTTTTTGATTCTTCAAAACCTGACGGTACACCAAGAAAACTTTTAGATGTTTCTAAAATAAACCATTTGGGGTGGAAACATAAAACTTCTTTGAAAGAAGGCATTGAGAAAACCTTACAGTGGGTAGAAGAGCAACATTTCGAAATGTTCCGCTAAAAATCACAATCGGATTCCGATAGTTGCTTCAATTGCTTCTGCTCTTCCTCCGTGTGTTTTTAATCCGACTCCGGTAAAACAATTTTTGTATACATAATATTTTAATCCGACCCTTTGGTAGATGTCTATTTCGTAATCAAAGGGTTTGTAGACGTAATAACCAAATTGCGTTTCAACCGATACTTTGTTGATAAACAATTCATGTCCTACAAATAAACCGATTCGCTTGTAATCGGTATCCGGATCGGCATAATCTTTATGATCTTGCGGAAAGGCAATGGAAACAAACTTAATATAATCTCTTAAATATCTGGAAAAGAATATATCCGTTCCTAATTGTAAGGCGCTTTTTCTTCCTATTCTCTTATCGGCATATAGCCCGATGTGATAAAACTGGCGTTGTCCTAAACGCGGAACAGGACCTTCTGAACGTCCGGTTCTAAAAGCAATATTGTATTTAATTCGTTCTCTGAAAGAAGAATTAGGCGGCAAACTGTCTTTTATAAAAGGCTTTTCTTCATCAAAGTTATAGTTCAGACCCACATTAAGAGCAAAGGTGTTAATTCCGCTATTAGGTGCTTTAAAACGACCGTTAGAAAAGTGTGTAAGCATCAATCCGACTTGGATTCCGACTTTATCGAACAAATTTTGTTTCTGATATTGCAGTAAAAAATAGTTGTTGTCTAATATTTTTGTCCCGAAAGCATTATTCTTATTATTGGTCTCCTTATCATAAGGATTTGAGGTCATTCCTATGCCTTGGGAAATACGTAACATTAAATGCCTTTTTAAAAAGTAAAAATTATAATGCACCCCAATGGCATGATTAACGCCTAAACTTTTATTCTTAAAATCAATATACTGATAAGAGAGCCCGTAGTCAGGATAATTATAAATTTGCTGCCATTCCTTTTTTCCGTGTGTCTTCCAGTTGAACCCGACAAAGACTCCGTCAGGATGCCCGGAAATGAGATGTCCGACATAATCGGCATGTTTTATAATATTTCCCCTGAAAATCTGTGCATCAATGTATGTCGCATTTTTTTCTTTTTCCTGAGAAAAAGAAAAAGCAACGGTTAATAAAAGCAAGTAAAGGGGACTGATTTTTCTCATGAATAATTTTGCAGACAATTTGTTAAGCTTTCTTTCCAGTCTTTAATGGTGATACCGAATGTAGTCTTTATTTTAGATTTATCAAGTACACTATAAACCGGACGTTTTGCCGGAGTAGGATAGGCTGCTGTAGGAATCGGTTTTAAATCGATTGTACTATTTTTTTGCCGGAAAATTTCTTTAGCAAATTCGTACCAGGAACATTGTCCTTCGTTGCTAAAATTATAGATTCCATATATATCGGGTACTGAGTTTCGGGTAATAGGTGAAAGGATAATTTCAATCAATACTTTTGCTAAATCCACTGCATACGTCGGTGTTCCGATTTGGTCATTTACAACAGAAAGTGAATCTCTTTCAGAAGCCAATCGCAACATAGTCTTCATAAAATTATTCCCGAATTCAGAATACACCCAAGATGTTCTTACGATTATATGTTTTTTCCAGGTTGCCTGAATTGCCTGTTCGCCCTGTAATTTTGTTAAGCCATACATTCCGCTTGGAAAAGGCACATCGCTTTCCTGAAGTCCTAACTTACTTTTTAAAGGTAAACGCAATTCTCTATCATAGAAAGCCGTTCCATCAGCATAATAGGCATCAAAAACAAAATCGGTAGAAACATGGATTAATACGGTATTATGCTCTTTACAAGCATCGGCTAAATTCTGAGCTCCGTTCGCATTACTATCAAAAGCTTTTTCTGGTTCGCTTTCTGCTTTGTCAACTGCTGTATAAGCTGCTGTATTGATACAAAAATCAGGTTTTTTTTCTGCAAAAACGGTTTTACAGTTTTCCGGATCGGTTATGTCTAATTCTGACGAATTACAAAACACAAAATCGATTGAAGGGTATTTCCCTGCAACCGATCGTATAGCTTGTCCTAATTGTCCGTTAGCTCCCGTTACTAAAACTACCATACTTTTTTTGCATTTTCGAGTTTCGGTAATACTTTGTCTTTTTCGGAAATAATCAGTTCTTCTTCCGAAAAATTCCAATTAACATTGATCGTTGGATCGTTAAAAATAACTCCGCCTTCACTTTCTTTGTTGTAAAAATTATCACATTTGTAAAAGAAAGTAGCGGTTTCGCTTAGGACTAAAAATCCATGAGCAAATCCTCTCGGAACAAAAAATTGTCTTTGGTTTTCTCCGGAAAGTAACACCGATTCATATTGTCCGTAAGTAGGGGAATCCGGTCTGATATCTACTGCGACATCTAGTACTTCTCCTTGTAAAACACGAACTAATTTAGCCTGAGCATGCTCTCCGGTTTGGTAATGAAGGCCTCGTAAAACGCCTTTGGACGAAAAAGACTGATTGTCTTGTACAAAATTTACATGTTGCCCTACTCCTTCCTGAAAAGTCTTTTCGTTAAAACTTTCCATAAAATAGCCTCTCTCGTCTTTAATTATTTTAGGTTCAAGGATAAAACATCCTTTTAGTTTGGTTTCAATAAATTTCATTCTCAATTTTAATAATGTCTTCATATTTCAAACTGAATTCTCTTTGTTTGAAATATGAAGCTTTAAAATTTATAATAAGCTCATCAAATGTTTTCCATAACCGCTTTTTAACAACGGTTCTGCTAATTTCTTTAATTGTTCTGCATCAATATAGCCCATAGTATATGCTGCTTCTTCAATGGCACCTATCTTTAACCCCTGACGTTCTTCAATAACTTGTACAAATTGACCTGCTTGCATTAATGATTTGAATGTTCCGGTATCGAGCCAAGCTGTTCCTCTGTCTAAAATAGATACCTGTAGTTTTCTTTTTTCTAAATATGCTTTATTAACATCAGTAATTTCTAATTCACCACGAGGGCTAGGCTTTATATTGGCTGCTATCTCTAATACTTCATTGTCATAAAAATAGATTCCCGGAACAGCATAATTAGACTTAGGCTGCTCAGGTTTTTCTTCAATTGAAAGTACTTTTCCTTTTTTATCAAATTCAACTACTCCGTATCGTTCCGGATCATGAACGTGGTAAGCATAAACTATTCCTCCTTCAGGATCATTATTAGCTTGTAACAGTTCAGCTAAGCCGGTTCCGTAAAAAATATTATCACCTAATATCAATGCCACTTTATCATCTCCTACAAATTCTTTACCTATGATAAATGCTTCGGCTAAACCATTAGGTTGATCCTGTACAGCATATTCAAAACGACAGCCTAAATGACTGCCATCTCCCAATAGCTTTTGAAACAAGGGTAAATCGTGCGGTGTTGAAATAATTAATATCTCACGAATTCCTGCCCACATCAACGTTGATAATGGGTAATAAATCATTGGTTTATCGTAGATAGGCATCAATTGTTTACTCACTGCTAACGTTAACGGGTGTAAACGTGTTCCTGATCCTCCTGCTAATATTATTCCTTTCATTTTTATGTTTTACAGTTGGAAAAAATATAGCCAACTAAAATTTTTAATTTAAAAACTTATTCAAATACCACGCTACGGTTTTAACAATACCGCTCTCAAAATTCTCATCTGCTTTCCACCCTAATTCATTTTCTATTTTGGTAGCATCTATGGCATAGCGCATATCGTGTCCAGGACGATCTGTTACAAAAGTAATTTGCTCTTTGTAACTTCCTTCTTCCTTGGGTTTTTTCTCATCTAAAATAGAACACACCTTATCCACAATATACAGGTTATTTCTTTCGTTTCTCCCTCCTATATTGTAGGTTTCTCCGGATTGTCCTTTTTTAAAAGCCAATTCAATTCCTTTACAATGGTCTAATACATATAACCAATCGCGTACGTTTTTACCATCACCATAGATCGGAATGTTCTCTCCTTGTAAAGCTTTACGAATAATTGTCGGAATCAATTTTTCATCATGCTGTTTCGGTCCGTAATTATTAGAACAGTTTGTTGTTACCACATTCATCCCGTAGGTATGGAAATAACTACGAACTATCATATCTGAACCGGCTTTAGATGCCGAATACGGACTGTTAGGCGCGTACGCTGTAGTTTCATGAAACAGACCGGTTTCTCCTAGAGTTCCGTAAACCTCATCTGTTGAAACGTGATGAAAACGGGCTTCTTTAAATTCAGCTTTGTATTGATTGGGCTTTTCCATCCAAAGACTTCTGGCAGAATCTAACAAATTGAAAGTTCCTAAAACATTGGTCTTAATAAAGGCTTCCGGTCCGGAAATGGAATTGTCGACATGACTTTCAGCAGCAAAATGGATCACATCGTGGAATTGATATTTTTGGAACAGCTGCTGAATAAATTCTCTATCACAAATATCTCCTTTTACAAAGGTGTATCTCGGATGGTCTTCTACTTCTTTAACATTTTCTAAATTTCCGGCATACGTTAAGGCATCAAGGTTTACTAAATGGTACTCTTCGTTATTTTCTATAAAGTAAGGAACAAAGTTAGAACCGATAAATCCGGCTCCTCCTGTTACAAGTATTGTTTTCATCTAATTCAAATTTCTTTTTGCAAGCTGGTATTTGTAAAAACTCTTCAAAACTGCCAAAATCAGAAAAACAAAAATAAATAAAACCGGTAACAACAGTTTCATTTTCCCGTTTAATCCTCTTGTATCTTTACTATTTAAAGCAGTACTGATCTCTTTTATTATTTTATCATTATTTAATATATTCATTTTGATCGTTCCCTGCTCAGCAATCAAATTATTCTTTGTTCCGATAATTTCACCCAACTGGTTGTTATCGCTATAATAAACTAATTTGTCGCTCTTAGAACCACCGGAAACAGTATTGGAAAATTCATTTATTAAATTATCGATCTGCTTAATAATGCTGTCATTAGCGGCAAGTTTTTCTTTTTGATTTTCAATATATTGCTCTTTAATAGCCTCAAAATACGTTGAACTGTTAAGATAATTCATCAATGGTTTAACTATTTCATCTTCATTTGTATTCTCTCCTGTTGAGAAAGTTATCAGATGAAACGGAAAGTTCTTACTGGTCACTTGGTCAACCGTAATTTCTTTGATATCGCCGTCCTCAGCCATTAACTTGATCAGATCGAAATTTTGTGGTTTTCCGTCAACGAACTTATAAATATCATTTATCGGTTCGATCTCAATTCCATAGAAATTTTTCAGATTTTTGAACCCTAAATCATTAAAAAAAACAGTGTCGTTTTCTTTATTCTTAGAGTCCAGTAATGCTACTTTAGCATACAAATAATCAACACTTCCGTAATTTGGTGAAACAATTATTTCATGTATATATGATTTATTCGTCTTATCCATAAAATAACCTGCAATTACTCCTGTAACCAATAAAACACCTAAATAGATACTATTTCTTTTCAAAAAAAGTATACCGTCAAATAGTTTATCAACTAACAATTGGAATATACCTCCAATTTTCTGGAAAGCCTGCCCTAAATCAATTTCTTGGTCTTGAGAATTTGTACTCATCTTTTTAGTTACTATTAAAAATTTGCTCTAATATTTTGATTGTAATTAAATATGTTGGCTTAACTCCTGTAGTTCCCAATCCTCCGGATGCAAGAGTACTTCCTGTTTCCAAAGGATTATCGGAAGCATAATAAGCATAGCGCACTTTTACATTAGGATTGATACTTTTTCTGATCTTTGAAGCCGATTGAATTGCTTTTTGATAATAGGCTCCTTCCATTTCTAATCCTATTGCCTGCCAAGTGGATTCATGGAAGAATTTCAATAAATCTTTATTTTGAAGAGATGTTCCTAAAACAGTAATCATAGGTCCGGTAAAAACTGGGGTGCCATTTCCGTCAAACATTTCTGCCGTCAATTCATTTTCAAAAGGATAATTATCAGCCGTACCTTCATTAACATGAGCACAAGGGATCATGATGTCTCCTTTTCCTCCTTGTAAAATTCCGGCCTTACCCATAATTGAAACAGATTCTACTCCTAAGAAAATCTTATTTTTCTTATCTGCTTTGTATGGTTTTAATAATTCGTCAATCGTTTCAAAAGCCTGCTCTCCGAAAGCATAATCCATGACAATCAGAACTGGTTCTTTTCCTTTCTCTAATTTAGCTGTCGGAAAAATAGTTTTCTTGAAATCAATCTTTGCCGTATCAAAAACCTGCACATCAATATTTGTTCCTGAAGTATCCGGAAGAAAGGTCATTCCTTGTTTTAATGCATATTCTTCCACTTTACTTCTCAGATCGTCACTTCCCGACTTACTAAGATCTTCAAATATTTGAAAATCAGTAGATTCTTTGTATTTTTTACCTAAAACCGGTTCTGCAAATACTGAATTCATTACACTGTGCATATTTGCACTAATGATATGGATCGGTCTTTCGATTAATTCATTATCCGTCAAAACCTTTTTTATAGCATTAGCCCAGATCTCACCATAAATATGATGTCCTAAACGCTCTCTTAATATAGGGCTAAACGTAATGGTACGTTTATTATTATCAACCACTTCTTCAATGGCTAATTTTCCTAACCAATAAATAACGTGCAAAAATCGATCCGGTTGTTCTGCAATAGCAAACTTGTCATAAATATCCTGAACTTCGGCAAAAGTTCTTCCCAGAACATTTGCAGCATGAGAAACTGCTACTTCTTTTGCTTCCAGTGACAATTCCATATTTTGCTTCACAACCTGTTCCAGTTTTTCCCAATCGCGGGATACTTTTCCTTCGTCATCAATTAAAACACGATCTTTAATTTTATGAGACTCTATGAAAATAAATGTCAAATGGGTCAGAATATCATAAATATCCGAACGTCCTCTGGTTATTTCAACATTCATTTGTTCTTCGTCGATACGATAACAGTTACGTCTTCTCTTAGGAGGAACAATTGCTCTGAAATGTGAATGTGAATACCCTTCATCTGAAGTTAAGTTAATATAACGGCATTGTTCAATTCCTATCGGAAGGCGTTCAATAACATAAAGTAAGCCGTTTAATTCCACTTTTTCTTCTGCAATGGAACCATAGATCTCAGGTCGTAATTGCAATAAAGCTTCTCTTAAAGTATCTCCTGAAACACCCATTGGTTTATAAAATCCTCTGTTAAATAAATGTCTCATGGTAATGTACAGTCTCTCAATAGCTGCTGAGGACTCTTGCGCTCTTGAGCGCGAAATGTTTTTAATGTCTTTCATTAATTTATTTTTTCTTTCTAACCTACAAATGTAGTGTTTTTTTATTTTCTTTTGTTAGGCTTAGTTTAACTTAAGGTATAAAAAAAGAGAGCATTTCATAAAAACACTCTCTTTTTTAATCTCTAAAAATTTCGCACAAATCAATACATGATTTTCTTTGTGATCTCTTTTCCGTTTTCTAAAGTAATCTGAACAATTAAAAGAGTGTTATTCTTCATTACAGTTGTCAACTCAATAGCTGTTGAGGAAGCATTAGTAACTTGTGCTAAGCTTCTTCCTAAAACATCAAAGACATCAACCGTTGAAATCATTTCTTTACTCGAATGGATTGTTAATCCGCTATCAGTATTTACCCAAACATTAGATGCTGTCAATTCATCTTTCTCATTCGAAAGATAGGTTGTGTATCGCAATGTAAATCTGTTATCCGTAACTCCAGTAGTTGTAGTGAAACTGTAAGGTGCATTTTTCAGATCGTGAATAATTCCGAAAGCGGCATCTTCTAAATAAATACTTTGGTTAACATCTGCAAATAGCCCTTCTACTGCACCGATCGCTATTGTATAATTGCCATCCTGAGGAACTCTTAATCCTAAAGGCACTACATCTGTAGTTAAGAAAGGAAGTCCTTTTCCTTGGATAACCATTTTTTGATCGTTTATTAATGAATAAAAATTGTATTCTTTTTTATTATCCGTCGGAGCATCATACAATCTGTCTATTCCGTTTTGAGCTCCGTTAACATATCCTATCAATGTTCGGGTCACTTCTCCGGAATTAGTGGAAACCAGATCTAGCCAAATACTATTCCCTGAACCGTTAACTGCTGTTGGCTGTGCATTTCTAAAGAATTGATCGTTCAAATACGTTTTGTTTCTCATTCCGTTAGTGAACGTTACGTTCTCAGTTGTTGATATGCTTGAGTCACTCATTTTCACAAAGAAACTTTGTCCTGAAGCAATATTTCCGTTGAAAGTTGCCGGTCCGGATGACGCTCCTAAAGCATTATAGGTAATATAGTCATTTACAGAATAATTATACGCATAAGAACCATAGAACGGATTTGCTATTGAACTGTTAGGATTTGTTCCATGTGTCCAGATGTTAATGAATCCATCAATATTTGTATTTGCTGTTAAAAAATCGATAGCACTAATTGCACTTGGGTAAGGGTTTCCGATTAAATTCCAGTTATCGTCTACATTTGTAGCTAAAGTACCTGACGCTCCGGTGTTATAATCTGCTCCTGTATAAGTTCCTCTCTCGATCGGGATTGCTATAGTTCCGTTATTAGGTACTCCCACAAAATTAGCGGTAAAAGTTTGCAGAGTAGTATCAAAATTATCTGGACCTCTTACAATATATCCTTTTCCGAGAATCATAGTTTCATTTCCATTTGTCCAAGATCCGTAACCGTTTACATGTGTAGCAACCGTAGGAATCCATTTCCAGATACTATTACCCGGTGTATTAACAGAAATAGCTCCTGTACTGAAATCAGCTACCGGTGTTGACCAATACACATAATCTAATTTTCGAATGGAAACATCTCTTTTTACCGTTATTATTCCTGAATTAGCAACGTCTTGTTTCTGAATTAAACTAGCATTATTTTCAATGGTCAGTGACGATGAAGAATCAACAGTTACTTTGCCTGTTACAATCAGAGAGTTACCTGTATTAAACACGACATCAGCTCCGCCTATAACCGTAACTGTACATGCTTCGATATCTGAAGATGAGGAATAATTACCACTAAAGGCTACTGCAGTCAATTTTGTAGGCACTCCGTTAGACCAAGCTGTTCCGTCCCAGGTTGTCATTAAATCACCACATACTGTTCCTGTTGCAGGACCTACGGCATAACCTCCTCTTAATTTAGAAGAAAAAGCTGCACTAAAAACGACATTTGTTCCGAATGAGCCAATCGTTACCGGTATCTCTTCAATAGTATAGTTTTCAAAATTAGTACCATTTACTACACTAATCGGATTATCAACAACTTTAATAATTTTCAATTCTGAACGTAGTTTACCTGTTGCTGTTTCCCAAGCCGCAACTTCAGCTTCTGTAAAATAGAAACTAACGGTATAATTAGAAAGTGACGTATCGTTTGTAACATCAATAAAATATGTTTTTGACAGAATATAATTTTGTGTGGCTGTATCAACAAATGGCACTGTTGGTGCTCCTACAGAGGTTTGACTTTGATCAACCTCAACAGAAACACATCCATAGTCAAAAACAATCCCATTGTCTATTTCCGTCATTATTTTATTTGTTGCTGTGTCAGAAGCATATACCTGACCGGAAATAGGAATAGTTGCTTCATAACGCGTTGCATTATTCACTTCCGTTTGAACTTCCGTTTGGATCTCCGCTTCCAATAACAAAGTATCTAATAATAAAAGTCCGACCGTTGTATTATTGTTAGTATGTCTGAAAACTAAATATCCTGTTTGTCCGGCTAAAGCCGTCATATCAATACTGTGTAAAGTAGAAGCACCATTAGCAACTGTTGTCGCTCCTAACAATTGTGTTCCGGCAAGGATTGTTGGTTCGCTACTAGCATCCGTAGTAAAATATACGGTATAATTACCGGCATTAGCACCATATGCAGCCATAATAAATGACAATGTTGCCGAATTTACACCCGATGGTATACTTATCTGCGGACTGATGAAATAATTATTCGGAGAGGCATTTCCTGTTCCTCCCAAATAGCTCAATCGTTTTTCTGAAAAAGCACAACGTCCGGTTATTGTATTAGGAGCGGTACCCATTCCGTCTGCTCCGTTCACTATTCCCCAGTTGTTTCCGTCTCCATCCTGATCTATTACTGTCCAACCGGTCACATCTTCAAAATCTTCTTCTAAAATAGTTATTGTCTGTAAAGGATTCGGTGCAAAATCGTCGTTATACAAAGTAATATTCATTGTTGACGAACCTGAATTTACCAAAGCATCTCCTCCGTTTGCATTAACACTCAGCTCTACTTGAATAGTCTCGTCTACCTCCACTAAACCATCATTATAAACTCTAAGGGTTAAAAACTGATCAGCTGTTGTTCCGGCAGGGAAAGTAACAGAAGTATTTAGTATTGAATAATCTAAATTCTGAGTAGCAGTTCCGCTAGTAACTGTAAAAGTAACATCAGCATTTGCAGTAGCAGCCTTAGCAATAGTTACCGGAAAATCATAATCAGAATAATTACAATTTGTTCCTTCGTTAATAGAGCCGGTCGGTTCCCCAAACTTAATATACGGAGCCGGAGCCTGACAAGCTGTTGAAGCTACTAAAGTAGCTCTTCTGGTAGCAACTGAAAGAACGGTTACCATCCTGTCTTTCTGATCTTGAGTAAAAATGTTCATACAAGTATCGTCTGTATAATCCATGTAGTTCTCAATCATATCATTTCCGGCATTTGTAGGACATGAATCGGTACCTGCCGGACAACCAAAATTTGCTGCTCCTGCTACCGGAGTATCAGCACAAAAATCATCTACCGTACAATTACCATCTCCCCATATATGGCGTAAGCCTAACCAATGGCCTACCTCATGCGTTGTCGTTCTTCCTTTATCGTATGGCGCAGCATAAACTCCAGCCGGATAAATATCTGATGAACCGAACGCATTATATCCCATTATTACACCATCAGTTGTTGCTGCACCTCCATTAGCTGCTAGTCCGGTTAATCCTGAATTACTAGGGAACTGTGCATATCCTAAAACACCGTTCAAATCTCCGGTAAATCTGGCTGTCCACATATTCAGATAATTATCCGGATCCCAAATAGTATTTGGCTTAAGGGTTCCTTCAACACCTGCCTGATCCCAAGCTGCAGTTCCTAAATCAACTCTGTCAATTCCGTCAGTAGGATTTCCGTTAGGGTCTGTCTGAGCCATACAAAATTCGATCTCAACATCTACCCCTGCTCCATAGCCCGGAGTTCCAAGCATTTTTCTGTAATCTTCATTCAATACCTGAATTTGAGACAGTACTTGTTCGTCGGTAATATTTTCACCTGTTCCGTAAGCATCACCGTTATGAATAACATGGACAACTACAGGAATACTATACACTGCCTGTATATTTCTACCCGCAGCTCTATCAGCTTTTATCTGTGCGATTTTAGGTGCCAGCCAAGATTCAAACTCCTGAGTTGTTGATCTGTTATGAAATTTATTTCGTAAGTAAATTTCGTATTCATCCGTATGGCAACGAATGTGCCCACTTGGTGTTAAATTTTGACCAAATGTAACGGGACGATTATTAATTGCTTTTGTTGTGTTGGTTAAACTTAATGGTCTCTGGTTTTGCCCTGTTAAAAAAGAAAAAAATAACAGGCCAGATACAATCAAAAATCTTTTCATAATTATTCGGAGCTTTAAAAAATCGTCCCAAATTATGATGTTTTAAGTTAAAAATCCAAATATTTTTTAAAAAAATGTTATTTTTTAGTTAATTCTTAAGAAAAAACAGCGATAATTAACATGTAAAAAAGAAAATATCAACTTTTATTCAGTTGATCGGCAATTTTACGGTCGTTGCTCAATCTTGGTAATTTATTCTGGCCTCCTAATTTTCCGATTGATTTCATATACTCCTGAAATCCATTATTTTGTACTTTAGTAATAACCAAAGGCTGTAAAACATTTCCCGAAATTAAATCATCATAATAAACATTCTGTTTGCACATCGCTTTATCGATCTTTAAAGAAAATGCCTCTAAATCCGTAGGTTCATTTTCAAATTCTATAAACCATTCATGATAAGGCAACCCTTCTTTCGGGTTTATTTGAGGTGCAACAGTAAATTCATTGATACGAATATCGGTTCCTTGCATTGCCTCTTGTAATGCTGCTTCTACTTCTTTGCCAATAACATGTTCGCCAAAAGCTGATATATAATGTTTTATTCTTCCGGAAACAATTACACGGTAAGGCTTCATACTTGTGAACTGAACCGTATCGCCTATATTGTAGGCCCAAAGTCCGGCATTACTTGATAAGATCATTGCATAATTAACTCCTAATTCTACTTCGCCTATGGTATATCTTTTAGGGTTTTCATTGAAAAAATCATCTGCTTTTACGAATTCATAGAAAATTCCTGAATTCAACAACAACAACATTCCTTTCTCTTTTTGGGAATCCTGATAAGCAAAAAAACCTTCTGACGCCGGAAACAATTCAATGGAATCTACTTTTCTTCCTATCAGGTTTTCAAATTTTGCTCTGTACGGTTCATAATTCACTCCGCCATAGATGAACAAGTCGAAATTTTTAAAGATCTCTCCAACCGGTTTATGCGCCTTTTCTTTTAATCTTTCAAAATACATCTGTACCCATGAAGGTATTCCTGATATTACCGTCATATTCTCATTGATCGTTTCTTCAACTATAGCATCTACTTTAGTTTCCCAATCTTCAATACAATTAGTTTCCCAACTAGGCATGCGGTTTTTTTGCAAATACTGCGGAACATAATGTGCTACTATTCCGGAAAGTCTGCCTAATTTGATTCCGTTTTTCTCATCTAAAATCGGACTTCCTTGTAAAAAGATCATTTTGCCATCTACAAAATCTGCTTTACCGGTTTCGTGGATATAGCTCAAAATAGCATTTCGAGCAGCTTCAATATGATAAGGCATTGATGCAGCAGTAAGCGGAATATATTTAGCGCCGGAGGTCGTTCCGGAAGTCTTAGCAAAATAAATGGGTTTTCCAGGCCAAAGTATATTTTCTTTTCCTTTTACAACCTCATCAACATAAGAACGTAATTGTTCGTAATCGCGAATCGGAACTTTTTTTTGAAAATCCTCATACGATTTAATATCGGCAAACTGGTGGTCTTTCCCGAATCGGGTTTCCTTTGCCTGACGGATTAAATCTTCAAAAACTTTTTTTTGGGTTTCTATAGGATTATCAGCCCATTTTTGGGTTGTATTGTGAATGTATTGCGCAAAAAGTTTCGCGGCAAATGACTTTAGAGACATAACTTATTCAAAATTGATAAATTGCGTTGGATCGATAGGGAAACCATCTTTCCAAAGTTCAAAATGTAATGTAATTCCGGAATTAGGATTTGTTGTTCCTGCCAAAGCAATTACTTCACCCGAACGGATAGTGTCTCCTTGTTTCTTAGTAATTGAAGCCAAGTTTTTATAAACCGATAGAATCCCATCCTGATGACGCATGATAATCACGTATCCGTTAGATGGCGTCCAGTCTGCAAAAACAATAGTTCCGGTTGCTACTGCTTTGATCGGTGTATTGTTCATTAAGGTCAGCGTAACTGCAAGGTGTTTATTAGCGGCATTGTATTTTTCAATTATCTTACCTTGTGCCGGCGGAAATAACACAAAACTTACTTTTGGTTTTGCCGATTCGAATACGTTGAATTTATCTTCCTGCATTACCTGATCGTGCAATTCCTGTTCTGCTTTAGTTGCATTAAGCTTAGATTCGTCTACCACTTGTTTTTCGGCAGCAATCAGTGAATCTTTATTGAACTTTGTATATTCAACTTCCCCAGTCAAAACCTTTTTAATTGAGCTAATGTAGGCTTGATTTTCTTTTACATAAGTTTCTAACGAATCTGATTTTATAGCCAGATTTGTAGCTTCTTTTTTCAATTTGGTTGAAGCATATCCCGGAATATATTCCCGAAGTGGTGTAAAAGCAATGATATATGTTGTAATTCCTATCAAAAAGATGGCTCCTAATGTTGCCACAACAAACACATTCATTAAGTTAAGTTTTAATGAAAAAGTTTCTTCAAAAGTATCTTCATTAAGGACGATCAGTCTTCTTTTATTGAAGAGTTTTTGTATCAATAACTTTCTTTTGTGCTTTTTCTTGGACATTTCATAGTATTTAGGCTTTACAAATATAATAAATCCCAAAAGAGGTGTTTTGTCAGGAGTAATAATAATTCGTTAAAAAATATGTATTTGTCAATTTCTTATTATCTTTGTCTTATAAATTTATGTAAACATGAATGCATTAGCTATATTTTTAGGTCAAATTGGTCCAGGTTCTTGGGTAATTATCGGGATAGCTATCTTATTACTTTTTGGTGGTAAAAAAATTCCGGAATTAATGAAAGGTTTAGGTGGCGGTGTTAAAGAATTTAAAAACGCTATGAAAGATGAGGAAGAGCCAAAAAGCTCTAAAAAAGAAGACGATACTAAAGAATAAACTTTCTCGTTTTATACAACAATAAAAAAACCTAATTACAGCTGTAATTAGGTTTTTTGTTTTTATATAATCATACTTAATTGTATGCGCTTTCTGGCTTCATCAACCTCAATGACTTTTACTTGTACATGTTGATGTAGTTTCACGACTTCATTTACATCAGAAACGAAACCTTCTTTTAATTGTGATATGTGAACCAATCCGCTTTCTTTGATCCCTATGTCTACAAAGCAACCAAATGCCGTAATATTATTCACAATTCCGGGAACTATCATTCCGGGTTTTACATTTGCTATTGAACGTACGCTTGGATCAAATTCAAAAACTTTAGCTGCTTTTCTCGGGTCTAATCCCGGTTTTTCTAATTCTTTAACAATATCCTGAACTCCTAGAATACCAACGTCTTCCGTTGTATATTTTTCGGCTTGAATTTTACTGATTTGTTCTTTGTTACCAATGAGTTCCGAAACCTGAATCCCCAGATCTTTTGCCATTTTTTCGACCATTTTGTACGATTCAGGATGTACGGCAGAATTATCCAACGGATTCTTTCCATCCTTGATACGAATAAAGGCTGCAGCTTGTTGAAAGGCTTTATCACCTAAACGCGGTACTTTTTTCAATTGGCTTCTGTCTTGAAACGGACCGTTCTCAGAACGGAATGTAACAATATTTTCAGCCATTTTTTCACCAATTCCTGAAACATAACTTAACAATGATTTACTGGCTGTGTTGACATTGATTCCAACGGAATTTACACATCGGATTACAATAGAATCCAGTTCTTCTTTCAGCTTGGTTTGGTCTACGTCGTGTTGGTATTGCCCTACTCCGATGGATTTCGGATCAATTTTTACCAATTCAGCCAATGGGTCACTCAATCTTCTACCGATTGAAACAGCTCCGCGAACGGTAACATCGTAACTTGAAAATTCTTCTCGCGCAATTTTACTCGCTGAATAAACAGATGCACCGGCTTCGGAAACTACAAAAACCTGAACCGGCTTATCAAAAGCAATTTTTTTAATGAAGAATTCCGTTTCCCGACTCGCTGTTCCGTTACCTATAGAAATCGCTTCAATATTATACGCATTTACCATAGAACGGATTTTTTTCATTGCCATTCCTGTTTCGTTTTGTGGCGCATGCGGATAAATATTTTCGTTGTGTAACAGATCTCCTTTTTCATCTAAACACACTACTTTACAACCTGTTTTATACCCCGGATCAATAGCTAAAATTCGTTTTTCGCCCAATGGCGGTGCTAATAACAACTGTCGTAAATTTTCAGAGAAAACGTCTATAGCTTTGCTATCTGCTTTTTCTTTAGCTTCTTGTAAGACTTCATTTGAAATTGCTGGTTCCAGCAAACGCTTATAACTGTCGTCAATAGCTTTTTCAATATGGAAAGCGCTTTCTCCTTCATTTTTAATGATTGTTTTATCAATAAAACGCAGGGTTTCGTCTTTATCTTCATCAGAAAGTGAAATTTTAAACTTCACAAAACCTTCAGCTTCAGCCCGCAACATGGCTAACAAACGATGTGACGGGGCTTTCATCAGGTTTTCGCTCCATTCAAAATACTGTGAAAATTTTTGTGCATTGTCTTCCTCTTTTTTGGCTTTAACCACTTTGGTTTCTACCACAGCTTTTCGTTGAAAAGTACGACGCAGATTTTTACGTATAAAGATGTTTTCATTGATCCATTCGGCAATAATATCACGAGCTCCTTGCAAGGCTTCGTCTTCATTCGCTACTTTGTCGTTAATATATTTGGAAGCCAAAAACTCTAAATCATCACTTTTTTGACTCATGATGATCTTTGCCAGAGGTTCTAATCCGTTTTCACGGGCAGTATCAGCTTTGGTTTTGCGTTTCTTTTTATACGGCAGATACAGATCTTCCAATTCCTGTAAATTGAAACTGGTTTCAATTTTTGTCTGTAATTCAGAAGTTAACGCATTTTGTTCTTCTATCGATTTTAAAATCGATTCTTTTCGTTTTATAATTTCATCGAACTGTTTGTTCAATTTCGAAATGGTTTCTATTTGAACCTCATCTAAATTTCCGGTTTTGTCTTTTCTATAACGTGAAATGAATGGTATGGTACAATCTTCTGAAAGTAATTGCAATGTATTTTCAATTCCTTTTACAGGGAACTGAGTTGCATTTTGAATAAATTGTGTGTTCGTCATTTATTTATAAGCATTTATAAAAATAAAAATTGCGCCAGTTAACTGACGCAATTTAGCTAAATTCAGCAAACTGAATTAATCTTGTACAATATAATCTTTTGGATCTACTTTTTTAAATTCGGGTTGGATATTCACGTGATTGATATTGAATTTTTCTAATAAAATTTGTTCTATCTGATTTAAAATTTGATTGAATTCACTCATTTTAATATCTTCTTCACAATCTAAATGTGCCTCTAAATGTAATTCGTCTTCATTTAAGTTCCACAAATGAATGTGGTGCATTTTTTTAACGCCTTTTATTTGATGAACTTCTTTGATAATATCTTTAATATCAATTGATTCCGGGGTAAAAAGCATCAGCATTTTAGTAGCTTTTAACAGTAAATCATAACCAACTATGATAAGATAAATTGCAATCAATAAAGTTAAAACACTGTCTACCCAATAAATTTTATAAAACATCATCAACAATCCGCCCACTAGAACGGCAACTGAAGCCAGCATATCTGTTAACAAATGTAAATAAGCTGATTTCATATTCAGGTTATGATGCGCATCTTTTTGCAGTAATAAAACAGATAATCCGTTTACAACTATTCCTAACAATGCTAACCAAATTACTAAGGTAGGATGAATTTGATGAGGATTAAAAAAACGGTTTATCGCTTCATATATAAGGTATAAAGCCACTATAACTAAAGTAGCGGCATTAGTAAAAGCTGCAATTAATTCGGCTCTTTTGTAACCAAATGTATGATCGAATGAAGCTTTTTTATGCGCTAATTTGTGCGCCACATAACTAAAAACCAATGACAAAACATCTGAAAAATTATGTAGTGCATCTGAAATCAAAGCCAAACTTCCTGAGATCAATCCACCGATCACCTGAGCCAAGGTTATGACTACATTGAGTATAATGGACAATAACAGGTTTTTACCTTTTACTTCGTGTTTATGACTGTGGCTGTGTCCCAAAATTATTTACAGGCAATTTTTTGAACCCTTCTATCGTGTCGGCCTCCTTCAAATTCAGTCGTTAAAAAAGTATGCACCATTTCAACAGCTTGTTCAATAGCTGTAAATCGAGCCGGAATACTAATCACATTTGCATCATTGTGTTGGCGCGCCAGCGCCGAAATTTCTTTGGTCCAACACAGCGCCGCACGAACACCTTGATGTTTGTTCACCGTCATCGCTATTCCATTTCCGGAACCGCAAATTACAATGCCAAAATCAGCTTTTTTAGATTCAACATCATAAGCCACCGGATGACCGAAATCCGGATAATCCACACTTTCAAAAGTATCAGTACCGTGATTGATAACGGTATGCTCATTAAGTTCTAAATATTTAATGATTGCTTTTTTGTATTCCGGACCTGCATGGTCGTTTCCTATTGAAATGATCATAATAATACTATTGTGTTGTTTATAACTACAAAAATAGATATTATCGTCGTATCTTGCTTTACTTATAGGATAATTTTAGTAAAAATGACGTTTAAAGGTGTTATTGATTCATTTGGTGAAAATAGTTTAGGGCATGGTCCTTATATAAAAATTCCTGATACTATATTTGAAGCCATGTTGAAACTTTCACCTGACAAAAGAATAAAATGTACCTTAAATTATTTAGTTACTGTAAGCAGAGCCATGTCTCCCAAAGGTGATTTTCATTATATCTTATTGAACAAAGAAGTATTAAAGCTGGCTAATGTTACCATTAGTGATACTGTAAATGTTGAACTTCAACCGGATCAATCAAAATACGGTATTGAAATTACTGAAGAAATGGAAGAAGTTTTATTTTCAGATCCTGAAGGAAGTACGCTTTTTCATCAACTTACTCCCGGAAAACAACGAACCTTAATTACTATTGTTAATAAAATAAAGAGCTCTCAATTGCGCATTGAACGTAGTTTTGTGATTTTAGCACACTTAAAAAAATTAAAAGGTCAGATTGATTTTAAAATACTCCAACAAGATTTTAAAGATTACCGTAACAAAATGCGTTTTTGATAACTATTTCTTTAAATACCAATCAATTATATACTAATTCACATCAAAAAATAGAAGATGTTAATTAAGGTTTACAATTCATTGATTTTTAGTTAATTATAAATTAACATTAATTGTTAATAACTAAATACAGAAAAAGAGAAGTTTTTTTAGAATGATTCAAAAAATTTTGTAATCAAAAATTGCATCGAATAAATCAAGAGAAGTTTTCGCTTTTTTCAAAAAAGTTATCAGGTTATTTTTTACAGTTTTCAACAGATATGAATAGCTAAAGTTTTTTACAAATTCAATATAAAATAGGAAATCAACAGTTGTTAATAACTGAAAAATAAAATACTTCTTCAAATTAAAAATCAAGCTTTTATTAAAAAAAACTATTGTTAATAGCTTTGTATAAAATTGTAAAACTTAAAAAGTACTATTCTTTTCAAAAAGTTATTCCACATATTAACATGCTATAATCATAACCAAAATTTTAAATTTTTAAAAAAGATTTTTTTTTTGTTTTTAATAATTGTTGAAAACTTCAAAATTTTAAAACTGTTACTTTTTTATTAAAACTAAGAATGGACTATTAAATAGTGCTAACTAATTTGTACCTTTCACTAAAATTTGAAATGATATAATGAGTAAGAAATCTAGAAAACTAGGAAAAAAAGCCAAAGACTTTACGGCTTCCATTTTTAAAATACTTGCAAAAGAACCTTCTAAATCCTTTAACTATAAGCAAATTTCTGCAAAGCTTGAACTGACTGATACTAAGAGTAGAAATGAGATCATCAGGGATTTAAAACTTTTAAAATCTCAGGATAAGATTCACGAAGTAGAACCGGGTAAATACCAAATGGTTTCTAAAGCAGAATATTATGAAGGTTATGTTGATATGACTTCTCGTAAAACCGGTTATTTTGTTTGTGATGAATTAGAAAACGATGTTTTTATACCGTTCATTAATTTGAATCATGCTTTAGACGGCGATAAAGTAAAAGCTTATATTTATAACAGAAGAAGTTCTCGCAGACCGGAAGCAGAAGTTTTAGAAATTTTAGAACGCGATAAAGAAGAATTCGTAGGTGTAATTGATATTCAAAAGAATTTTGCTTTTGTTACCACTTCACATCCGAAGATGTATACTGATATTTTTATTCCGAAAAATAAAATCGGAAAAGCAGAGCATGGTGATGTAGTATTGGTTAAAATGGAAGATTGGCCTAAAAAAGCTGATTCTCCCTTCGGAACAGTTTTAAAAGTACTTGGAAAACCGGGTGAACATGATACAGAGATCCATGCAATTTTAGCAGAATATGGTTTACCGTATGAATTTCCTGTTGAAGTAGAAACTTTTGCAAAAAAATTAGATACTTCGATTACAGAAGATGAAATTGCAAAACGTCGCGATATGCGTGATGTTTTAACATTTACTATAGACCCGAAAGATGCAAAGGATTTTGATGATGCCTTGTCTTTTCAGGTTTTAGAGAATGGAAATTATGAAATTGGTATTCATATAGCCGATGTTTCGCATTATGTACAAGAAGGAACTGTTTTAGATGATGAAGCTTACAACAGAGCTACTTCTGTTTATTTAGTAGATCGTGTAGTTCCTATGTTGCCGGAAGTGTTGAGTAATTTTGCCTGTTCACTTCGTCCGCATGAAGAAAAATACACTTTTTCGGCTGTTTTTCAATTAAATACTAAAGCAGAAGTTGTCGATTCATGGTTCGGTAGAACCGTTATTTATTCTGATCAGCGTTTTGCTTATGAAGAAGCGCAAAACATTATTGAAACAAAATCGGATATAATTCCGGCTGAAATTTCTTTGACCGGTGATGAATATAAAGTAGATAAAAGTATTGTTGAAGCTACTTTAAAGCTTGACGAATTAGCTAAAATTTTACGCAGAAAACGTTTGGCACACGGAGCTATTTCATTTGATAAAGTTGAAGTTAAATTCAATTTGAATGAAAATGCAGAGCCAACAGGTGTTTACTTTAAAATAGCTAAAGATGCTAATCATTTAATTGAAGAATTTATGTTATTGGCTAACCGTAAAGTAGCTGAGTTCATAGGTAAACAAAAGAAGACTTTTGTGTATCGTGTTCATGATGAACCGAATGAAGATAAGTTGATGAACTTACAAATGGTGATCAAAAAATTCGGGTATTCTTTGAATTTTAAATCAAAAGATACAATTTCAAAATCTTTGAATACTTTGTTAGAAGATGTTCAGGGTAAGAAAGAGCAAAATATGGTAGATACTTTAGCGATCCGAAGTATGAGTAAAGCAGCTTATTCTACAGACAACATAGGTCATTACGGTTTAGCATTTGATTTCTACAGTCATTTTACATCGCCTATTCGTCGTTATCCTGATGTTATGGCACATCGTTTGCTACAGTATTATTTAGACGGAGGTAAAAGTGTTGACGAAGAAGCGTATGAAAATAAATGTCGCCATTGTTCGGAAATGGAAAATTTAGCTGCAAATGCCGAACGAGATTCTGTGAAGTATATGCAGGTTAAATTTATGCAGGATCATAAAGATGAAGAATTTTTGGGTGTTATTTCCGGAGTGACCGAATGGGGAATTTATGTTGAAATCGTTGAAAATAAATGTGAAGGAATGTGTCGTATTCGTGAAATCAAAGATGATTATTATGTTTTTGATGAAAAGCAATATGCTTTAGTAGGCGAAGTTTCTAAGAACATTTTACAATTAGGAGATGAAGTTTACGTTAAAGTTAAAAATGCTGATCTGGTTAAAAAGCAACTAGATTTTTGGTATATCCGTAAGAAAGAAGATTAATATAAGTTTGGGATATATTTTAAACTTTAAAAATCAATAAAAATGAAAAAATTATTTTTTACAACCTTATTAGTAAGTTCATTAGCTTTTTCTCAAGTAGAGAAAAAACTGGGAGATTTTGATAAAGTTACTTCTTTTGATCAGATTGATGTTCAATTGGTTAAAGGAAATGAAAATAAAATAATAATTAAAGGAGACAGAGCTAATGAAGTAGAAGTTGTTAATAAAAACGGCGAATTAAAAATAAGGATGCCTCTTACTAAATTATTACAGGGCGATAACATTTCTGTTACTTTATATTATACACATTTAGAAGCAGTTGAAGCAAACGAAGGTTCCAGAATTGCATCTAATGATGTGTTTAAAGCGATTAATTTTGAAATTATTTTAAAAGAAGGTTCAGAAATTTCTTTACAATTAGAAGTGGAACGCTTATCAGCCCGAACAGCAAACGGGAGTATATTAGAACTCAAAGGTACGGCTGAATATGCTGATGTATTAGTAAATTCAGGAGCCAAATATGAAGCTGAAGATCTGATTACTAAACAAACCGTTATTACGGCTAATGCCGGTGGAGAAGCCGAAATTTATGCCACTGATTTTGTAGATGCTAAAGTAAGAGCCGGAGGCGATATTTTAATTTATGGTAAACCGAAACAGATCAATCAGAAAACAATTGCCGGAGGTTCAATTGAACAAGCCGAATAAATAAATAGTTTTTTATAATTAACAATTCAGACAAAGCTTTTTTAAAACTTTCTCAGTTTTAGTAACAAATAGATAGTTTTTCGTAATTTCGTATTATAATAATTACTAATAGCTAGTAACTAATTACTGAAATAGTGCATTATCAAGATATTATAACGGCAATCCCTTGGGGATTGCTTTTAGCATTTTCTATTGGTCCCGGATTTTTTGTGCTTTTAGAAACCAGTATAACAAAAGGTTTTAGAGCAGCTTTAACTTTTGACCTCGGGATTGTATTTGCTGATTTCATCTTTATTTTAATAGCATATTTAAGTACTAATCAACTTTTAGAACAATTAAAAGATAATCCTACTTTGTTTATTGTCGGAGGTATAATCATGTTTGTTTACGGATTAGTGTCTTTTATTTTGTTAAAACGAAATTTTAAAAAGCAAACTGAAATTGAAAAAGACGATGATAATATTCGTAAGAACAATTATTTCGGTTTATTCTTCAAAGGTTTTTTATTGAATTTTATCAATATCGGAGTATTAGGGTTCTGGATGATGATCATTATCACTTATGGTCCCCAAATGAATATGGAAACGGAACGAATTTCTATATTTTTTGCTGCTATTTTAGGTTTCTACTTATTATTTGATATTGCTAAAATTTTGTTAGCCAAACAATTAAAAAACAAATTAACAGCTCAGAACATTTACAAAATAAAACGGGTTATCAGTATGATATTATTGATCTTCGGTTTATTTTTTATACTACAAGGATTCTTTCCGAAAATGAAAGATGACATCACTAAGAAAATTGAAACAGTTGAACGTGAGTGATTTTAAGACATAAAAAGAGCTACTTTTTTAAGTAGCTCTTTCATTTTAGAGGCATCGTCCGGAATATCTTTAATTAATTTTTTCTAAAAATTAGACATAAAAAAAGAGCTACTTAAAAAAGTAACTCTTTATTTCTGAGGCATCGCCCGGATTCGAACCGGGGTAGACGGTTTTGCAGACCGGTGCCTAGCCGCTCGGCCACGACGCCTTTTTATAGGAACGCAAATTTACACATATTTTAATGTAACACAAGAATTTTTTAGTAAATTTTAATTTTAATACACTTTCAAAGCTTATTTTTTACTGTACTTTTGACCGATTTTCATTAAAATTTTATTCATGAAAAAATTACAGCATTTAAAACCTTTATTTAATTTTTTTATAATTGGTTTAATAATCAATAGTTTAAGCAGAATAATCCTTTTTTATATTTTTAAAGAGAGAGTAGTTGAAACTGAAAATTATAGTCAATTATTTTTAATTGGTTTACGTTTTGACGTTATTCTATTGAGTTATTTATCTTTCTTACCTTTTGTTTTAATTACTTTTTTGCCGGATAATTGGTTACAAAAAATAAAAAATTTCTTCACCGTTTATTTTTTATTTTTCCTTTTTATAATGCTTTTAATGGAACTTTCCACTCCGGATTTTGTACACCAATACGATACCCGGCCTAATAGATTATTTTTGGATTATTTAATTTATCCTAAAGAGGTCTTGGGAACTCTTGTAAAAAGTTATTTAGGTTCATTAATAGGTACATTCGTTGTTTTAACGCTTGCTTTGGTTTATGTAATTAAAAAGGGAAAGAAATATTTTTTTCCGGTGTATAACTTTTCCTATTTGTATAAACTGATTACTTTTCTTCCGGTAGGTTTTTTATTGTTTTGGGGTGCTCGTTCCAGTTTGACTTCAAAACGTCCTATAAACGCCAGTAATGCTATTTTTTCATCCGATCAGATGACAAATGCCTTAGCATTGAATTCAACTTATACCGTTGGATTTGCTGCTTATTCTTTAAAGAATGAAGGAAATGTAAAAAAATACGGAAAAATGGATGAAAAAGAGGCATATAATCGTGTGAAAAAGTATATGGATGTAACTGATTTTCTTCCATCCGAGGTTCCTTTTTTACATGAAGTCAAACCGGATTCTGTTCAGCCGAAATATAATGTGGTTATCTTTTTACAGGAAAGTTTAGGAGCAGAATATGTGGGTTGTTTAGGAGGTTTGCCTTTAACACCTGAATTGGATAAACTATCAAAAGAAGGTTTATTGTTTACTAATTTGTATTGTACCGGAACTCGTAGTGTAAGAGGTATAGAACAGGTAACTTCCGGATTTATTCCGAATCCTTCAGAAAGTGTAGTAAAATTAAGTGGTGCTCAACAAGGTTTCTTTACGTTAGCGGAAGCTTTTGGTAATCAAGGTTATGATACCAGTTTTATTTATGGCGGTATGGCTAATTTTGATAATATGGCTTCATTTTTTAACGGTAACGGATTTAAAAATATTATTGATGAAACCGACTTTGATTCAGATGGTAACAACTATGCTCTAAAAGGAACTTGGGGATATAGTGATGAAGATTTAGTTACTAAAGCTAATAATTACTTCAAATCACAAGGTAATACACCTTTCTTTTCTTTGATGTTTTCTACTTCTAATCACGAACCTTTTGAATTTCCAGACGGTAGAATTGATTTGTATGAACAACCTAAGAATACGGTTCATAATGCTATGAAATATGCTGACTTTGCTATCGGTAAATTCTTTGAATTAGCTAAAAAAGAAGATTATTTTAAGAATACCATTTTTATTGTTATAGCTGATCACAATACGAGAACTTACGGTAAAAACCTGGTTCCGGTGAATAAGTTCCACATTCCCGCTTTGATTATAGATCCAAATGTAAAAGCAGGAGTATATGATAAATTAGCCAGTCAAATGGATATAGCTCCTACCCTTTTAGAATTATCAGGTATTACAACGTATTCGCCAATGGTAGGAAGAAATTTAATGAAAAAAGAAGAGGTTGAAGGAAGAACTATAATGTTGTTCCATGAAACGTATTCATTCAGAGTAGGTAACGAAATTGTAGTTTTTAATCCGAATGCAGAGCCTTTACAATTTCAGTTGAAGAATGATACTACTATGATTCCTATGCCTTTAAATAAAGAATTGGCAGCGGATGGCTTAGCTCATATAGTAACTTCAAGTTATCTGTATAAAGAAAGAAAATATAAAAGTAAATAATCCAAAGAAGATCTTTCAAAGAATATTTTTTGTAGATCTGAACTTGTTTCAGATTCTGAATTTGAAAGAGCTTCTTTTTTTAATTTCTGAATTCTTCCATTTCTATAGTAACACTTTCTACATCACCACCTATCGGAGGATTTAATTTAGAAACACCCACTTTGATGCGCGAGACTTGTGGTAATTCTTTAAAAATTCTTACAATGATACGATGAGCTACATGTTCTAATAGTTTAGCTTTTTCAGCCATTTCTTCAGTAACTATCTTATTCAGATGTACATAATCAACAGTATCGTGAAGATCATCAGTTTCAGCAGATTTTCTCAGATCAGTTTTAATTTCCAGATCTACTCTATAATCGCTTCCTATTTTTCCTTCTTCAATTAAACAACCGTGATAAGCAAAAACTCTTATATTATTTAATCTTATGGTTCCCATTGATACTTAGTTTCAAGTTATACGCTCAAAGTTAAGATGTTTTTATATTTAAACAATTAAACATTTTCTATCTTTGCAAAAACATTGAAAAAATAATATGTCAACTGAAGAAAAATCATTGAATTTCATTGAACAAATCATTGAAGAAGATTTAAAAAACGGTTTGTCAAAAGATAAATTACGTTTCAGATTTCCACCGGAACCGAACGGCTATTTACATGTGGGTCATGCCAGTGCTATCTGTTTGAATTTCGGTTTAGGTATTGATTACAAGGCTCCGGTTAATTTACGTTTTGACGATACGAATCCTTCCAAAGAAGAACAGGAATATGTAGATGCTATTAAAAGAGATATAGAATGGCTTGGTTTTCAATGGGATAAAGAGTGTTATGCTTCAGATTATTTTCAGCAATTGTACGATTGGGCGGTTGAATTGATCAAAAAAGGTAAAGCGTATGTTGACGATCAGACTTCTGAAGAAATGGCGCAACAAAAGGGTACGCCAACGAAACCGGGAACTAATAGCCCGAATAGAGATCGTTCAGTAGAAGAAAATTTAGATTTACTGGAACGCATGAAAAACGGTGAATTTCCTAATGGAAGTTATGTTTTACGTGCCAAAATTGATATGGCATCGCCTAATATGTTAATGCGTGACCCGATCATGTACCGAATCATGCATGCAGCTCATCACAGAACTGGTAATTCATGGTGTATTTACCCAATGTATGACTGGGCACATGGTGAAAGTGATTATATAGAACAAGTATCACATTCTTTGTGTACACTTGAGTTTTTGCCACATAGAGAATTGTATGACTGGTTTTTAACTAACATTTACGATGAGTCAAAAGTAAGACCAAAACAACGTGAATTTGCACGTAGAAATTTGTCACATACAGTAGTTTCTAAAAGAAAACTATTGCAATTAGTAAATGAAGGATATGTTACCGGTTGGGACGATCCGCGTATGAGTACTATTTCCGGTATGAGAAGACGAGGTTATACACCGGCATCCATCCGTAATTTTGCAAAAACTATCGGTATTGCTAAGCGTACAAATTTGATAGATGTTTCTTTACTTGAGTTTTGTGTTCGTGAAGATCTGAATAAAATAGCTCCTCGTGTTATGGCTGTTTTAGATCCGGTTAAATTGGTAATTACTAATTATCCGGAAGGAAAAGAAGAATGGCTTGATGCGGAAAATAACCCTGAGGAAGAAAACATGACCTATAGAAAAGTACCTTTTTCAAGAGAATTATATATTGAAAGGGAAGACTTTTTAGAAGAGGCTAGTAAAAAATTTTTCCGTTTATCAATCGGAAAAGAAGTACGTCTAAAAAATGCATATATTATTAAAGGTGAATCAGTTGTAAAAGATGAAAATGGTAATATTACCGAAATTCATTGTACCTATGATGAAGATTCTCGTTCGGGTAGCGGTACTGAAGCTAGTAAGCGTAAAGTAAAAGGAACTATTCACTGGGTTTCAATTTCTCATGCTAAAGCAGCAGAAGTTAGGGTATATGATCGTTTGTTTACACATGAAAATCCTGATGGAAATAAAGAAGTTGATTTTAAAGAATATATTAATCCGGTATCATTGAAAGTTATCACAGGTTATGTAGAACCTAGTTTAGTTACAGCTAAAGATCTGGATCATTTTCAGTTTCAGCGTTTAGGTTATTTTTGTGTGGATAGAGACTCAACATCGGAAAAATTAGTTTTTAATAAAACGGTTGGTTTACGAGACACTTGGGCAAAAATAAGCGAATAGTAATTCGTTTTTCAGTTTCCATAGATTTGTCATTTCGACTAAAAGGAGAAATCACATACAATATTTTAAACCTTCAAGAATAAACTTGAAGGTTTTTTATTTTTGATAGTTCGGGCTTTTAATTATTATTAAAAATTATTATATTATCTTTTTTAATTACTTTATCTAATAATAAATAAAAACTATTTAAAAATATTTTTTTATAATTTATATCTTTTAAAAACGACTTTTATATTTTAAATTTAAGACATTTTAAAAAAAGAGTAATATGATTTTATAGTAGAACTAAAGTAAGTTGATTTAAAGGCTTAATTTTTAATTTTAGTTTTGTAAAAGAAATTATATAGATGAAAACTATAATTTATATCAATTAATATATATTTTTATTATAAACAAAAAAACCATCAGTTTCAACTGATGGTTTTTTGTTAGTTAAACAGAATTTTTTTATTTCAGTATATAATTAAGCTTCTTGGTCATCTTCTGAGCTTTTCTTTTTAGCTGCTTTTTTCATGGCTTCGCCAACTTGATTACTTGCTGTGAAACTAGCTACCATATTGTTTAACATGTCACTTCCCGCTTGTGGAGAATTAGGTAACAGGATCAGGTTACTATTTGTATCACTACCGATTGATTGTAAAGTATCATAATGTTGCGTTACCACAATTAATGCAGATGCTTCCTGAGAATTGATGCCTACTTTATTCAACACATCTACTGATTCTACTAAACCACGTGCAATTTCTCTACGTTGATCTGCAATACCCTGACCTTGTAATCTTTTACTTTCCGCTTCTGCTTTAGCTTTGGCTACAATTCTGATACGTGATGCTTCCGCTTCATATTCAGCAGCAGTTTTTTCACGATCAGCGGCATTAATACGGTTCATTGCATTTTTAACCTGAATATCCGGATCAATATCAGTAATTAAAGTATTGATAATGTCATACCCATAAGTTGACATGGCTTCGTTTAATTCTCTTTTTACAGCAATTGCAATATCATCTTTTCTTTCGAAAACATCGTCTAATTTTAGTTTCGGAACTTCAGCACGAACTACGTCAAAAACATAGGATGTAATCTGATCGTGAGGATATTCTAATTTATAAAACGCTTCGTATACTTTGTCTTGCAATACTTTAAACTGAACGGAAACTTTAAGTTTTACGAATACGTTGTCTTTAGTTTTAGTTTCAATAATAACGTCTAACTGTTGAATTCTTAAGTTAACTCTTCCGGCTACTCTGTCAATTATAGGAATTTTTAACTGTAAACCAGAATTACGTATACTATTAAACTTCCCGAAACGTTCTATAATTACAGAAGTTTGTTGTTTAACGGTAAAAAATAAGGAAATAATAAAAATAACGATTACTCCGAGAACAATGTACATATTTTAATTTTTAATTGGTTACGGTTATTATACGCTTTTTTAGAAAAAAAGTTACAGTATTTAATATTAAACCCTAATTTTGACACAAAACCCTAATTTATATGAAGAAAATAATTGTTCTATTAACCGTTTTAATTTCCATCAGTTCTATAGCACAATATGGATATCGTGATAATAATAGAATCGGAATATCAGGAGGTATTACTCAGCTAAGTTTATTTTCAAATCAATTTAATGCTAGCCCGCAAGCAGGTTGGATTGCCGGTTTATCACTTAGAGGAAATTACTATAACAACTGGCAGGCAGTTTTTGGTATGCATTTTACGGATAGTAATTTTTCTTTACAATCCGTTACAAATGAAGATATTAATTTTAAATTAAGTGCTGTTCAGATATATTTAGTAGCTAGTTATATGGTTGTTGAAAACCATTTAACACTAGAAATTGGTCCGGTTTTACAAGTTAACAGTAAATTAAAGATCGATGGGAAAGATGAATATAAATTTTTGAAAGACAGTCCGTTATTGACAGCTAACGATATAGTGGATATTACAAAAATAAACGGAAATCTGTATGCAGGTGTTACAGCCGGATTGAAAAGAGTTCGTTTACATTTTAGTTATCAGTATGGTTTAAATAACATCATGAATAACTTAAATAAAAAGGATGAATTAGTCCTTTTAAATGGTAATAAAAAATTTAAAGGAAATATCGGATTAATAAGTGGAATGATTACTTTTTATTTATAAAAGAAACCCTCAACATTGTTGAGGGGTTTCTTTTTTTATACTGTAGCAATTGTTTTTTCAATACGTTTGATGGTCTCTTCTTTACCAAGCATTTCAATGATATCAAACAAATGGGGACCTTTTAACTCGCCTACGAGACTTAAACGAAGCGGTTGCATTACTTTTCCCATCCCTATTTCATTTGTTGTCATCCATTCTTTCAAACTGTTTTCAATAGTTTGAGATGTAAAATCTGAATAAGAAGCTAATTGTTCAATTACTTGTTTTAGTAATTCCTTTGTTGCTTCATTCCATTTTTTTGTTACTTTTTCATCATATGATGTTGGAGCTACAAAGAAATAATCCGATAAATCCCAAAGATCCGTAATAAAATTAGCCCTGTCTTTTACTTGAGCAATCACTTTAGTTAAATACTCTAAAGTTGTCGCAATTCCTTTTTCTTTAACAATCGGAGCAAAAAGGACAGCCAATTCTTCATCAGTTTTTTTGATCAGGTATTGATGGTTGAACCATTTATTTTTTTCCGGATCAAATTTTGCACCCGATTTATTTACTCTGGCTAAATCAAAAGAAGCAATCAATTCGTCTAAACTAAACAATTCTTTCTCCGTTCCGTCGTTCCAACCTAATAGTGCTAAGAAGTTGACTACAGCTTCCGGAAAATAGCCTTGTTCACGATACCCCATTGATGTAGATTCCTCTGTTTTCCATTCTAAAGGAAATACAGGGAATCCCATTTTATCACCATCACGTTTAGATAATTTTCCGTTTCCGACTGGTTTTAGTATCAATGGTAAATGTGCAAATTCAGGTGCTTCCCAACCAAAAGCTTTGTATAATAAATAGTGTAACGGTAAGCTTGGCAACCATTCTTCTCCACGAATTACATGAGAGGTTTCCATTAAATGGTCGTCAACGATATTAGCTAAATGATAGGTTGGCATACCATCACTTTTGTACAATACTTTATCATCTAATAAATTGGTATCAAACTTAACCGTTCCACGAATGATGTCATTCAATTCTAAAACTTCATTGGTCGGCGTTTTGAAACGGACTACAAAAGCATCACCATTAGTAATACGCTCTGAAACTTTTTCATGAGATAATGCTAATGAGTTATCTAATTGTTCTCTGACGGTATGATTATAGATAAATGTTTTACCTTCAGCTTCTGCTTGCTTTCTTAATTCATCTAATTTTTCAGCAGAATCAAAAGCATAATATGCCCAACCATTTGTAATTAATTGTTCTGCATATTCTTTATACATGGCCTTGCGTTCACTTTGTCTGTACGGACCGAATTTTTCATTTTTTCCAACGGTTTCATCAGGAGCAATTCCTAGCCATTCCAATGCTTCAAAAATATAAGCTTCAGCACCCGGAACAAATCGAGTTTGATCAGTATCTTCAATTCTTAAATAAAAAGTTCCGCCATTTTTTTGGCAAATAAATAATTAAATAAAGCTGTGCGAACTCCTCCGATATGTAAAGGACCTGTAGGACTTGGAGCAAAACGAACTCTAACTGGTTTTGACATAGTTTAGTATTTGATTCTTTTTTTGATTCAATTTCGCTGCAAAGATACGATACACAGTTAAAATTTAGGCTCTTATGATTAGTTTCTCTATAAATTTTAGCTATTGCCCTATGTAAAAATAAATTGTACTTTTATTGGTTAAATGCAAATGCAAAAGAACCTTGGAAACAAAATCAATCATTTACAGTAAATTAGAGGCTTTCATTAAGAAGTATTATACGAATGAGATCATAAAAGGAACTTTACTTTTTGTGGCTTTAGGACTTTTATACTTTTTATTTACGTTGCTCGTGGAACATTTTTTATGGCTTTCTACTTCTGGACGTACTATTTTATTTTGGCTTTTTATTGTTGTCGAAGTTTTTTTGTTGGTCAAGTTTATTATTTTGCCGCTCTTCAAACTCTTTAAATTACAAAAGGGAATTGATTACACAGAAGCTTCAAAAATAATTGGAAATCATTTTTCTGATGTAGGCGATAAACTGTTGAATTTTTTACAACTTTCAGATGCTGCTCAGCGATCAGAATTGTTATTGGCTTCGATCGATCAAAAGGCTAATGCTTTACAGCCTATTCCTTTTTCCAATGCTGTTGATCTTTCTAAAAACAGGAAGTATTTGCCTTACGCTCTGATACCGATCATTGTTTTGCTTCTGTTTTTTATTACCGGAAATTCTTCGGTAATTGAAAATAGTTTATCACGTGTAGTGCATTATGAAACGGCTTACACTCCCCTGCTCCATTTCATTTTGATATTTTGAATAAAAATTTAGTTGTTCAACAACACGATAATTTTACTTTAATTGTCATTGCGCAAGGGAAAGTTATTCCTGAGAATGTTAAGATAAGGATTGGTAATGAGAACTATTTTATGGAAACAGTTTCTCCGGGTAAATTTCAATATAATTTAGATAATGTTTTGCATAATGTAGAATTCCAATTGATTTCCAATGAAGTGGTTTCTGAGCAATATGTTTTACAAGTTGTAGATGTTCCAACTATTTCAAATTTTAGTATGAAACTGATCTTTCCTAGTTATCTTGATAGAGCAAGTGAAACAGTTACTGGAACAGGAAATATTATTGTTCCGGAAGGAACAAAGATTAATTGGGATATTTCGGCACAGGCTACTACCGAGATTGATTTTGTTGATAATGGTAAGACCTTTGCTTTTCAGTTAAACGAGAAGGTATTTTCGTATTCCAAAGTAATCAAAAACCCTTTAGAATACCAAATAGTAACATCTAATGCACAGTTAAAAGCTTATGAAAAATTAGTGTATTCTATTGATGTGGTAAAAGATCTGCATCCGGTTATCAATGCTAATTTTGCTCCTGATAGTTTAAAAGTTAATTCTGAAATGATCATTGGCCAAGTTTCTGATGATTATGGTTTATCGAAATTACAAGTAGTTTTTTACGATAAGGATGATAAAGAAAAACTAAGAAAAGCTATTCTCCCATTGCAAAAAGGTTTATATGATCGCTTTGTTTACACTTTTCCGTCAGGTTTAAAATTAGAACCTGGTATTTCTTATGAATATTATTTCGAAGTATTTGATAATGATATAGTTAATGGTAATAAAAGTGCTAAATCTAATATTTTTAAGCATTATGAGTTAACTTCCAATGAAAAAGATGATATTTTACTAAAAAATCAACAGGAGAATATTAATGCATTAGAAAAATCTTTACAGGATCAAGAGAAACAATTAGAAAAGATGAACGATTTAGAACGTCTGAATAAGGAAAAATCATCTTTAAATTTTTCAGATCAAAAGAAAATAAAAGACTTCATTTCTAAGCAACAAAGACAGGAAGAAATGATGAAAGAATTCTCAAAAAAATTAGAGGAAAACATTAAGGATTTTAAGAAAGAAGATTCACCCGAAAACAAAGAATTAGAACGGCGTTTAGATGAGTTTCAAAAAGAATCTGAAAAGAATGAAAAGCTTCTGGAAGAGTTAGAGAAACTAACAGAGAAATTACAGAAAGAAGATTTATTTAAAAAAGCAGATCAATTAAAGCAAAATGCAAAGAATCAGCAAATGAGTTTAGAGCAATTAGTAGAATTAACTAAGCGATATTATGCTGAAGAAAAGGCTAAACAAATTGCAGAAAAATTAGATCAACTGGGAGATAAGCAAGAAGAACTTGCAAAAGAGAATCAAGAGAAAAATACCAAAGAAGAACAAGATAAAATCAATCAGGAGTTCGATCAAATTAAGGAAGAATTAAATCAATTAGAAAAGGAAAATAATGAATTGGAGTCTCCTTTAGATATACCTGATACTGATAGTGAAGAAAAGGATATTGATAACGATTTGGATAAGGCGTCGGACCAACTTCAAAAAAAGAATACTCAAAAAGCGCAGTCCAGTCAGAAATCAGCAGGGCAAAAAATGAAGGAAATGAGTAGTCAAATGATGAATTCTCTTGATGCTGGAAATTCAATGCAGATGCAGGAAGATATAAGAGCATTACGTCAGATCTTGGATAATTTATTAGCTTTTTCTTTTAACCAGGAGGATTTGCTAGAAACCACTGATCATGCACAATCATCATCTTTACAATTCAATAAAATTTTAAAGGAGCAGCAAAATTTAAAGATACAGTTCAAGCACATTGATGATAGTATTTTTGCTGTAGCCAAAAGAAATCCTATGATCTCAGAAGTTGTTTTGAATGAGGTAGGAAATGTTCATTATAATTTAGATCACGCCCTTTCTACCCTATCTGAAAATAATTTTTACAAAGGAAAAGGACACCAGCAATATACTTTAACTGCTGCTAACACGCTTGCTGATCTATTGAGTAATATCCAAAGTAATATGATGATGCAAATGCAGATGCAAATGTCCGGTCAGGGTCAGGGTAAACCGCAACCTGGTAAAGGTTCCGGCGGTGGTATGCAACTTCCGGATATTATCAAACAGCAACAAGAGTTGGGTGGTAAAATGGAAGAAGGAATGGGTAAAGGAAAAGAGAAAGGAAGTGAAAAAGGTAAAGAGAGCGGTAATGAAGGTGGCAGTGAAAGGGGTCAGGGAAATAGTGGTCAACAGAATGGTGACAACGGGACAAGCGAAGGAAAAGCCGGTGAAATTTTAGAGATATTAAAACAACAACAACAATTGCGTAATGCTTTGCAACAGGCTTTAGAAAAAGAGGGGAATACAGGGTTAGGTCAGTCTGCATTAGATAAGATGAAAGATATTGAAAAGCAGTTGTTGAATAAAGGTTTTAAAAATGAAACGTTACAAAAGATGTTGAATCTGAATCATGAATTATTAAAATTAGAAAAAGCTATTCAGCAACAAGGAGAGGATAATAAGAGAAAATCTAACACCAATAAAGAGGTTTTCAATGGCACGTCTAAAGCTTTGCCCGACACCGTGAAAGATTATTTGAATAGTATTGAAATTTTAAACAGACAAACACTACCTTTGCACCCGAATTATAATAAAAAGGTTCAAAATTATTTTAACCAACATGATTAGTTTTAACTACGAAATTGATTTTGCTTTAGAAAATGAAGATTTATATTCAGAGTGGATTGAGTCTGTTGTTGAATCTGAAGGAAAAACTCTTGGCGAAATCAATTATATATTTTGTAATGATGAGTATTTGCATCAGATCAATATGCAATATTTAAACCACGATACATTAACTGATATTATTAGTTTTGATTATACAGAAGGGGATATTATTAGTGGTGATATTTTTCTTTCTATTGAGCGTGTAAAAGATAATGCCAAGGATTTCGAGGTTCCCTTTTCTGAAGAGCTAAAAAGAGTAATGGCTCATGGTGTTTTACATTATTGTGGTTATAAAGATAAGTCTGAAGCTGATGAGCAATTAATGAGAGCTAAAGAAGAAGAAAAAATAGTAATGTTCCACGTGAAACATTAAGTCGCTTCTTTATTCTTTTTTTCTTATGGAATAAAAAAGAAGTTTTAAAATTCTAAACGTTCCACGTGGAACGTTAGTAAGAAAAATAAATTTTAGGTTTAGTTGTTCCACGTGGAACAACTAAAAAAATAATTAAAATTCATATTTAAAGTGAGTTTATTTCAAGATCAATATGATGTTATAGTTGTAGGTGCAGGTCACGCAGGATGTGAAGCTGCAGCTGCAGCTGCCAATATGGGTTGTAAAACCTTATTGGTTACTATGAATTTGCAAAACATAGCTCAAATGTCTTGTAATCCTGCTATGGGTGGAATCGCAAAAGGACAAATCGTTCGTGAGATTGATGCGTTGGGTGGTTATTCAGGAATTGTTTCTGATAAAACTGCAATCCAATTCAAAATGTTGAACGTTTCAAAAGGCCCTGCTATGTGGTCCCCAAGATGCCAAAGTGATAGAATGCGTTTTTCTGAAGAATGGAGATTGATGTTAGAGCAAACACCTAATTTAGATTTTTATCAGGAAATGGTTTCCGGTATTTTAACCGAGAATGGAAAGTTAGTCGGAGTGAAAACCGGCTTAGGATTACAAATAAAAGGAAAGACGGTTGTGTTGACCAATGGGACTTTTTTGAATGGTTTGATCCATATCGGAGAAAAACAATTCGGAGGTGGCCGTGCCGGAGAAAGTGCTTCTTACGGAATTACAGAAGATCTAGTGAATTTAGGTTTTGAATCCGGGCGAATGAAAACCGGAACGCCGCCACGTGTGGATGGACGTTCTTTAGATTATTCTAAAATGATTGAACAGCCCGGTGATGTGAATCCTCAAAAGTTCTCCTATTCTAATCAAACACAACCTTTAAAAGAACAACGTTCGTGTTGGATGACCTATACATCTCCTGAAGTACATGATTTGTTGCGTGAAGGGTTCGATCGTAGTCCGATGTTTAACGGACGAATAAAAAGTATTGGACCACGTTATTGTCCTTCAATTGAAGATAAGATTAATCGTTTTGCAGATAAAGATCGTCACCAACTTTTTGTAGAACCGGAAGGATGGCATACAGTTGAAGTCTATGTAAATGGTTTTTCTACTTCTTTACCGGAAGATGTTCAATTCAATGCTTTGCGTTCGGTCGCAGGATTTGAAAATGTAAAATTCTTCCGCCCGGGTTATGCTATTGAGTATGACTACTTCCCTCCTACGCAGTTAAAACATACTTTAGAAACCAAATTGGTCGAAGGTCTATATTTCGCCGGACAAATTAACGGAACCACAGGTTATGAAGAAGCAGCTTCTCAAGGTTTAATGGCCGGGATTAATGCGGCATTAAAAGTGAAAGAAGAAGAGCCGTTAATTTTAAAACGTGACGAAGCGTATATTGGTGTTCTTATTGATGACCTGATAACTAAAGGAACAGAAGAACCGTATCGTATGTTCACCTCTCGCGCAGAATACAGAACCTTATTGCGCCAGGATAATGCAGATTTACGTTTAACTCCTAAAGGATATGCCATAGGCTTAGCAAAACAAGAACGTATGGAGCGTATGGAAGAAAAAATGGTTAAATCGGAAGCATTTCTTCAGTTTTTTAGAGAGACCAGTGTAAAACCGGAAGAAGCTAATCCTATTTTAGAAGCAAAAGGATCTTCTCCGATGGCGCAGCCAGATAAAATGTTTAAAGTATTTTCGCGTCCGCAATTAGAATTAGAAGATTTTAAAAAATTCGAAAAGGTAAGTGAATATATTAACGAACATCATTTAGATAACGAAATTGTAGAACAAGCAGAAATTCAGGTCAAATATTCAGGTTATATTGAAAAGGAAAAAAATCATGCTGATAAATTGAATCGATTAGAAGATGTAACTATTCCTGATAATTTCGATTTTGATAAGATTAGATCTATTTCAATAGAAGCAAAACAAAAGTTAAATAAAATAAGACCTAAAACAATTGCACAAGCATCACGTATTAGTGGTGTGTCACCAAGTGATATTTCAGTGCTGTTGATTTATATGGGAAGATAATTTTAGAGAGAAAAGAGTAAAGAAGAAACAAAAGAAATATTTTATGCTTTCCTTTTGATTCTATTTTTTAAAATTGTTTCACGTGAAACATTTAATCTTACAATTTAATTTTGTCACTTTAAGCGAAGTCGAGAAGTCACATAAAGGAATAAAAGAATGATATTCAAAGAAAACAATATTTACATAAACGTAAAAGATTTTTCGGTTTCCGGAGAATCTTTTTCTTTGTTAGAAAATGTTGAGTATGGAATTTTAAAAACCACTCCTACTCCATCATTAGAGCAATTGCCTTCTTATTATGAAAGTGAAGATTATATTTCACATACGGATGGTTCACGCACATTTTTTGAAAAAATATACCAAAGAGTAAAAAAATATGCCATTCAAAGCAAAGTGCAATTAATTTCGAATTTTGCAACAAAAGGAGCTTTATTGGACATCGGTGCCGGAACAGGAGATTTTTTAGTTGCTGCTCAAAAACAAGGATGGCATGTTTTAGGTTTGGAACCGAATAAAAAAGCAAAAACAATTGCAAAGAGTAAAGGAATTCCGTTTGGAGAAAATTTAAAACTCATTCCGGATCAGAGTTATGATGTGATTACTATGTGGCATGTTTTGGAACACGTTCCGGATTTGGATTATCAATTAGAACAATTGAAACGAATTTGTAAACCGGGAGGAATTATTGTGATAGCAGTTCCTAATTACAAATCGTATGATGCCAAGCATTACAAAGAATTTTGGGCAGCCTATGATGTTCCTCGTCACCTTTGGCATTTTTCAGCAACATCGATCCGAAAAATGTTTTCTGAGAAAAATATCGGGTTATTAAAAATTAAACCGATGTGGTTTGATAGTTTTTATGTGAGCTTATTGTCAGAAAAATATAAAAGCGGAAAAATGAATCCGGTCAAAGCATTTTATATCGGTTTTGCTTCAAATGTATATGGAATCTTTAAAAAGGAATTTTCATCACACATTTACGTCTTAAAAAACAACTAAAACTTATTTTAAGGCATTTTTAAAGTGTTTTAAATGTAAAAATACATAAAACCATTCAAAAAATATAAAAATCAATCAAAATCGATTTATTTAAGTCGGTTTTTATAACAAAAAACTATCTTTTTGCTGTTTTAATAGTTTATTCTTATTTTTGTTTAAACTTGAAATTTTATGAATTCGGAAGAAAAACTTTTTTTTAAAGGTATCTATGGGGACGATTCCATTAACATGGTTCGGGAAACAATCCATATCGGTTCTTTCGAAGCAACAGGAAAAAGACATGAATGGCTTATTAAGCCACATGTTCATAGTAACCTTTTTCAAATTTTTCTCATTGAAGAAGGTTCTGTTGAGTTTTTGATTAATGATGGCTCCGAATTAATTGAAGGTATTTCTTTTTTAACCATTCCTAAAAATATTGTTCATGGTTTTAAAATGCATCCCGATGTAAAAGGTTGGGTTATTTCGTTGCATGATAAGAGTATGGAAAACATGCTTAAGTTGGATGCTGATATAATTATCAGAATGGATGAAGTACATATTTTTAAGTATGATGCTGAAGACAAGTTAATTAGTGATGCTTATAATACTTTGCACAAGTGTATTTATGAATACCATAGCGATTTACCGGCAAAACAACACGCATTGCAATATCTGGTAGGAATGTTATTGTTACGATTGTATAGGATCCCTACAACTTCTAAATTATCGATACAAATTCAAGATAATAAATTTACTTTATTTTACAGAAGATTCTTACAGTTAATTAGGGAGAAGAATTCATTCAAATTCGGTGTAGAAGAATATGCCTCACTTTTAGATATATCTGCCGGCTATTTAAATAAGATCTGCAGAGAAGTTTCCGGTCAATCACCTAAAGATATTATTATTGAATATTACATTGATGAGATCAAAAAAATGTTAGCTGATTTTGAGTTATCTATATCTGATGTCGCTTATAAAATTGAGCTAAACGATCCTGGTTATTTAACTCGGTTATTTAAAAAGAAAACGGGGATGACTCCAAAAGAATACCGAGCTTCAATAGGTGCTAAATAATTTCTTATCAATATATTACTCTTAAATCTTTTCTTTCTTTAAAGACTGTATAAATCAGTTTCTTAACTTCTTCTCAAATTGATTTATATTTTTCAGTTCTATTCAAAAGTCCCCTTTTTTGGGTTACTATAACGTTTGAAAACGTAAAAAATGCTATTTTTTTTTATTTAAAGTGTAAAAAAAATCGATTTGTCCTATTTTTTATTTAAAAACATAATTTTTTGCTCCAAATAAATGCAAAATTTGCATATAACTAAAAAATATGTATAAAAAAATAAATAATACATATTAAGATTTGAGGAATATTATCAAATTAATAATTCGCTCTTTTATTATATAAAAACTTACTATTAATTAAAAAATCAGAAATTATGACTAGAGAGTTAATCGATGAAGTATTGAATAGAATTCAATCTCAGGAAAAAAATGGAGAAGGTAACCCGCGTGTAAAAGAAATTGTAGCTCGTTTGTTGAGAGATTTATTTTATGCCATGGACGATTTGAATATCACTTCAGAAGAAATGTGGCATGCGTGTGATTGGCTAACTCAAACAGGAAAAAACAACGAATGGGGGCTTGTATTTGCAGGTTTAGGAATTGAGCACTTTATTGATGTAAGAATGGACTGGGAAGACGAGCAAGCAGGTGTTCATTTAAAAACACCTCGTACTATCGAAGGTCCGTTATATGTTGCCGGTTCACCGGAGTCATTAAGCTATGCTGAATTAGAAAATGAACCGAATCAAGGTGATGAAACATTGTACATGCAAGGTACTGTAGTTGACGAAGAAGGAAATCCTGTTGAAGGTGCCTTAGTAGAAGTTTGGCATTGTAACTTAAAAGGATTGTATTCGTATTTTGATTCCACACAATCTGAATTTAACTTACGAAGAGCTATTCGTACAGGAAAAGACGGAAGATACCAATTCAAATCATTCTTACCTGTAGGATATAGCTGTCCTCCGAATGGTTGTACCGATAATTTAATGAAATGGTTAGGTCGTCACGGTTCTCGTCCGGCACATATCCACTTCTTTGTAACTGCTCCTAACTACAGAAAATTAACAACGCAGATCAATATTGACGGAGATCCGTTATTAGGTCAGGATTTTGCTTTTGCAGATAGAGAAGAATTGGTTCCGCCAATCACACACTATACTGCAGAACAAGCGAAAGCTTTAGGAAAAGACGAAGCATTTGCTTCTATCGATTTCGATTTTAACATGGTTCATGACTCTACAAAAATAGCTCCGGGTGAAAACCACAGAACCAGAGCAGCTATTGTTACAGCATAATAAACTACATGAAAACCGTGTTTTCTATAACAACACGGTTTTTTTCTCTTCTTAACAAGTAATCACCAAATTATTTTAAATCTTTTAAAAAACTCTATTCCAGAGGAGGATTTCTATTGCCTAAAATGAAGTAATTATGGAACAAAACACAGTAAATTATATCGATTCTTTATTAATTCACGATAAAGAAAACGGAAAGTATCAGCACAACCGAAAAGCTTTTACAGATCCTGAATTATTTGAACTTGAAATGAAATACATCTACGAGAATAATTGGGTGTATTTAGCACACGAATCACAAGTAGCTAATGCAAACGACTATTATACAACAACTATTGGTCGTCAATCGGTTGTAATTACTCGCGATAAAGAAGGACAATTACACGGACTTATCAATTCCTGTTCACACAAAGGAGCACAACTGTGCCGCTACAGAAAAGGAAATAAATCCTCTTTTACATGTCCGTTTCATGGTTGGACATTCAACAATTCAGGAAAACTACTAAAAGTAAAAGATTCCAAGGCAGGCGGATATCCGGAACAATTTAACTGCGAAGGTTCTCACGATCTAAAAAAAATTGCACGTTTAGAATCGTATAGAGGTTTCATTTTTGGTTCCTTAAATCCTGATGTAGTTTCTTTAAAAGAATATCTTAATGACACGACTTTAATTATCGATCATATTGTAGATCAAGCTCCGGAAGGTTTAGAAGTGTTAAACGGTTCATCGCAATATACTTACAACGGAAATTGGAAGTTGCAAATGGAAAATGGTGCCGATGGTTACCACGTTTCATCAGTACACTGGAATTATGTAGCCACAATGGCGCGCCGTAATTACGAAAAAGAAGGTACAAAGGCAGTTGATGCCAACGGATGGAGTAAATCGCCCAGAGCGGGCGGATATGGCTTTAAAAACGGTCATATATTGCTTTGGACAACCAAATTAAATCCGGAAGTAAGTCCTATCTACAAACAAAAAGATCGTTTAATCGCAGAATTCGGTGAAGAAAAAGCTGGATTTATGCTAACAATGACACGCAATTTAGGGGTTTATCCTAATGTGTTCATTATGGATCAGTTTTCTACTCAAATTCGTGTAGTTCGACCAATTTCAGTGAATGAAACTGAAATTACTATTTATTGTTTCGGTGTAAAAGGCGAAAGCAAAGAAGAACGTTCAACCCGAATTCGTCAATACGAAGATTTCTTCAACGTAACCGGTATGGGAACTCCCGATGATTTAGAGGAATTCCGTTCATGTCAAATTGCATACGAATCTACTGAATTGCCTTATAACGACATGAGTCGCGGTGCAACACATTGGGTTTACGGACCAGATGATCACGCTGAAAAAATGGGAATTAATCCGGTAATAAGTGGAATTAAATCGGAAGACGAAGGTTTGTTTGTTTCGCAACATGAATACTGGAAAGAAACTTTGATTAAAGGTGTTTCTAAAGAAGAATTAGTTTAATTAATTAGAATTTAAAATGACAAATTTTGAAAAAATAACTGCTTTTTTATATAAAGAAGCTCGTTTTTTAGATGATAGAGAGTGGGAAAATTGGTTAGAATGTTACCATGAAGATGCTGTGTATTGGATGCCGGCTTGGACAGATGAAGATGAAACCACTACTGATTTTCAATCCGAGATTTCATTGATTTATTATCCTAATCGCGGTGGATTGGAAGATCGTGTTTTCCGTATCAAAACGGAGCGCTCTTCTGCCTCAATGCCTGAACCCAGAACTTCTCACAATATTACAAATGTCGAAATCGTAGAAGAAAACGATGGCGAAGTAAAAGTTCGTTTTAACTGGCATACTTACTCGTTCCGTTATAAAACAACAGATGTTTATTTTGGAACTAGTAACTACACACTACAAAAAACAGAAGATTCCTTTTTAATTACTAACAAAAAAGTTGTAGTCAAAAACGATTACATACGTCAGGTTTTAGACGTTTATCATATTTAAAATTATGTCAAGAATTGCTTTAAATTTTGAGGATGGTGTAACCAAGATAATTGAAGGTTTACCGAATGAAAAAGTATCCGATGCAGCCTATCGCAATAGAATTAATATTCCATTAGATTGTGCAGACGGAGCTTGTGGAACATGCAAGTGCAAAGTAAAATCAGGAAGTTATGACGGAGGCGATTACATTGATGAAGCCTTAACTGATGAAGAAGCAGCTCAAGGCTTTGGTTTGGCTTGCCAAATGACTCCGGAATCGGATATGATTATTGAAATTTTTGCCAGCTCAACAGCTTGTAAGGTAGAAACACAAACTTTTGCTACTACAATTTCAGCCGTTAACTATTTATCTCCCGAAATCGTTCAGTTAAAAGTACAATTGCCTGATAATGCTACTCTAGAATTTTTAGCAGGACAATATGTAAATATTGAAGTTCCGGGAAGTGAACAAACGCGCTCCTACTCTTTTGCAAATAAAGGTAGCCAAAATGAATTAGAATTTTTAATTCGAATGGTTCCCAATGGTTTAATGAGCGAATATTTAAAAAATGAAGCTCAAGTAGGCGCATCATTGAATGTAACCGGACCTTTAGGAAGTTTTTATTTGCGACAAATTGAAAAACCAACTTTATTTTTTGCAGGTGGAACAGGAATTGCACCATTTTTAGCCATGCTGGAAAGCTTAGCAGCCGAAGGAAATTCCAATCCAATTACACTATACTACGGAGCTACAACAGAAGAAAATTTAGTGGAAATAGATCGATTAAAAGAGTTCCAATCGAAACTAAATTTCAACTTTGAGTGTTGTGTTTCTGGACAAGAATCATCTCGTTTTCCAAAAGGATTTGTTACCCAATGGATTACCAAGGACAATTTAACGGAAAACGATTATGATATCTACATCTGCGGACCCAATCCTATGGTGGAAGCCGTTAAAGAATCATTAGCAACAGAAGGAATTCAATACAGCAATTTCTATTTAGAAAAATTTTTACCGACAGGCCACGCTGTTACCACCTAAAACTAACCAAAAAACAAAAACTAACCCAATAACGTAACAACCAAAAATTAAATAAAACTCATGAGAACTATCAACATTCAACAGGTAATCGACGACGCTCGATTCGGAAGTTTTCACTGGAAAGTACTTTTCTGGTGTTTTTTAATCATCATTTTTGATGTGTATGATTTAGTCATTTACGGTGTGGTTTTACCCATTTTGATGAAAGAATGGAACCTAACACCGATGGAAGCCGGGACTTTAGGAAGTTATGCCTTATTCGGCATGATGTTCGGGGCACTTATTTTCGGACCATTAGCTGATAAAATTGGTCGAAAAAAATCGATTATAATTTGTTTGGTTCTTTTTAGCGTATTTACTTTAGTGAGTACTTTAGCAGTTGAGCCATTCCAGTTTGGATTAAGCCGATTTATAGCAGGTTTAGGAATTGGTGGTTTAATGCCTAATGCCGTTGCATTAATCACAGAATATGCACCTAAAAAGATGCGTTCTTTGTTAACAACAATAATGTTTAGTGGCTATGCAGTAGGTGGAATGCTTTCTGCAGGTTTAGGAATGTTGCTTTTGCCTAGTTTCGGCTGGCAATCTGTATTCTATGTAGGTGCAATTCCACTAGTTTTATTGCCTATTATTTTAAAATATCTCCCAGATTCTTTAGGATTTTTAGTGAGAAGTGGTAAAAATGAAGAAGCTTCAAAAATCGTTTCAAAAATTGACCCAAATGCTATTGCTGCCAATGAAAAAGTAACTTTTGAAACACCTGAAAAAGTTCCGGGAGCAAGTTTAGTACAACTTTTCAAAAATAAAAGAGGTATCAGTACTGTAATGTTCTGGATAGCATTTTTTATGTGTTTGTTAATGGTTTACGGATTAAATTCTTGGTTACCAAAATTGATGAATCAAGCGGGATATCCATTAGGATCTAGTTTATCATTCTTATTAGCGTTAAATGTTGGAGCGATGATTGGTGCCATTGGCGGCGGATGGTTAGGTGATAAATTTCACTTGAGAAAAGTTTTGATCATCTTCTTGTCGCTAGCTGCAATTTCGTTGAGTTTGTTAGGTTTCAAGAGCAATACTTTTGTTCTTTATTTACTAATCGGAATGGCAGGTGCCACTACAATTGGAACACAAATTTTATTATATGCTTATGTAGCACAATTCTACCCTATGGACATTCGTTCAACAGGAATTGGTTGGGCTTCAGGTGTAGGTAGACTTGGAGGAATGGCAGGACCAATTCTTGGAGGAGCGTTATTGAGTATGGGATTACCATTCGAAGCAAATTTCATGATTTTCGCTATTCCAGGAGCTATCGGTGCTTTGGCTATTTGTTTTGTAAGTCTAAAATATGCTTACGTTAACAAAGTAACTTCACAAGTTGAACTTCAAACAGAACCCAAATTAGGATAATTATAGAACCTATTTTTTACAAAAATGAACAAATTTTTTCCCAATCGTTTCCAGAATAAAACTATTGTAGTAACCGGTGCAGGTCAAGGAATTGGTAAAGGAGTGGCTGTTAGAGCGGCTCAAGAAGGGGCTCAAGTAGCATTGGTAGACCGTTCTGAAATTGTGTACGAAGTTGTTAATGAAATTAAGGCTTTAGGCGGCGAAGCAATAGGAATTGTTGCCGATTTAGAAGTGTATGAAAATTTTGTTGCGACATTCAAAGAGGTTAAAGCTACTTTCAATAGAATTGATGTTTTAATCAACAACGTAGGAGGCACTATTTGGGCAAAACCTTACGAACATTACAAAGTAGATGAAATTGAAAAAGAAATCAAACGTTCTTTATTTCCGACACTTTGGGGATGTCATGCGGTTCTACCTTATATGCTTGAACAAAATTCTGGAGCTATTGTCAATATTTCTTCTATAGCTACAAGAAGTATCAATCGTGTTCCTTATGCTGCAGCAAAAGGCGGAGTGAATGCTATTACAGCGTCATTAGCTTTTGAAAATGCAACCAAAAATATTAGGGTAAACGGAATTGCCACCGGAGGAACGGAAGCTCCACCAAGAATAATTCCGCGTAATCCAAATGAACAATCGGAAAACGAGAAAAATTGGTACCAACAAATTATAGATCAAACGGTTGATTCTACCTTAATGAAACGTTATGGTACTATTGAAGAGCAAGTTGGAGCTATTTTATTCTTAGCTTCTGACGAAGCTTCTTATATCACCGGAATTACACTTCCGGTGTCGGGAGGCGACTTGGGTTAATCAAAAATAAATAAAGAACTAATCAAAAATGAGAAAAAATATATTGAAGAGCATTAGCATTTTGTTAATGTTCACAGGAGGCTTTTGCTTTTCCCAAAACATAGAACTAGATTCAATAGCTGAAAATAAAAAAATACAAAACGCTGTAGATGCGTATTTAAAAGAGCGTGATGTTAACCTAAAATTTTATGGATTTATCCGTCACGATGCGATGTTAGACTCAAGACAAACAGTAGATGTGAGAGAAGCGGCTGTTGTAATGTGGGCCAAAGACAGAAAATATGATGCTAATGGTGAAGACATCAATTCGGCATCACAATTTCAAATGTTGTCAATTCTTTCCAGAATGGGTGTAAAAATCAAAGGACCTGATGTTTTTGGAGCAAAATTAAACGGAGTTTTAGAAGGAGATTATTTTGGTAATGCCGAAGGAGGAATCAATGAATTTCGTTTGCGCCATGCTTGGATTACCTTAAATTGGAAAAAAACACAAATCGGAGCAGGACAGTTTTGGCATCCGTTAACAATTCCTGAAATTTTCCCCGGAACGGTAAACTTCAGTGGTGGAGCGCCGTATATGCCTTATAACAGGAATCCGCAAATCCGTTTAACACAAAAATTAGGAAATCATTTCAATATGATTGTTGCGGCAATTTCACAACGTGATTTCACTGCAAATACAGAACCCTATACAAATAGTGGTGTTCCGGCAGGGCATTTACAATTCAATTATAAAACAGATAATTTTATCATTGGTTTAGCCGGACATTATGAAAACATTCGCCCGAAAACAAGTTCAGGAACTTTAGGATTATATTCTAACGAAAGACTGAATAGTGTAACCGGAATGTTGTATTCAAGATGGGATACAAAACATTTTACGCTTAAATCAGAAGCTACTTTGGCTCAAAATGCAGCATCTTTCATTATGTTAGGAGGTTTTGTTGGCTTTACCAAGCCTGATGGCAGTTTAGAAACCTATCAAACGATGAATACTCAGGCATATTGGATTGATTTTACAGCTAAAACGAATAAAAGATTGGTGCCGGGTTTCTTTGCTGGATACAGTAAAAACAATGGTGTTGACAAATCTAATAGTGACCCAACGGTTACGGCACAAGCTTACGGATTTTCGGCAGTTGTTAGCGGAATTGGAGCCGGAGCCGGAGCAAGAACCATTAATTATATCTATCGCGTTGCGCCAAGACTAGAGTATGTGTTGAACAAATTAAAATTTGGTTTGGAGTTTGAATATTCTATGGCTGAATGGGGAGATGCTGATAACAGAGGAAGAGCCGTTACAAATTTAAGTGATGTGGCAAATTCCAGAATAATTTTTGCAACTACATTCAATTTTTAAAACATAGTTTGATGCTACAAAATAAATGGATTTCTCTTGCTGTGATATTAATGTCGCCCTTATTAACTGTGGTAGATGTTTACATTGTAAACATGGCTCTACCGGCAATCAGGGCGCAATTCACAGCGACCGATAGTCATACGGAGCTGGTAATAAGTTCTTATTTAGTAGGGTATTGCGTTTTTTTGATAACAGGCGGAAGAGCGGGAGATTTTTACGGACGCAAAAAAATGTTCTTGTGGAGTATGCTGGTCTTTACGTTTAGTTCGGCCATGTGTGGGTTGGCAGGAACCATTTGGCAACTTATTACCTTCCGTTTTATTCAAGGGATTTCTGCTGCTTTTATGGTACCGCAGACCTTGACCATGATTCAAGTGGCGTTTAGAGAACCCAATGAAAGAACTAGAGCTTTTGGTTATTATGGCGTTACTCTAGGAATCGCGTCTATTATCGGGCAATTTTTAGGGGGCTATTTTGTAGCATCAAACTTCATTGAAGAAAGCTGGCGCTTGATTTTTTTAATCAACGTGCCTTTAGGGATCATTACTTTAGCTTTGGCTTGGTTCAGCCTGCAAGAAACCAAACAAAAAAGTGAAGAGCGATTTGATCTTTCAGGAGTTCTGTTATTAACCGTCTCGCTTTCAGCTTTGATTTACAGTTTAACCACTATTCCCGAAACCGGTTTTTCAATAACGTTAGTTTCTTTGTTGTTGTCTGCGTTTTTACTCTTGTTTTTCTTTGGAAAAAATCAGCACAAAAAAACCATTCAACAATTAAACCCATTGCTTACTACTAGTCTATTTAAAATACGAAGTTTCAATTTAATTTTAGTAATAGCCTTGTTTTTTTGGGGAGCACATAATTCGTATTTGTTAATGTGTGCAATTCAGTTCCAAAGGGTTTTACATATCGATGCTTTAACAGCAAGTCGATATTTTTCATTTAATGGTGTAGGTTTTCTAATTTCGTCTTTAATAGCATTTCGTTTCTTAGCGAAATATGGAATTAAACTTTTAATTGGTGGCGGAATTTTAATGATTCTTTCCATTGTATTACAATTGCTTACATTAGACAGTAAAGAAAATATTTTCCTGATTCCGTTTTTTATGTTTATTTATGGTTTAGGACAAGGAACACTTTTACCTTCCATTTTGAATTATGCCTTGAAAAAGATTCCCGTGGAACATGCCGCTGCCGCTGGAGGTGTTTATGTAACGGTTCAGCAATTTTCTTCAGCATTAGGAATAAGTGTAATCGGAAGTGTTTTTTTCTTTGCCATTCGAAATAATTACAATGGTTATGTAATTGCAATGAGTATGGCTGCTATCTATTTGATTGTAGTAGTGTTATCATTACATAGGCTGTCAAAGTTTAAAGAAGCGCACTAATCACACGGATTAGATTCATCCAATAAAAATAAGAAAAGTATAATTTTTGAACCTGAATCAATTAGTAACTTTACGGGATTTAAAAAAATTAAAAAGAATATGTCAAATATAACCATTCAGAAAGTAGAAGCCATAATCGTAGATTTACCTACAATAAGACCGCATCATTTATCCATGACGGTAATGCGTAATCAAGCTATGGTTATCCTACGTTTTTTCTGTAGTGATGGAATAGAAGGAATCGGTGAAGCCACAACTATCGGAGGATTAAGCTACGGCGAAGAATCTCCGGAAAGCATGAAGCTGAATTTTGATACCTACTTTGCTCCTCTTTTAATCGGAAAAGATGCGACCAATATTCACCAAATCATGTATGTGTTGGAAAAAAGCATCCGCGGAAACCGAATTGTAAAATCAGCGGTCGAAACAGCTTTGTTAGACGCTCAAGGTAAAAGATTAGGCGTTTCTGTAGCTACGTTATTAGGCGGAGCCAATACAGACCGTTTACCGGTACTTTGGGCGTTGGCTAGTGGTGATACAGGAAAAGATATTGAAGAGGCTCAGGAATTAATTAAAATGGGTCGCCACAACACATTTAAACTTAAAATCGGATGGAGAGCTCCGGAAATTTCTATTGCTCACGTAGCGGCTATTAAAAAGGCTTTAGGCGAAGAGATTAAAATTACCGTAGATGTAAACCAAGCTTGGGATGAAAGTACGGCTAAAATTGGAATTGCGAAACTTCAGGATGCGGGAATTGATTTAATTGAACAACCCATTGTAAAAGATAATTTTGAAGGTCTGTCACGTTTAACCAATATGTTTATTGTACCCATTATGGCTGATGAAGCGTTGAATGATGCTTCCGATGCGTATAAACTGGCAAAAATACGTGGAGGTGATGTTTTTGCTTTAAAAATCGGAAAATCAGGTGGTTTGTACAATGTGTTGAAAACAGCAGCCGTTGCCGAAGCAGCCGATATCAGTTTGTATGGAGGTACACTTTTAGAGGGAACTATTGGTTCAGTCGCTTCAGCGCATGCTTTCAGTACATTAAAAAATATGTCTTGGGGAACTGAACTTTTCGGACCTTTATTGCTAACGGATGACATTGTAAAAAAAGGAATTGAATTTACAGATTCATCTATGAAATTACCTTCAGGTCCTGGTTTAGGATTAGAATTAGATTTAGACAAATTAGAAAAATACAGAAGAAAATAATAAAAATATAAAGTTATGGTATTCTTAGTCGAAATGGATGTAAATATTCCAACCACTTGGGATGAAGATAAATTGAAAGATTATATCAAGAGAGAACAAGAAACCTCTCAAAAATGGCAAAAATCAGGAAAGTGGAAGTATTTGTGGCGTGTGGCCGGACAATATTCTAACGTAAGTGTTTTAGAAGTAGAAAGCCCGGATGAATTGCATGCGATCATCAGCTCTTTACCCCTTTTTCCATATATGGACATCAAAGTAAAAGCACTTTGCAAACACCCAAATGCTGTTAGAGAAACACTTTTATAAAAAATAGAATTATGCCAATCATAACATTTGAATCAGGAAAAATTAGCGAAGAAAAAAAGCGAGAATTGCTTCAAAAATTAGTAGAAGTTGGGGTTGAGGTAACAGGAACTCCCAAGGAATATTTCGTAGTAAAAATTCATGAATATCCAGATGATAATTTTGCTATGGCTGGTGAAACAGTTACTCAGATTAAAGAAAAACTTCAAAAGAAATAAAAATGTCTTTTGCTAAAGTAAATAACACAAAAATCCACTACGAATACTTGCAAAACGGCAAGGATAAAACATTGGTATTTTCTAATTCTTTAGGAACCAATTTTTCCATGTGGAACCCTCAGATAGAAGCGTTATCTCAGGAGTATAACTTATTGTTTCAGGACACTCGCGGTCACGGACAAAGTGAAGTGACTTCGGGCGAATATTCTGCGGAACTATTAGGTAAGGATGTCTTAGCACTACTCGATTTCTTGAACATTGAAAAATTCGCTTTTTGTGGACTTTCCATGGGCGGATTAATCGGACAATGGTTGGGAATTCACGCTAAAGAACGAATTGAAAAATTAATCATTTGTAATACAGCGGCTAAAATTGGAACACTTGATGGTTGGAACCAAAGAATTGCAACCGTTTCCGAAAATGGGTTGGCCAATATTGTTCCGGCAACTGCCGAAAGATGGTTTACCGAAAAATTCAGGGCATCTTCTTACGATCAAATCCAACCTATTTTAGACGTATTCGCTAAAACGGATGTAGCTGGATATTGTTCCAACTGCGCTATGGTTCGCGATGCCGATTTCAGAACACAATTACATGAAATTGAAGCTCCTACCCTAGTCATTTGCGGAACGGAAGATACAGTTACAACCGTTGAAGACGGAAAATTTATGCAGGAGCAAATTCCAAATGCGCAATTAAAAGCATTTTACGCAGCACATCTTTCCAATGTAGAAGCTGCCGCTGAGTTTAATCAAGCACTATTGGATTTTTTAAAATAAAAGAACTAAGAAAATGAAAAAAACACCACAAATCTCTTTAGAAGAGGCCGCAAAATTGGTGAAAAATGGCGATGTGTTGCTACAAGGCGGATTCGGAATGACAGGAAATCCGGTGCACTTAATGCATGCTTTAGCCAAAACAGATACGAAAGATTTAACCTTTATCGGAAATAATGTAGGTGAACCTGGTTTAGGTGGAGGTCTATTATTGCGTAACGGACAAATCAAAAAAATGATAGGTTCGTTTTTTACCAGTAATCCCGAAGCGGTTAAAGCAGCTCAGGAAGGAAAAGTGGAATACGAATTAATTCCGCAAGGTACTTTGGCCGAAGCGTTAAGAGCTGGTGGAGCCGGAATTGGTGGTTTTTTTACACCAACGGCTGCCGGAACGGTAATTGCTGAAGGAAAAGAAACGAAAATATTGAAAGGCGTGCAACAGGTTTTTGTAGAAGGAATTCGCGGAAATATTGCTTTTATCAGAGCTTGGAAAGCTGATGCTGCCGGAAATTTGGTTTACAGGATGACTGAACAAAATTTCAATAGAGCCATGGCAACAGCTGCTGATTTGGTTATTGCAGAGGTAGAAGAAATTGTACCGGAAGGTTCTATTGATCCTAACGAAATTCATACGCCGGGTTGTTTTGTAGATTACTTAGTACAAGCTACGCTGCATTTGGACGATTTAGGTAGTTCAGCTTCCGTAAGTTCTTCTAAAAAAGTAAGCGAGAGCCGAATGAATGTGGCAAAAAGAGCGCTTCAGGAACTTCAAAAAGGCGATGTAGTAAATCTGGGAATTGGTATTCCTACTCTGGTTGCCGATTTAATTACACCGGAACATGGGATCATTTTACACACTGAAAACGGAATGTTGGGCGTTGGTCCTGCTCCGAAAGATGGTGGAGGTGCTTTAGATTATCCGGTTAATGCCGGAAAGATTCCGGTGACAGCTTTACCGGGAAGTAGTTATTTTGACAGTACCGAATCATTTGCCATGATCCGAGGAAAACATATCGATGTAGCGGTTATGGGTGGTTTAGAAGCTGATGAAGCGGCTAATTTAGCCAATTGGGCTGTTCCGGGACAACCTTTGTTAGGCGTTGGCGGTGCTATGGATTTGGCTTCTGGAGCTAAAAAACTAATCATTACCATGACGCATACCAACAAAGATGGTTCCTCTAAAATTGTACCAACTTGTAAATTGCCTTTAACAGCAATTGAATCGATAGATATGGTAATCACTGATTTAGCGGTATTTAAGTATATCGAAGGCCAATTGACTTTAGTCGAAGTCATGCCGGGAGCAACATTAGAAGAAGTTAAACAAAAAACAGAAGCAAATTTTATAGAAAAATTATCTTAATTTTAATCGAGATAAACGAATATAAAATATGCTCGAAAAATTAATTAAACATAGCATAGGTTCTGATTTAGCCATCTATATTTTCAGATGTTGTTTGGGATTTTGGATTGGTTACGAATTATACATCTATTTCATTGAACATCAATTGTATTGGGCTTTGTTGTCAATAATTTTGGTGATTTCGCCAGAGGCAAAAGATTCTAAACGATTGGCCATAGAACGTTTCAAAGCCAATTTTATTGGTTCGGGAATGGGACTGCTTTGTTTTTTAATAGGAACACCTAATTTCTTGATAATCATTACAGGAATCATTTTATCCATCGTTTTTTGTTATGTTTTTAAATTGATGAATGTGGTACGTACAGCAATTGTGGCTTTGATCATTGTTTTGATCTACGAACGGGACAACATGAGTTGGATGGGAGCTATTGAAAGGTTTTCCGGTGTTGCTTTAGGCTGTCTGATAGGATTAGCAATAACAGTGATTACTTCTTATGGAATTAACTTTCTGCGAAAAAAATGGAATTTGCCTGAAGATGAAGGCTTTAAAAATATTAAAAATGAATAAAAACGTATATATTATTGATGGTATCCGTACTCCCGTTGGAAATTTCGGCGGCGGATTATCACAAGTACGAACAGATGATTTAGCAGCAACAGTGATCAAAGAATTGGTTAAACGAAATCCTGAGATTCCCGTTGAAGAAATTGAAGATGTCATTTTAGGTTGTCATAACCAGGCAGGTGAGGACAACCGAAATATAGCGCGTATGGCTTTATTATTGGCAGGTTTGCCGTATACCATTCCAGGTGAAACAATTAATCGCTTGTGCTCATCAGGGATGTCTTCTATCGTAAATGCAGCCAGAGCTATAGCTTGTGGTGATGGTGATATTTATATTGCCGGCGGGGTAGAACACATGACTCGAGGACCGTTAGTGGTTTCTAAACCGTCTAAAGCTTTTGGAACCGATTCTAGAATGGAAGATTCAAGCTTCGGATGGCGTTTTGTAAACCCGAAAATGAAAGAAATGTATGGTGTTGACCCAATGGGAATAACTGCCGAAAATTTGGTAGAGTTGTACAATATTTCAAGGGAAGATCAGGATTTATTTTCTTATCGTTCACAAATGAAAGCTACAAAAGCGCAGGAAAACGGAAGATTGGCTAAAGAAATTATGACAGTCGAAATTCCACAGCGTAAAGGTGATGCCGTTCTTTTTGAAAAAGATGAGTTCGTCAGACCAAATACGACAACAGAAATATTAGCAAAGTTAAGACCGGCTTTCAAAAAAGACGGAACTGTAACAGCCGGTAATGCATCCGGATTAAATGATGGTGCAGCAGCCGTGTTTTTAGCATCAGAAGAAGCAGTAAAAAAATACAATCTGAAGCCAATAGCTAAAATTGTGAGTTCCGGTGTTGTAGGTGTAGAACCGAGAATTATGGGAATCGGTCCGGTTGGTGCTTCGTATAAAGCACTAAAAAGAGCCGGATTAGAATTAAAAGATATTGATGTTATTGAGTTAAACGAAGCTTTTGCCGCTCAAAGTTTAGCGTGTATCAGAGCATTTGGTTTAGCAGATGACGATGCCCGAATTAACCCCAATGGCGGTGCTATTGCTATTGGTCACCCACTGGGAATGTCGGGAACGCGAATTGTTTATAGTGCGGCTTTAGAGTTGCAGGGACAAAATAAAAAATATGCTTTAGCCACCATGTGTGTGGGTGTAGGACAAGGTTATGCTTTACTTTTAGAGAAAGTATAAAAACACGGTTCCATCCAATTAAAAATTAGGAGTTGGTAACTTGATAAGGAATTCTTATTTTTACCGCCGTAAAATTTTGAATAATAACAAATGAAAAAAGCATTTTTAATTTTAGGACTTGCAATTGCAATGATTTCTTGTAACAAACAAGAAAGCACACCGGCTTATAAAACAGCTTATATTGACACAGCTGAACTTTTAGAAAAATATGAAAAGTTTAAAGATGAAGACGAAAAGTTCAAAGTAAAATCGCAGGAAATGGGTCGTCCGTTGCAAGCAAAATTACAAGCTTTTCAGGATGAGGCTAATAATTTCCAACGCAATGCTCAAATAAAAGGGATGGCTTGGGCACAACAAAAAGGTGCTGAGTTACAACAAAGAGAGCAACAATTAGCAATGGAACAAGATGCTTTATTACGTCAAATTCAGGTAGAAAGCGATAGTATCCGTACAGGAATCATTAAATCGATGAAAGACTATATCAAAGAATACGGTAAAAAAGAAGGGTATGATTATATCTACGGAACGGGTGATGCTGCTACAGTTTTATATGCTAAAGATAACTATGATATTACACAAGAAGTTTTAAAATCGTTAAACGATGAGTTTAAAGCTTCTCAAGGTAAAACAGAAGAAAAAGCTGAAGCTACAGAAGAAACGAAAGAAGAAGAAAAATAATACCATTTTCTGTAAAATAAAAAAAGACCAGATAAAAATCTGGTCTTTTTTTATTTTACAAATACTACATAGATTACCCTAACCAGTAAACGGCTAAAATAGCCGGAATAAAGTAAATAACAATGGTTCTGGCACCATCGTAATCTTTAGCAATTCTTTGTCCGAAAAGCAAAAATAAAAGCGTTATACACGATAGAACGGCTCCATAATAGCCTACAATAGTATCAGGAGTATTGAATAATTCTATTATACCGGAAACGCACATTACACCGGAACAAATTTCCAAAACTAAAATAAGAAATAAGGCCAGCGGAACTTGTTTTCCTAAAAAAGTACCGTTAAAGTGACTTTTAAGCCATTCTACATTACCTTTCCAGTCTTTTATCTTGTCATAACCGGATTGTAAAAAAGTTAGGGCTAATAGAATTAAAATTAAAATAGGTGCTGCTTGAGGAATCATAGTTATTGTTTTTTATGAATGAGTCGGGTTAGTTTAATAGATAGATCTGTTAGAATAATTTTACTATTTCCATTGCGTTCAATGTGGTAAATAGCATCTTCTAACTCCTTAAAAATAGGTAAAATATTGCCACCATCAACAAATGGAGCAAACTTTCTAAGTTCAAACTTTTCAGTCTCAGGTTCCAGATATACCAGTTTTTCTGCCCCGTAATTCTGTAATAAGGCCTGTCTGAAAAAATCGATACAATAATATAAAAATTGTTTTTGAACCTCACGTCCTAATCCGGCTATGGTTTCACTCCAAGAAATTAAGTCTAAAATAGCAGCAGCATTCCCTTTAGCACGAAAGGCGCTTCTCACCCAATCGATGAACCATTTCTCAAAAGGAAACTCACTGGCATCATGATGGAACAAGTGCAACGCTTTGTTGTAATTTCCGTTGGATTGATGCGCTATTTTATAAGCCAGATTTTCTTCACAGCCTTTGTGTTTCATTAAGGCTTTCGCAATGGAATTTTCATCAACTGCCAAAAAATCAATTACCTGGCAACGGGATTGAATGGTTTGAAGAATCTCATCCTGGTTTTCCGTGATTAAGATAAAAATGGTTTTGGCAGGTGGCTCTTCAATCAGCTTTAGTAATTTGTTTGAAGCGGCAATATTCATTTTATCTGCCATCCATATAATCATTACTTTGTATCCACCTTCATAAGCCTTTAATGACAAAGCTTTGTTGATTTCCGTGGCTTCATCCACTCCTATCTGACCTTGTTTGTTTTGAACGCCGATCTGAGTAAGCCAGTCAAATAAATTGCCGTATGGATTTTCTTTTAAAAAAGTCCTCCAGTGAGTCAGATAACTTGCACTGGTTGCATTTTTTTTAACTTCTTCGCTTGTAGTCACCGGATAAACAAAATGCAGATCGGGATGGGAAAAATGATTGAATTTTAAATTACAAGCCTCATTACCGTTGTTGTTTTCTCCTTTATTCTGGCATAAAATGTACTGCGCATAAGCGATTGCCATAGGCAAAGTTCCGCTACCTTCCGGACCGGCAAAAAGCTGTGCATGAGGTATTCTTCCTAAGTTAGCAGTTCTAATCAGGTGATTTTTAATGTGTTCTTGTCCTAAAACGTCTTGAAATAGCATAGCACAAACCTAATCAAAAATTGCTAAACTGTAAATTTTAATTTTTCAAAATCCGAAAACGATTCCGTTAAAAAATATGGCAAATGTGACGTTTGTATTAAATTTGTAGGTTACAATACTTTATATTTGCAAGTATTCCAAAAATAAAATAAAAATGAAAACACTTAACGACTTTAATTTCAATAACAAAAAAGCAATTATCAGAGTAGATTTTAATGTTCCTTTAGATGAGAATTTCAATGTAACCGATGCTACTCGTATTGAAGCTGCCAAGCCTACAATTGATAAAATATTGAATGATGGCGGAAGTGTGATTTTAATGAGCCATTTAGGACGACCGAAAGGCGTGGAAGAAAAGTATTCCTTAAAACATATTGTGGCTAAAACAGAAGAAGTTTTAGGTAAAAAAGTAACTTTTGTTGATGATTGTATCGGTGACAAAGTTGCAGCTACAGTTGCGGCAATGCAGGCCGGAGATGTTGTTTTATTAGAAAACCTTCGCTTTCATGCAGAAGAAGAAAAAGGAGATGTAGCTTTTGCAGAAAAATTATCAAAATTAGGTGATATTTATGTGAACGATGCTTTTGGTACAGCCCACCGTGCTCATGCTTCAACGACGATTATTGCCCAGTTTTTCAGTGATAAAAAATGTTTTGGCTACCTTTTAGCAAAAGAAATCGAAAGTATCAATAAAGTATTGAACGATTCTGTTAAACCGGTAACGGCAATTTTAGGAGGAAGTAAAGTTTCGTCTAAAATTACCATTATCGAAAATATCTTAGACAAAGTAAACCACATGATCATCGGCGGAGGTATGACCTTTACTTTTGTTAAAGCTTTGGGTGGAAAAATAGGTAACTCTATTTGTGAAGATGACAAATTAGATCTGGCTATTGAAATTTTGAAAAAAGCAAAAGAAAAAGGAGTTCAAATCCATTTACCAATTGATGTAGTTGCTGCAGATACCTTTGCTAATGATGCTAATACACAAGTGGTAGATGTAAATCATATTCCTGACGGATGGCAAGGTTTAGATGCCGGTCCGAAATCATTAGAGATTTTCAAACGAATTATTCTGGATTCAAAAACGATACTGTGGAACGGTCCGCTTGGTGTTTTTGAAATGGAAAGTTTTGCAAAAGGAACAATCCAATTAGGAGAGTTTATTGCCGAGTCAACCGAAAAAGGAGCCTTTTCTTTAGTAGGAGGAGGCGATAGTGTGGCAGCAGTTAAACAATTCGGATTGGAAGATAAAATGAGTTATGTTTCAACCGGTGGCGGGGCAATGCTGGAAATGTTAGAAGGTAAAACACTACCCGGAATTGCGGCTATTTTAGAATAGAAAAATATTCCTTAAGTTTGTTTTGCCCTAAATAAACAATACAAACGATGAAAAAAATAAAATTATCCGCTTTAATTATTATGGCTGCACTAAGCTCTTTTGCACAGGAAAAAGAGCTTAATGAGCCTAATTTAGAGCTACCTAAGCTGTCGTATTTAGATTCTCTTAAAAGCACTTTTGTTAATCACAATACAAGTACTTGTATCGATGAAAGATGGATGGCGGAGTTATCTAATGATGAGATTTTTGAAGAAATGCTAACAGATGTAGTAACGACAGATATCGACTCAACGGTCACATTTGATCTATCAACAGACCTGTTAAAGGAACGTTTAAAAAGCCTGGATGCAAAATCTCCTTTCAATGTTGAATATACTCCGGCATTAGAAAATGTAATCAAAGCGTTTTTAAAGAACAGAAAAAGCTCTTTTGAGCGTTTGATGGCAATTTCCGAGTATTACTTTCCTATGTTTGAGGAACATTTAGACAAATACAATGTTCCTTTGGAAATCAAATATTTAGCTATTGTAGAATCTGCATTGAACCCGAAAGCGAGATCGCGTGTCGGAGCAACCGGTTTGTGGCAGTTCATGTATCCTACCGGAAAACAATACAACCTGGAAGTAAATTCGTATGTAGACGAACGTTATGATCCGTTAAAAGCGACAGAAGCTGCCTGTCAATATTTATCTAATTTATACGATATTTTTGGTGACTGGAGTTTGGTTTTAGCTTCTTATAATGCTGGACCCGGCAATGTTTCTAAGGCAATCCGTCGTTCCGGAGGAAGTCAGAACTATTGGAATATTCGTAGAAATTTACCGAGAGAAACAGCGAACTACGTTCCGGCCTTTCTGGCGACAATGTACATTTATGAATACCATAAAGAGCATGCTATCAAGCCAAATAAAGCACCTGTAACATATTTTGAAACCGATACTATTGCTGTTAAACGAGAAATGACTTTTCAGCAAGTTTCAGATATTTTAGATATCCCGGTTGAACAAATTGAATTTCTGAACCCGATCTATAAAATTCAGGTTATTCCGTTTTCAACTGAAAAAGCTCATTTTTTGCGTTTGCCTAAGAACAAAATAGGTTTATTTGTGTCTAACGAAGAAAAGATCTATGCGTATGTAGAGCATCTGGATGAACAGAAAGAGAAAGTTTCTACTTCCAATTCTGCCTTGGCAGATGCTAATCTGAATAGAAGTTTGATTTATCACAAGATCCGTTCCGGAGAAAGTATTGGTCTTATAGCACAAAAGTACAATACGTCTGTCTCTAATATCAAAAGATGGAATAATTTACGAGGAAATATGATTCATGCAGGTAAAACATTAAAGATCTATACCAATGATTATTCATCTTCTTCCCGATCAGCAAATTCAGTAGCTGACGGCTATTATATTGTAAAGAGAGGGGACTCTTTATATTCCATCGCTAAAAAATTTCCGGGAATTTCAGCCGATAATTTAAAAAAATGGAACGATATTAGTGGGGATAATATAAAACCGGGAATGAAACTTAAAATAAACGGTTAATTTCCTTATTTATATTAAACCATAAACGTTAAAAAATGAAGAAGTTTTTTGTAATTGTTGCCAGTATGTTGCTTTTATTTTCGTGTGATGAGAAAAAGCAAGATCCTAAGGCTCTCCTGCCGGAATCTAACGGAAAGATTAATAATGTATCAGTTGTTATTGATGAAAATTTATGGAGTGGTGAAATAGGAGATTCTATCCGTAAAAAATTTGCTGCACCGGTTGACGGATTACCACAAGAGGAACCCTTGTTCAATCTGAATCAGTATCCGATAAAGATTTTTGAAGGGATCATTCGCAAAAGCCGAAACATTATCATTGTAAATAAAGGTAATAGATCCGGTTTTGTTGAAAAACAAAATGAGTTTGCTGTACCGCAAAAAGTGTTTTATCTGGTAGGAAAAACCAATGAAGAGTTACTACAGTTAATTGAAGAAAAGTCTTCAGTTATTATCAATAGTATCAAATCATCAGAAGTTGATGAAAATCAAAGAAGATTAAATAAATCTTTGATCAGTGACAAGAAGATACAGGATCAATTTGGTATAAAACTTAATATCGGTTACGGTTACAAATATGATATGGTAAAAGATAAATTCTTATGGATACGAAAAGAATTTTCTTCCGGTTATAACAGTGTTTTGGTTTATGAAGTACCGCTTCACGTAATAGACAAGGATAGTAATACCATAGGAAATATTACAGCCATGCGGGATTCCATCGGAAAACAATTTATTCACGGAACTCTTGATAATACCTGGATGATTACAGAAGAGGCTTATGCACCTTATCTTTTTAATACAACTATTAAAGGTCGAAAAACATACGAAACGAAAGGAACTTGGGAATTGAAAAATGATTATATGGCCGGACCGTTTATCAATTATGCCATTCGTGACGAAAAGAACAATCGCTACCTGATTTTAGAAGGATTTACCTATAATCCGTCTAAATCAAAACGTGATCTGATTTTTGAACTGGAAGCCATTATCAAATCAGTAAAATTTTTGAAATAAGATAAACAACATTATAATTGTCATTCCGGACGAAGGGAGAAATCTTAGCTAAGCTAAATCTCATTTTTAAAAAAATATGAGACTTCTTCTTTGATCGGAATGACAATTTTTGGTATTAGATATTTTTTGAATGGATTTAGAATTTAAAATAAAGAGTTTTAACGAACTTTCAATAGTAGAACTGTATGAACTATTACAATTACGATCAGAGGTCTTTGTAGTGGAACAAAATTGCGTTTATCAGGATATTGACGGTAAAGATGAAAAAGCATTGCATGTTTTGGGATATTATGAAAGCAATTTAGCAGCCTATTCCCGTCTTTTTGATAAAGGATATTATTTTGATGAAAGTTCCATTGGCCGTGTAGTAGTAAGCCCGAAATATCGAGATAAAAAATTCGGACATGAATTAATGAAAGTCTCTATCCGGGCAATTTCAGATTTTTACAGAGAAGAGACCATAACCATTTCAGCGCAGGAATACCTCCAAAAGTTTTACGAGGCGCATGGTTTTGTAAAAATAAGCGAGATGTATCTGGAAGACGATATTCCACATATTAGAATGAAAAAAGGCTGAATTAATTCAGCCTTTTTCTTTACATATAAATTGTGACCTAGGTCACAGGTGTTTTTGAAGTAGATATCAGAACTTTGCAAAAAGAACAGTAATGAAGAAAATATTTGTAATCAACGGCGGACAACATTTTGCCCATTCCGGAGGCAAATTCAATAAAACAATAACGGATGCTGATAAAGCATTCTTTACGCAAGAAAAAGGATTTGAATTAAAAGTAACAGACATTAATGAGCCATATCATCTGCAGGATGAAGTTGAAAAATTTGTATGGGCAGATGTGGTTATTTACCACACTCCTGTTTGGTGGTTCGGACTCCCTTATAAGCTGAAAGAATATATAGATCTTGTGTTTACTGCAGGTCATCGAAAAGGCATTTATTACAGTGACGGAAGAAAAAATGAAAATCCGGAAGTTAATTATGGAACCGGAGGTTCTTTACACGGCAGGAACTATCTTTTAACGACTAGCTGGAATGCACCGGAAACAGCATTTACATTACCCGGAGAATTTTTTGAACAAAAAACGGTAGATGAAGGAGTCATGTTCGGATTTCATAAAATGAATGCTTTTACAGGAATGCAAAGACTTGACAGTTTTCATTTTCATGATCTGGAGAAAAACGGAACCGTAGAACGAATTGAAAATTATGTGAAATTATATCAAAACCATTTAGAGAAAGTTTTAAATAATTATAAAATCAATGAAAATGAGCAATAAATTAGGAGTAGGCATCAGTGTATTATGCTTAATGATAAGCTTTTCGGGATGTAAAGAAGAGTCAAAAAAAGAATCCGTAGAAATTAAAAAAGAAGAAAAAATGAAAGAGAAAATATTGTTTGTGGTAACAAGTCATGACACAAAAGGAGATACCGGAGAAAAGACCGGATATTATTTAGGGGAAGTTTCCCATCCATGGGAAGTATTAACAGAGGTCGGTTATGAAATAGATTTTGTTAGCCCTAAAGGTGGAAACCCTCCGGTTGACGGTTTTGATCTTGAAGACTCTATTAATAAAAAGTTTTGGGAAGACTCGTATTATCACAATAAAATTTCTAATAGTTTAAAACCCTCAGAGGTGAAACCTTCTGAATATAAAGCTATCTTTTTTGCCGGCGGACATGGAGCTATGTGGGATTTGCCTTTAAATGAAGACATTGCAAAGATCACAGCTGAGGTTTATGAGAATAATGGAGTTGTAGCAGCGGTGTGTCACGGACCGGCAGGTTTAGTCAATGTTAAATTGAGCAATGGCAATTATTTAGTTGAAGGTAAAAAGATAAATGGTTTTACCAATGAAGAAGAAAGTATTGTTAAATTAACAGATGTAGTTCCTTTTCTTTTAGAAGATAAATTGACAGAACACGGTGGTATCTTTGAAAAATCAGAACCTTGGCAGGTTCATGTAACTGTAGATCAAAGAGTAGTAACCGGTCAGAACCCACAATCTGCTAAAGATGTGGGAGAAGCTATAAAAGAGCTTTTAAAGAAATAATTAATAGGTTAATTAGTTTCTGAAAGCATATTCCTTTTTGTATTTTTACGAAATGGAATATGCTTCTTTTTTGCGCCAACATATAGAAGAAATAGTAAGGCTCACAGATGATGAATTTGAGATGATCTCAGGGTATTTTGTACCAAGGAAAGTAAGCAGGAAAGAGTACCTCATCAAAGGCGGGCAAATTGTAACTTCTGAGTTTTTGGTCGTTGAAGGACTACTTAAAGCCTTTATGTTTGATGATTCAGGTAAAGAACATATTATTCAATTTGCAATGGAGAATTGGTGGGTATCTGATTATCCGGCATTTTCTAAACAAGAAAGCGGAGAAATATGTGTACAAGCCTTAGAAACCTGCATAGTGCTGGAATTATCGCTTGAACATAAAAAGAAAATGTGTGAAGAAGTACCTAAAATGTATCAGTTTCACGCACAAAAAGCTTTTAGCGGTTATGTAGCTTTGCAAAAGAGAGTTTTATCCATGTTAAAGAACTCTGCCAAAGAAAAATATGAATTGTTATTAAGCCAGTATCCACAGTTGTTTCAACGTGTTTCTAAAACAATGATTGCTCATTATTTAGGTTTGTCGAGAGAAACTTTAAGCCGATTAGTGAAGGAAATAAAAGCTTAGATTTTAGTGATTACAAGCTCTACCCTTCTGTCAAACTGAGCACCTTTTCCCAGTGGTTGAGTGTTGCCATAGCCTTTATAAGTCATCCGGGTCTTAGCTATTTTTTTTAACAACAGATATTTGTAAACAGCTTTAGCTCTGTTAGTAGAAAGTTCTCTTTTTTTAGTACCGCGGTCAATAGCTTCCTTATGATAAGATGGAGTACAGCAAACATGACCCTGTACTTCAAATTTTATGTTTTTATGTCTTAAAAGTAATTTAGCTACACGCTCCAGTTCTTTTTTAGCTTTGTAGTTCAGAACACTACTACCCCGTTCAAACAGAAGTTTATCTAAGTAAATGCGGTCTCCTACAACCGGATCTTTCGGGACAGTGTTGTAAACCCCGGGATCTTTAATTCTTCAACAACAACGGGTTTGTAATTGACAACAACGTCTACTCTTCTGTTTTTAGAACGGATCTCAGGTACATTTTCTTGTAGATCTTCATCAATCAAGATACGTCCTTTACCTTCAATCGTGATGATGATTTTACTTTTGACGCCTTTCTCAATTAATTTGTCTTTTACTGTATTAGCTCTATTGGTGGAAAGTTTATAGTTGTATTCATCTTTACCTCTGTCGTCACAATATCCGAATATTTCAATGGTCTCAACTTTAGCGGTATCTAAACTTTTAACAAAGTTTACGACAGCTTCGGCTTGTTCTTCTTTTAAATTGTATTTATCAAATTCAAAATAAATAGAATGAACTTCTTCTTCTTGCGCCAGTGCCAAGGCGGAAAGAGAGAGAAGCAGAAAGCTATAGATCCATTTCATGTCATTATTTTTTTAGTATTTTGTTGTATTCTGTTACTGAATTAAGAATTTCCTGTGCTTTTTGTATTTCACCGGCGTTTTGAGTAAAATACGTATAAAGACCTTCTTTATAAGCATAACGAATAATCAGTTCTTCCTGAAGTAAACGTTTGATCTCATTTTTATATTTTTCAACTTCGGTTTCCTCGCTTTTTTTAAGAGCTTGTTTCAGTTGTTCGTATTGAGCAGTGATACTGCTTTCAATCTGTTCTTTTTTAGCTTTTTCTAATACATTTTCCAGAGCTATTTCCGTTTCTGTGTCTAACTTGTAGCGATCTTGTTTTATAAAGCTTTTAAAGACATTAAAATCAGCATCGCTTACCGTTGGATATTTTGATGCATCAGGGTTTTTGTAATACAATTGGGTAACAAAGTCAAAAATAGCATCATTTCCGGTTAAGGCGTCTGTTATAGAACTTGTCTTGGTTTCAGCAACGGCTATATCAGGTGAAATTCCTCCACCGTCATACACAGTTCTTCCGGCTTTCGTTTTAAACGCATTAAACTCTTCCTGAGTTTTTTTAATGGCTTTACCGTTGGAATAATCTAAAGCTTGAATACAGCGCCCTGAAGGTGTATAATAACGGGAAATAGTCACTTTTACCTGTGTTCCGTAAGGTAAGTTTAAAGGTCTTTGTACCAATCCTTTTCCAAAACTTCTGCTTCCTATGATTACGGCTCTGTCTAAATCTTGTAAAGCGCCGGATACGATTTCCGATGCTGAGGCACTTTTACCGTTTACGATAATAGCTAATGGAATTTCGAGATCCAAAGGTTCGTTTCGGGTAGCATAAGTGTTGTTATGCTTTGCATTCTTAGATTTTGTAGTTACGATGACCTCTCCTTTGGGTACAAAAAGATTACAGATGTTTACAGCCTCGTGCAATAATCCGCCGGGATTTCCTCTGAGGTCTAATATAATTTTAGTTGCTCCTTGCCCTTTAAGTTCTAATAAAGCTGCTTTCGTTTCTTTGCTTGCGGTCTCCGTGAATTTTGAAAGAACAATATAGCCTGTAGTTTTGTCATTCAGTAAGGTAGAATAAGGCACAGCTTTAAGCTCAACCTCATCTAAAACAATAGTTGTATTTTTTGTTTGTCCTTGTCTCAAAAATTGTAACGCAATAGTAGTGTTTTTAGAACCGCGTAAAAGCTGAGAAGCATCGTCTTTATAATCAGCTAGTCTGACATCTCCGATCTGTACGATCTCGTCTCCTGCTTTTAACCCTGCTTTATCGGCGGGAAATCCCTTGAAAATTTCTTTTAGAAAAACGCGTCCTTCTTTGCGTTGAACCATAGCGCCTATCCCTGTATATTCACCGGTGCTGTTTATTTTGAACTTTAAAACATCCTGTTCGCTGAAAAAAACGGTGTAAGGATCTAATTCTTTTAGCATACTCTTTAAAGCTACGTCCATTAATTCACCCGGATTGGTTTCATCAACATAATTCTGGTTAACGGTTTTAAAGGTATTAGTGAAGATCTCTATCTGTTTGGCAATCTCAAAAAAATCGTTTTTAAAACTTACGGCAACCCATAAAAAAGCAGAAGCCAAGGCAGGAATTACAACTTTTTTAGGCAAATTAATTTTCATATAAAAAAGATTTAATACTACGAATGTAGTTATTATTGAATAAAAAACGAACCAAAAGCATTAAGAATCGGCCTCTGTTTCAATTAACTTCTTAAAAAGAATAACGGTTTTTTCCTGAATTTCGTGAAAATTTAATTTTTCTTTGGTTTGATAGAAGAACATCATAGCATATTTTTTTTCTAAATTTTCGTTTAAAATATGCTTATTCAAACGATAAGCTTCACGAAGTAATCGTTTATAATGATTGCGATCAACTGCTTTTTTGAAATATTTTTTAGAAACAGAGACTCCCATTCGGATCTTTATATCCGATTCAGGGTCTTCAACGTATACTATTCGCAACGGGTATTTTGCTACTGATTTACCTTCACTGAATAGTAAACCGATAGTTGTCTGACTCTTTAATTTCTCGCTTTTCGGATAGTTGAATTTCATGGCGTAAAGGTATAAAAAAAGCGTTCTTTACAGAACGCAGATTTTTGATATTTGTTTTAAAGGAGGAGTTATTTTTCAGTTGTTTCTTCTGTGTTTTCGGTAAAAGAAAGTAATATTTGTCTCACTTTGTCAGTGTCATCAATAAAATAGCGGGCACTTGTGTCTTCATTGCCTACTTTTACAGACACAGCTTCTTTAGGTAATAACCGGAACATAAATTCATCGGTTCGGTCATCGCCTATTGCAAAAACGAAATCGTAGGTTTTGTTTAACAACCGGTTAGCAGCCGCACCTTTATTGACAGTGCCGTTTTTTACTTCTAAGGCTTTATTACCCTTTAAAACAGCAATGTTGTGATTCGATAAAAATCCGGTTAGTACCGTTGAGAGTTCGTTGGCTCTTATTTCGCCTAATACAGGATCCGTTTTACGATAATGCCAAACCAAAGAATAATTCTTTTCCTCCAGAAAAGAACCCGGTGTGCGGTCTACAAAGTTCTCCATAATCGGTCGGATAGAATCCATCCAGTTGTTGTTCAAAGACTGATTAATGATCCAGTCTTTTCCTTTTTTCTTAGTCCAAACACCGTGCTCAGCAATTAAAGTAACCGGCAAATGTCCGAATTGTTGTTCCAGAAAATCTTTATCTCTTCCACTGATAATGACCAGATCATTATTGTTAGTTATAAGCTGATCTAAAATAGTATACAGTTTAGCGTCTGGTAAAGCTAAATGCGGATCCGGATGAAAATTGACTAAGGTTCCGTCGTAATCTAAAAAGAAAATTTTAGATTGAGCAGTCCGGTATTGTGTGAGAACATCTTTCATTTCCGGCTCATTGAGCCATTTGGTTTTCTTTTCTTTTTGTAAGTCTTTAGTTGCTTCTAAAGATTTCATGAATTCCGTAGCCCATTTTTCCACGTCATAACGTTTGATTCTTTTTTGAATGAACTTATTCCGCATGATCTGTTCTTCTTCGGGCATTTCGAATGCTACTTTTAAAGCCTCGGCAATTTGATTGGAATCATTTGGGTTTATGATCAGTGCTTCACTCATTTCCTGAGCAGCTCCTGCCATTTCGCTTAAAATAAGGGTTCCGGTCCTGTCCGTTCGGGAAGCAATATATTCTTTGGCAACTAAGTTCATGCCGTCGCGTATTGGGGTTAAAAGCGCTATTTCACACGAAGTGTACAGGTCTATCAATTGTTCAAAAGGGAGGGAACGGTAAAAATACCAGACCGGAGTCCAACTAACAGTTGAAAATTTACCGTTGATACGTCCGACCAATTCGTCTATTTCTCGTTTTAACCGTTGGTATTGTGGAACGTTTTCCCGTGACGGAACGGCAAGCATTACCAGTCGGGCTTTTTCCTGAAATTGCGGATATTTGGTTAAAAAATATTCAAATGCTTTTAAGCGTTGGGCAATTCCTTTGGTATAGTCCAAACGATCGATGGACAAGATCAGTTTAGCATCATTAGAAACCTGAAGATGCTGTTCTAATCTGACTTTTAACTGACTTTTTTCTTCTTGAGATTTGTTTGTATTGTCAATAGCCGCTTCTTTAAATTTTTGATAATCAATTCCCATAGGAAAAGAATCGATTTTTACTTTTCTCCGACCTACCTGAATCGTGTTGAAATTAACATCATAACGCAGAATACGACTAACGGAACTGATAAAGTGCCTTTCGTAATCGTAATTGTGAAAACCGATGAGGTCAGAGCCCAACATTCCCTTTAAAAGCTCTTCCCGTTTTGGCAGAACCCTGAAAATTTCATAAGAAGGGAAAGGAATATGCAAAAAGAAACCAATGGAAACATTCGGTTTTGCTTCTTTAATGAGTTGAGGTAAAAGTAATAATTGATAGTCGTGAACCCAAACCTGATCGCCGTCTTCTAAGTACTCCAAAACTTTTTCAGCGAACTTTCGGTTGACTTTTTTATACGCTTCCCAGTGTTCATCTTTGTAATGGGTATATTCTGTGAAATAATGAAATAATGGCCATAAAAGATCGTTGCTAAAACCAAAATAAAAATCCTCTACTTCATCTTGTGTCAGGTCTACGGAGATGCATTTCTGTTGTTGGATGGCTTTGTTTATTTTGTTACGGGTACTTTCATCGATATCGTCTGTTGCTATCCCTGACCAACCGATCCATAAACTGTCTGAGTTTTGATGGATTGACTTCATCCCTGTTGCCAGGCCGCCAACGCTCGGTAAAATTTTTATTTCATTTTCTTCTTCATTTTCGGGTAGTGAAACATTTAGTGGTAATCTGTTTGAGACAATAATGGTTTTGTTTTTCATTAAAAAATATTTTAAGATGAAAATTTAATTTCTTAATTTACAAATATTTTTTAAAACAGCCGTAAAATTTACCGAATAAATGAAAAACTTAGATTATGGAATCATAGGGAATTGTATGAGTGCAGCATTAATTTCTAAAGAGGGTTCGATAGACTGGTGTTGCCTGCCTAAATTTGATTCGCCATCTGTATTTGCTAAAATGTTAGATAATGAAAAAGGGGGAAGTTTTTCTTTTATTGTTGATGAAACGTATACCATTTCACAAGAATATTTAGCCAAGACCAATATTTTGGTTACCAGATTTGAAAGTCCGGATGCCGCATTTGAAGTCCGGGATTTTATGCCGCGTTATTATGATAATGTAGGGAAACTTCATGCGCCGGTCGTGATCATTCGTTATCTGGTTCCGTTAAAAGGCAAGCCAAAGTTTAAAGTCAATTATGACCCAAAAGTGGTTTATGCTAAAGAAGAAACGATAAGTCGAGTTAAAGATGGTTATATTAAAAGCCATACGGTGAAAGGAACCTACGATTCCGTGTATTTATATTCTAATGTGGATTATGAGGCTGTTTTAAGCCAGGAAGAAATAACACTCACAGAAGAATCCTTTTTCTTGTTGAGTTATTATGAAAAGATCTTACCTCAACATATTAATCGTTGTATTTTACATTATCAAAGGACGTATGCGTATTGGTTAGACTGGTCTGAACGGACGACTTCCTATAAATATTACAATAAAGAAATTTTAAGAAGTGCACTGGTTTTAAAAGTCTTAACGTATCAAAAATCAGGTGCTGTATTGGCGGCTGTGACAACTTCTCTTCCGGAGACGATAGGGAGGTGCGAAATTGGGATTATCGTTTTTGCTGGATACGGGATGCTTCTATGGTATTAAGTGTTCTGATAGAATTAGGGCATGCTTCATCTGCCCAGCATTTTTTAAATTTCCTGATTGATATTATTCCGGAAAAAGGGAACAAGATGCAAATCATGTATGGAATAAACGGTGAACAAAAGTTGGAAGAATATTTCTTAGATCATCTCGCCGGATATGAAAATTCCAAACCGGTTAGGGTAGGGAATGCTGCTTATGTTCAAAAACAAAACGATATTTTCGGAATTTTAATGGAAGTGATCTATCAGCAATTCTTCCGTTTTGAAACTACTTTAGAGAACAGTGAAGAACTTTGGACGGTTGTAACCGGCATTGTTTATGTCGTTGAAGAGAATTGGATGAAAGCCGATAAAGGCATTTGGGAATTACGAACAGAAGACCGACATTTTACTTTTTCAAAGCTTTTGTGTTGGGTAGCAGTAGACCGGGCTATTAAGATTGCAGAATTGATCCATAAAACAGCTCCTTTAGAAGAATGGAAGCAATTAAGAGCCGATATTTATGACGATATTTATCACAATGCCTGGAACGATGAGATAAAGGCTTACACGCAATCGTATGGTTCTTCTGATTTAGATGCTTCAACACTTTTGATGCAGAATTATGGTTTTGTAAGAGCAGATGATTCTCGTTATATCAACACAGTTAAAGCTATTGAAAAAGATTTGTGTGAGGACGGCTTAATGTATCGTTATAAAAATAAAGACGATTTCGGGTTGCCTAGTTCTTCCTTTACGATCTGCAGTTTCTGGTTTATTGACAGTTTGTTTAAGATAGGAGAGAAGAAGAAGGCGATTCAGTACTTTGGTCAGTTGTTGTCTTACAGCAATCATCTAGGTTTGTTCAGTGAAGATATTGACTTTAAAACCAAACGTTTATTGGGGAATTTCCCGCAAGCCTATTCTCATTTGGCATTGATTCAGACGGCAATTAATTTTGCCGGTGGCATTACAGAGGAAGATGAATTGAAAGAAGTAATAAAGACGGATTAATATTTTTGAAATAAGGAAAGGCTGCATAAATGCAGCCTTTCCTTATTTATTCTTCACCAATTTTTTAGCAATTTCATCCAGAGTGTTTCTGTTTTGATCCACGTAATATAATCCGGCCTGTATCAGTTCAAAGATGTTTTTTTGTGAGGTGTCATCCATATCTGAAGAGGCGTTTTTAAGTTGTGGCATTAACCGATAGTAATTTTTTCGATTTCGAGGGCCCAACGTGCCATATATTTTGGTTAATAAATAATTTACGGTCTCTGCATTGGATGATAGTAATATATCGATCAAAGGCGAAATCCATTTTATTTTTCCGGCATTTTCAAATTTTTCAAATGTATAGGATTTGAAAACTTCTCCGGTTCCTATAGAAACCAATATAATGTCATTAATATCCGGATAGTCCGGTTTTAAACTGTCGTGTAGCACTTCTGAAAAAGGGATTTTTCGGGCTTCTGCATAAGCGCTTAACGCCGGATTATTAGCAAAAACACCTCCGTCGATCAGTACAAACTCTTGTCCGTATAAAGATTTTATTTTTGCCGGTTCAAAGTAGGTGGGAGCGGCGCTGGTTGCTCTACAAACATCTTTCACAAAGAAATTTTCCAAAGAAGAATGTGCTTCATGACTGCAAAATAATTTAGCTTTTCGCTGATTGATGTCGTAAGACGTAATCAAACAAGGCTTGGTCAGGTCTTTTAATTCTAAATATTTAAAAACATCTTCCAGTTGTTTTTCCAGGTTTTTCTGAGAGATCTTTTCATTAAATAGGCCAAAAGGATTGATGATTCCTTCCCAGAAAGAAACATTAAAAATAGAGTTTCCTTTTTTGGCATAAAGATCCAAAGCTTCTTCAACGGAAAACTTAGCGTTATTGGTGTTGTCAGGAAATAATAAAATGGCGGTTAATAGACCTCCTGTGCTGGTTCCGGCAATCAAATCAAAATAATCACCGATTTTTGCATTCGGATTATCTATTTTTTGTAATTGTTCTTCAATATAACGCAAAATAACACAGGTTATGATACCCCGGATGCCGCCGCCATCTAAACTGAGAATTCTGATTTTTTTTGCCATAGTATTTATTTTAAAGTTGTAGAAATTAGTACCGTTAAAGTGGTTTCCAAAATACGTTTTTTAATGTTGTTCAATCGTATTCTTGAGAGACCGGCAGCCTGTAAAGCCTTTAACGTTAAAATGGATTGTTGGCTTTTAAGCAACCATTTTAATTCAGATGCAGTCAAAACGGCATCAGCAACATAGGTTGTCCAGCGAATCAATTTTGCTTCGGATTTTTGTATGAAATCATCGATATCTTTTTGGATCTCGGGTTTTAAATGCTTGTATTCTTCTCCTAAAGTTTCTACCAAAGCTTTTTTTAACTCTTCAATACTATTGTTCTTTTCCATAGGGTTTTAATTTTGTGATATAACGTTTAATAGGTTGCGTTGAGATGTTTTGTCTTTTTTAATCTCGTATTCAATCAACAGGTCAAAAGCTTCAATGATTTGTTCTGAAGCTTCTTTTATGAAAAAAGGGGAGAGTGATCGTTCCTTTTCCCATTTCCTAAAATAAGCCGTTAGAAGATTTTTTTCTTCATCCGTTAGAATGTTCCACATTTCATACGTTATTTCGTTTTTAGGTTTGTTTTTTTCATATTCTTTAAGCTTAGCGACTTCCATGAGAAACAGTTCGACTTCCTTTTTATGGGTTTCATACGATGAAGAAGCTTTTGACATTAGGCTTTCTGCTTCAATTTTAAGTGCTGTTGTTTTTTGATAGGAATATTGGTCATAAACAGCAGTTTGCAAGGACTGACAAGAAGTAAATAAGATAATCACTGTAAGTCCGATCCATTTTTTTAGTGTTTTCATTTTCTGATTTTTTATTATTAAATTATGATATAACCGTTCTGGTCTTTTTCCTTTTTTGATAATGTTTTCCAATTGTTGTAACCTCGTTTTTCAAAATGAGGTAAATCCTTAAAATTCTTCCAGTTTCCGCCCCATTCCCAACCATATTTAGCAAAGATCTTTACACATTCATACCAATCGGAAACCTGATCGTTATCCCAGTCTTTAGCAGTGTCCCAAGAAGCTGTTTTACCGTTAATGATTAGGCAAATATCAACGGCAAATCCGTAATTATGAATGGATTGTCCGCCTTTAGCATGGGTTACTTTTTTACCGGCTTTAGTTCTTCCTTGTGCATATAATTTGTTTTGCTCTTCAACGGATCGCAGGCCTTGCGTAATGCGTATTTTTGCTTTTCCGGTTAAAGAACGATTGCATTCGTTAATGATGGTTGTTATTTCATCGCGTACCATTGGATGCAAAAGATTGATCCTTTTTTGAGTAAACTTGTCCATGTCTTATATTTGATAATATTAGAATACAAAAATACAAGAAAAAAATCTAATATACAAATATTATAAAGAAAAAAATCTAATTAAAAAGAAAATAATCTACCCAATATATTTTAATTTGTAAAAATTTATTTATAGTATTATTCGTTTTTAAAAATTTTCTTATTACATTAGTTTAAACTTTTGTTATGTCAATGATGCCACAAGCTCAATCTATTGATGAAGTTATTGCTATTTTAAATACCATAATAGATGAATCTGTCCAACAGAGTTCACCGTTAGGCTATTTTGCCGTTTTGTATTGTAAGGTTACAGAAAAAGTAAAAGAAGGTATTGCTAACGGAATGTTTCAAAACGGTCCCAGAATGGAGCGCTTAGATATTATTTTTGCTAATCGGTATATCAAGGCTTATTATGAGTACAGGAATGGAATACAAGCATCGTCTTGTTGGGAAGTTGCTTTTGAATATGCTGAGGATTACTGGGGTATTGTTTTACAGCATTTGTTGTTAGGAATGAATGCTCATATTAACCTCGATTTGGGAATAGCTGCGGCTGAAGTGGCTCCAAAGGATGCTATCAATGACCTGCATGATGACTTTAATACCATTAACGAGATTTTGTCAGGTTTAGTCGGAAATGTTGAAAAGGCCTTATCTGATGTGTGGCCGGTATTGAAATGGATTTTGAAGAAAACCAAACATATCGATACTTTTTTAATAGACTTTAGTATGCAGGAGGCTAGGGAAGGAGCTTGGAAATTCGCTGTTGAATTGGCTCCGTTAAATGCAAACCAATCGGAGGAATGCATTGAAAAGAGAGATTATTCCATAACAAAGGTTGCAGATCTGGTAGTAAAACCGGGAAAAATTGCTTCGTTTTTATTTAAAATCATGCGTTTATTTGAAATAGGATCAGTTGATGCTAAAATAGAAAAGTTGAGGAAGGTGATTTGATTAAGATGAAATTATATTTTTACAATTACAGTTTTTTTTAATAATTTAATTACCAGAATATTTATCCCGATAATCTTTTTTGTTTGTGACTTATTAAGCTATGTTTGAAATCAGCGATTTTATTTTAATAAAGTACTCAAAAACTCTAAAATTTCATCTAAAAACGGTTTAATGTTTTTCGCTTTTTCCCGTATTCTGGCAAATATAGCAATGCCAGTATCTGTTGAAAACGCACTATTTAAAAAGCTATAAAAAAAAACCAATTTTTAGTTTGGGGTTTCAATGACTTGCCAAATTCGTATTCTAACTCTTTACCTTCAAAGTTACTATTAAAATAACCATCAGTTGATAAATATAATTCTGAAATTAAAAAATATTTAATATCTTTTTTTTCTATTAATTCTATTTTTTCTTCTAGTTTTCTTTTAAATTTTAATTTATACGTTAATGACATACTTTTATTGTTTTAATATTATATAATCTATTTTTCCTTCTTTTGTAATGTACATTACTTCTTCTAAACCTTCAATAGCCCAGTCCATGAACTGCTGTTGCAATTTTGAAACATCTCCCTCCCAATTTTTAAGGTTTATTACAACTCTTTTGGATTGATCTTTTAAAACTTTATCTTGAACTTCTGATCAAATACCTCTTACAGGTTTATTTTTATTAAAGGAAGCATAACAATCGAAAACTCTGTCCTAAATAAGGTAGTCAGGTTCTCTTGTCGAATCTTTAATTATGGGATTTTGTTCAATATCAAACCCACTTTTAGCTAAAATTTTAGCAGTTTCATTTTTTAGTTCTAGTGATATTTTTGTTTCAATATCCGCTTTTTTAGAAATTCTATTTATAAATCCTTTTGGTTTAGCATGTACACTTGGCACTTTACTTGGTTTTGTTCTTTTTTTAAATTTTCTACAACCTCATCCAAATACTTCTCTAAATCTTTCCCCTTTTTCAGGTATTCATTAATGGTTTCTGCGAGTTGTTGTTTTGTACCCCTAAAAATTTCTTCTCCTTTATACGTCAGAATGTAAAGATCATCTTTTAGTTGTCCGAATTGTAAAAAAATTTATGATGTAATAAAAAAACCGTTCATTCATGAACGGTTTAAGGTTTAATGGTTTTCTTCAATAAATTTTTTAAAGTCTTGCATAAAAGCATAGAATTCTTGATGTGATAGTTCTAAAGGTTCAACGTCTTGTTTAGCTCTCATTGCCATTTTGTCTATGAGCAAAACACCATTTTTGTTGGCAAAAACAGTTATATCTTCATTGCCCCACACATATGGGTCTTTATCTGCTGCTAATGTTTTGTTTTTTTCTACCCCATCTATGATTTCTTGTGCTTTTTGTGGTGTCCAACCATAATAGGTAAAACTTTCTAATGTTTTGTATTTTTCGTTTTCTGAAAATACATAAAACCAGTCATCTTTTTTGTCAAATTTGTATTTCATTTTACTTTTTTTTAAAGTTTAGGATATGCATTCATTATATTTCCATTAATGTCTATTTCTATCAATATTTTGAATCCATTTGTGCATTCTCCTTCTATCTTTCCAAAATTAGAGTTTGTTGCCATTCTCTTTGTTAAACTTGCGTCTTTTTGAGCATTCTCATAAACAAAAGCAACTTCTTCCATAATTCGTTCTTTACTCCAGTTTCTTGGAAACATAGAAGAAATTTCATTTTTAGGGAAAAGTTTTCCTTTTAATGATTTTACACCAATTCTTGCTCTAAAAGGGATATCTGGTGGTATATCTTTAACCTTAGAAATACCAGATGGATAAATAATATCCCGAACAATTAAAGATTCGTTTAACCAATGCCCACCTTGACCTTGTAATCCTCTATATAGCCATTCTTTAGAATTAATCCATATATCTGATAATTTAGGCTTTATTATTTCTACATCTCCACTTAAATGATTAATAAAATTTTCATCAAATTTAGAACTATATTTTAAAAACGAGTTTTTTCTTTTGTTTATGATTTCAACTAACTCATCCAAATGCTTTTCTAATCCTATTTCATCTCCTTTTTTAAAGTATTCTTCAAGAGCCTTTTTTTATGCCTCTAAAATGTTCTATTCCAGTTTAAAAAATGTTTTTATAAAAAAAGTACAGCAAATAAAACTGTACTTTTAAAACTACCATACAAATATATTCATTTTTAATAATCACAATCCTCAGTTAATCCATTCATAAATTCTTCAAATGAATTTGCTAAAAATTCAGGTTCAACTTCTCCCATATCCATTGGGCAATAATATATTTTACCATAATTAATACCATCATTAAGATTGAAGCAAAAAGGATTTCCTCCTCCATCATAAGCAAAATTCAGAAATTTGTTTGGTAATAGGTCTTTTATCCTATCATATGTCTTTTCCAATGGAGATTTTCCATATTTAATAGGATAAAAGTGTGCAATTACTTTCCCTTTAAAACAGTCTTTTTCGTCTGGGCATCCACCATTAAACCTTAGTATATGCTCTTTATATTTTTCAGGAAGGGTTATTCCAATTTCAAATTCTAAATTTGAAACATCTAAAGTTGTTACTACTTGTTCAGTCAGTATAAAATTGTTCATAATTATAAATATTTTTTTAAAGGTATTGATTTCTGTGCCTGTCCCGCAGAACCAAAATGTCCATAAGTGGCTTCATGTGCTTCACGTAAAACCAATTGCATTGTACATTCCAATTCAGAGTTTAAATCGTCTAAATGATGCCAAGTATAATCTTTTAAAATTACTTTCATTGTTTTTTTATCAGTTATACCCATTACTTTAAAAGATTCTATAAAATCAAGATTTCGTTCACTTTTTATCTGAATCTTTACTATACTTTTATCATTATAGAGATACTTAGGTGCTGTAGAGAAATCTGGTGAAGCACCTACTTTACTTTTAGGAACTTCATATCCTTTTAATCTAGCATTTCTAGGATTATACTTTTTACCATTACTGTTTAGTTTTAAATTTACTTCATCAATAATTTTTTTTCTCTCTTTTGAAGTTTTTTTCGCAAAATTTATAAAACTTTCATAATCTTCCTTCGCTAACCTAAACAACGTATTTCCAGCCTCATCTAATAAATCTATGTTTGATTTTAAAGTTTTTTTAGTGAATCTTCCCTTAATAATTCTATTAAAGATATGATTTTCAATATCAACTAATTCATCCAAATACTTCTCTAAACCTTCTCCTTTTTTCAGGTAATCATTAATGGTTTCTGTGAGTTGCTTTTTTGTACTCCTAAAACTTCTTCTCCTTTATACGCCAGAATGTAAAGATCGTCTTCTAGTTGTCCGAACCGTAAACCTACTTTTGTCAGATCATTTACCCAGTTTTTTTGCAACACCTTTAATGATAGTCTGATAATAGCCGTTATGGGTTCTAATACTGAACCATTTCTAATTTTTGCAAAAAAAAGCTAACTTAACAAGTTAGCTTTTTAATTTTTTGAAAATTATAGATTGTTGAATCAATATAGTCTAATAATTCATCATATTTAAAATTGTCATCATCTAATTGTTTTATTTTGTTAATGATACCTTCAGGTAACAATTTCTCCGTTTTGAATCGTCATCGCTTAAAAATTACTATTACTGCATTTTTAAAGTTTTCTAAAACTTCTTTAGCATCAGAAATACCTCTTACATGGATTATTTCATGTCCATTTGGAGGCTTTTACCTTCGGTGTTATATTGTTTTAGGTCATGATTTTCTATTAGAAATCTTCATCTGATAATTTTTCAAAATGATTTAAAAAATTTTGCTGGTATTCATCTAAACTATTAAAGGAAGTTTCGCTAATTATTAGAATTTCTTTAGCTTCAATTAGAGTCAATTCTGGGAAAACTTCTCTTAATTTTACTATTGAATCTATTGAATTAGATTCTTTTTTTAATTCGTTTAAAATATCAAAAACATTTTTATTTCCTATTTTAATTTTTAAATATTTTTCTTTGGCATCCATAATAATTATTTTACATTAAATTTTTTAACAAATATTTCCATTTTTCCCCCAAACTTTTAGGTACATCAATTATTTTCTTTTCAAACCCCATTTTAGTTACCATTTTTAATACATCTGGATTAATGATAGATGACCCTCCTAATTCAAGTGTACTTATTTTAAATAAACTAGCTATCTTGCTTGATTTCTCTCTATACTCTAAAAATGATTTTAAAGCCTTACCAGTTTTGTCATTTATATAAAAAATATAACTTTGTACTTCATAAGGGGTTTTCGTTAAAAAACCAGAAACATAACCTCCCGTATTAGATAAAAATTCAAATGTTACAGTTTCTCCTTTTAAAAATAAAGATATAGATTTTTCTTGTACACCAATCTTTTTTAGGAAATCAAACTCTATTAAATCATCAATATACTTCTTTGCCTCTTTATCACTCATTTTTTTGAGTTTTTCGGCTAATTCATCAACTTCTTTTTTAATACCTCTAAAAATTTCGTTACCGTTTTTATAAAGACAAAATTGTCATTGTTTTAGATAATAATGAAACATTAAAAATAAGGCTACCATTTCCGGTAGCCTTATTTTTATTTATTTAAAAAAGTTTTCCACTCATAAAGAATTTCAATTAATTCTTTCAAAGGTATTTCAATACTAGGCAAATTACTATCCTCATCTGCAATAAAATATGCAGTTTTTTTATTACACTCAAACTGTCCTGATCCTTCACCAAAATCCCAAGCAACCTGAGGATGCTCTAAAATTTCTTCAAATGTTTTTTTACCTTCTAATACTTGTTCTAATTGAAAGATTACTTCATTAATAGTATATTTTGTGTCATCAACGAAGTAAGATAATAAAACATATTTGTCATCAAAAGGCTTGGTCAAACCTACGTTTTTATAAAATTCTAAATATTTATTCATATTGTTAATTATTAAAATTCATCAAAGTTTAAATATGCATTTTCTATGATGCCTTTTTGTTCTGAAAAAAATTCTACTTGATAACCTTCTTTGGTTTTTCCTACATATTTTCTATTGTTGTGAAAAATTATATTCTCACTGGCTTCTTTGGTAAGTTGTTTTATTTTTTCTAAACTCCAATTTTTAGGCCAAAGTGTGGATTCTTTCTTTTTGAAAAAACCATTAAGCTCTTTAATGAAGAATTGTATTTCAACTTTTTCAACTACTTCTCCTGTATGTAAAATATGAGTTTCGATTGTTTTTATTTTTTTAATTAATTTACCGTCAATGTATTTATGCATATGTACACCACCAGCTTTTTCTACTTTCACTTGCCAGGGAGGTAAAATTTCATTTGCATTTTTTCCTCCTTTACCTGTTGCATACGTGTAAATTTCTTTACTTTTTCCTGTTTGTGCATTTTTTATGTTAATTTTTATATTTCCATATAAAAGATGATCTTCGAATATAGATGTAAAATTCTTAAATTTGAATGATTCTTTCAGTTTTATTACTTCATCCAAATGTTTTTCTAAATCTGTTCCTTTTTTCAGATATTCATTAATGGTTTCTGTGAGTTGCTTTTTTGTACCCCTAAAAACTTCTTCTCCTTTATACGCCAGAATGTAAAGATCGTCTTCTAGTTGTCCGAATTGTAAAAAGATTTATGATGTTATAAAAAAACCGTTCATTACTGAACGGTTTAAGGTTTAATAGTTTTCTTGAACAAATTTTTTGAAGTCTTGGAGGAATTCAATAAACTTGTCAAAAGCCCAAATAAAGTCTTCTTCTTCTTTTTCTCGATTGGTTAAATCAAAGAAGGCAACTCCATCTGTTTTGGTTACGATTATTCCTAAATGTCCTCCTTCTACTTGATATTCTAACTCTTCTGTCCCTTCTAGAGCAATAGATTCATCTATTAATTCTTGTATTTTCTGTGGTGTCCAAAGGCGTGACCCAAAATGATATAGTGGCTTTTCATTTTTATTTAAAGAGTCATAATCTATGCTATATTCAAATTCTTTATTTTTATCTGAAATATTAGATGAATTAATATCATATTTTTTAAATTTATATTCCATAAATGTAGAGTTTGTTTTTACTGATTCATTTCATATAATTAATTATTGGATTGTAAAGGTTAAGTTTAAATTTTCTTTTATGAAGTTCAGGGAGTCTAATACTTCATCGTGAAAATTTATTTTAATGATTCCTTTTTCATTATAGGTTTCCATAAATTTTTCAATATCCTCTAAAGATTTTATTTCACTTCCTTCTGAGTAAAGTGTTTTCAAAATGATAAGAATGTTTTTGTCTCTGTTTTCTACTTTTTTTATTTCAATTGTTTTCATATGTCATTTTTTAATCCATTCAATAATTATTGCTTTAGTATTTTCATCAATAATAATTTCTTTTTCATTTGGTATAAATTTGTTATTAAGGGCTTTATTTAATGCTTTCCCTGCAGGAGTGGCAAAAGCCGCTTTAGTTTTATCTCGAGTAGTATTATAAACTTTCATGAATTCTATGTAATTTGTGTTTAAAGACCCTCTACCACTATATAACCCTCTAACCTTATCAAACCCTATTTGATCTAGAAATTTATACATGGCGGTTGAAATGTCGTGTTTTTGTAAAGTAACTTCAAATACATTTTCAAGAATACCATTATTAATACTAGAATATCCTTGAATTATTTTTTTTTCATATGGATCTATTACATACATAGAAATATCTATAACTCCATCTAAGGATTTGCGGATTTTGTGAGAAAATTTATAACTTAGATTATTAATTAAATCATCAAGCTCTTTGCTTTTTTTAGTTGGAGTAGTATTATATAACTCATCCAAATACTTCTCTAAACCTTTTCCTTTTTTCTGGTATTCATTAATAGTTTCTGTGAGTTGCTTTTTTGTACCTCTAAAAACTTCTTATCCTTTATACGTCAGAGTGTAAAGATCATCTTTTAGTTGTCCGAATTGTAAAAAAATTTATGATGTAATAAAAAAACCGTTCAGGAATGAACGGTTTAAGGTTTAATGGTTTTCTTCAATAAATTTTTTAAAGTCTTGCATAAAAGCATAGAATTCTTGATGTGATAGTTCTAAAGGTTCAACGTCTTGTTTAGCTCTCATTGCCATTTTGTCTATGAGCAAAACACCATTTTTGTTGGCAAAAACAGTTATATCTTCATTGCCCCACACATATGGGTCTTTATCTGCTGCTAATGTTTTGTTTTTTTCTACCCCATCTATGATTTCTTGTGCTTTTTGTGGTGTCCAACCTGAATCACCAAATCTAAAAATTATCTGATATTTTTTTTCTTCTGGCATTATGCCTAAAGTCACTAAATCTTCAATTACTTCTTTGTAAAATTTATATTTCATCTTTTATGAATTTAAATTATTGGATATGCATTCATTATATTCCCTAAATCGTCAATTTCTAATCGGATTTTAAAACCTGAAGTTGTTTTTCCTTCATATTTATTAAATATATCAGATGGTGATTTTATTTTTTTATTTACTCCTTTTACTACTGTGTTTTCATAAACAAAAGCAACTTCTTCCATAATTCGTTCTTTACTCCAGTTTCTTGGAAACATAGAAGAAATTTCATTTTTAGGGAAAAGTTTTCCTTTTAATGATTTTACATCAATTCTTGCTCTAAAAGGTATATCTGGTGGTATATCTTTAACCTTAGAAATACCAGATGGATAAATAATATCCCGAACAATTAAAGATTCGTTTAACCAATGCCCACCTTGACCTTGTAATCCTCTATATAGCCATTCTTTAGAATTAATCCATATATCTGATAATTTAGGTTTTATTATTTCTACATCTCCACTTAAATGATTAATAAAATTTTCATCAAATTTAGAACTATATTTTAAAAACGAGTTTTTTCTTTTGTTTATGATTTCAACTAACTCATCCAAATGTTTTTCTAAATCTGTTCCTTTTTTCAGGTATTCATTAATGGTTTCTGTGAGTTGCTTTTTTGTACCTCTAAAAACTTCTTCTCCTTTATACGCCAGAATGTAAAGATCGTCTTTTAGTTGTCGGAACCGCAAACCTACTTTTGTCAGATCATTTACCCAGTTTTTTTGCAACACCTTTAATGATAGTCTGATAATAGCTGTTATGGGTTCTAATACTACATTAGTTAATGAACCGTTGTAATATACGATAATAATAGCTTTAAATTGAATAAAAATATCATTTAATAAATTTATGATATCCGTTAGAAACGGTTTAATATTCTTCGCTTTTTCCCGTATTCTGGCAAATATAGCAACAAGTTGGTCTGCAACAAATGTTGCCCCGTCTCTTAATTTTTTTAAACTATATTGTGCAGCCTTAAATACATCGGTGATCTCTTTAACGATTATTCTGATCACATCAGCTCCGGTTTTTGCCCCGCCTGTCAATACAGCTCCGATGATGACATCAATAAACATGCCAATCAAATACCCAATATAGTACGCAATTCGGTCTACTGTTATAAAACTTCCTTCGTGGTCTAAGAAGAATTTCGCTAAATTTACGGGTAATGAAAAGATAAATTTATGAAGATCAACTAAGAACGCTATTAATGCTTTCAGGTTTTCCTTAGTGAAAAGGTTACTAATAGTATCAATCATATTTTCAAAGAACTCCAGAAACATGCTTAAATAAGAAGAGGGCGTGATCAGAATACTGGTGCCTGTACTTTTAGCAGCTTGAAGAGCTTCACACAATAAGATTACAATATCAAAAAAACCTTTAAAAACTTCAAAGATACTATTTATAAGCCCTACCAAAAATGCGTTTAAAGCAATCAGTGTGTTTTTAGCAAGAGCAATAGCGAGCAACTCAGGATCAGAAATATAATCTCTTATAGTTTGCAAAACAGTAAGGATCTTCTTTAAAGCTTTTTTCAGATATTTTTTGAACTCGGAAAAAGCAGTATCTTCCATTTGTTGTTCTGTTTTCAACAAAGACATTTCAAAGGAATCGATTTCTTTTAATGCTTTTTTAATGATGTTTTTGGTTTCTTTTTCTTTTGCCTTTTCCTCAAGGGTTTCAAAATGTTCCGGATCAAAAAATAACAGATTTGCTTCTTCATTTTTTGTGCCGTCGGAATTATAATACTGCCATCTTTTCTCATCAAATTTGAGCCCTGCTATTCCTTCTGAAAAAAGTTTCATAGGTTGAATAATAGCCTCTAATGTGAAATTAATAGGTATTGAAATTAATTTATCTGCAAGGATGAATCTTTTTTTAATGAAATGAAGCAAGCTGCCATTGTATTTGATCTCCTCTTCAATAGCTTTAATCAGTGTGTGATTGTCAATATTTATATTTAACTTTAATGAATCTATTACTTTAGTGGTTTGCTTTATAGGAAAAGAGCTAGTTCCTATAACATTATCACCTAACTTTATTCTTAGTACGGAACCGAAAACATTACTTCCCAGATCATTTTCTATAAATAAGACAACTTCATTTTGAAAACATTCAATATTTTGAAAGGCACGTTCCAGTTTTACTCCATCATCCGATACAAAAACAATCACACTTAGGGATTTTTCATGTAGAATATCATTAAGCAAATAAAGAGGAGTGTCTTTTTTTTCTCTGCTAATGCCGATAGTAACATTATCTAATGCTAAAAGCTCTCCTTTATTTAATCGGATATAGAATTTATCCTCAATTGCATAAATTTTTGTAGTAACTGTTTCGAAAGGGTATGCCGAGTAAAGATTGTTATTGAGTGAAAAAGATTCTTCGTTCCATGCAACAATGCCACTTTCTTTTATGTAGTTTATTGTTTCGTCAGATAGTATTTCTCCATCTTCTACATATTCAAAAGCAGTATGATTGTCATTTGTAAAGGCGATTTCTTTGTAAAATACTTCATAAATGTCTTGCTGGTTTTGCTCATTACTTTCATCGTCAATGCGAATATCTTCATTAAAGACAAAGATGTTTGACCGAGTATTTTTATATGAGTAACCACCAAAATTCTGCAGCCCATAATCAATTGCTCTCATAAGATTTTGTTTTTAAAAAAACACTCCGGCAGGTTTTACCTGCCGGAGGTTTAGGTTATTAAATAAGAATTAAAGAAGTTCAACCGTGATGTTGATCTCAACCGTTTGATCGTCTTGTAATTCCACTACTTGCTCTTTTGAACCTTCGGTTACCTGATACGTGTCGGTAGGGAAGTCATTTTCCGCATCTAACAACAATTCATATCTTCCGGCCGGTAAATGATTCAATTCCCAGCTTCCGTTAGCATCACAATACGTAAGGTCTTGTATAGAACCGTCAATGTTCTTCAATAGAATTTTAGAACTGATTCCGTTACTTCCTGCAATTTTACCCAATACTCTTGCAGTTCTCACAACGGTTTGTGCACCGCCTATCTGAGCATCGTTAAAATTAATTTGTGACGATTGCGGTACTTCATCCGGGTTCTCAAAGTCAGTTACATCGGTGTTAAACGGTAAAGCTTTATCTACTTTTAAACCAATGCTTTCCGCTTGTAGAATAGTCATAGACGTTGGCACACGTGTAGGCCAAGCCAAACCGACTTTTTCGCCTTCCGGCGCACGTAGTTCGTCCACAATTGACAAGTACAATTCGTCTTCGATAACCGGAACTTCTCCACCATTCCAGATTTGTCCGGTTTGCATGTAATAACGTACCGCCTCTTCAAAGCCAGGGCGAACGGTTACAATAACACGAGCCATACCACTTTGCATGAATGCTTTGAAAACAGAGTCGTTTGTTTGGTCGTATTGATACATTTTTGCCCATTCCTCACGGTTTGCCCAGTAATACGGATAGAAATTGTAACTCATGATGTCCCATTCAAAGGCTTGTTCCATAAATTTTACAAAGGAAGCATAATCATCAAGGTCGGCGCTCAAATTAACTTCATTACCATCAAACGTATTAACACCATTGAGGAAGTTTTTACCATACGTTCTTTTAGCTGTCGGTGTTTGATCGATCAGGTACGAAATACAGTTTTTACGTAAAATAGTATTTTCAATTTCGCGATAGAATAATGGATTTGTACCCAAAATTTGAACACCTTCGGCTTGTTTTTCAGCTAGCGCATCGTTATAAGTTGCTAATGCTTCTTCATAAGCTTTAATAATGGCGTTGAAGGTTTCTTGTTTCCATTTTTCAATAGAGTTATTATTTAAATAACATTTTGCTCGAATACTTCCGGAAATAATCGGACTTTCTCCGGTTGAAAAGGAATAAGACAGCTTTTTTTCAATGTTTAAACTACTTATAGTACCTGTTTTTAATGTCTGTGCAGTACCAATTATCCAAGTAGAACTCTTACCGCCTATCGTTAAATTAGCTTGATGTGCACCTTTAAAATTATGTGGATAGGTTCCGAATGCATAATCAACACTTTTTACAACATAATTTTCAGGTATATCCAAATCTCCGTTTCCGGATACAATTTGTACTTTACCGTCATCATGACCACCAAATGATGGGTCTCTTCCGTCGAAAGCCTTAGAGATTTCTATAAAGTTTTCCGGTTGGGTTTCAAACTCAACTTTATATTTTCCGGTCCAATATTTTAGCTTATCATTGGTTAATTGTGAGTAATCCGTTAAGGTGAAATCTTCTGCTGTTCTTGGATCAATTGGTTTTTCCAACGTCATAGCTGTTTTGGTTTGTACCAATGAACCTAAAGCTAGTTTATGTAGTTTTGCCGGTTCCGGAACCATAAACTCAAACATTAAACGCTTACCGTAATTAACGATCTGGTTTTTGAAGACTTTGTCTACCCAACGGTAAACGCCTACCACATGTTTATCGCCTTTACGATTGTCAAAGCCATGTGTGTTGTTTTCTTCAAACTCTTCTACAATTTTCTCAATACGCTCTTCTTTTACTTTGGTAACAATGCGGTCTAAGGCTCTTTCCGTGATCTCTTTAGCATTGGTCATTGCCTGACGTGTACTTTGCTCTTTTGAGTTATGAGTAGCATAGTTTGCATTCGTGTTTAAGCCAAAACGCGGTCCGGCAACTTTTGAACCCCATTGAGCACTGAAACTTGCTCCTGCAGAGAAATCTTTACTGTTTGCAATAACATTTGAAACCTCATTCTGCATTTCAAAACGATTAACTGTTGAGGTATCGGTCAATTGTTCTTTTTCGGTTTCGGTGGAAGTAGTTTCCGTAACTTCACTTTTTCGTAAACGTCTTGTCGCTTTCTCTTTGTATTCACGAGCCATAACGTTTTCAATGTGGGCAACTTCACCTTCTACATAACCGTGAATGGTTTGCTCTACTTTATTATAATCGGCTATACCCAATTGTTTGATGCCAAATCCGCTCGGAATAAAAGTGTAATCCGGACTAACAGCACTTCCTGATGTATCACCACTTGTTCCGATAACCGGATCCATTAAGAAGGCTCTGTAAATTGAGGCTAATTTGAAATCAGGAATTACAAATGTTTTTTCGCTTCCATTAGTAAACTGCACAGTTGCTGATAGTTCTTTAAGATCACTGGATATAGTATCCATATTTAAACTTAAGAACAAATCATAGCCTCCTAAATGAATAACTCCGGTAGATGATTTTTCAATGACAGAATCATCTAATTGTGTCATTTTGTATGTGATACTTGAGATTCTCCAGGAAGGATCAGGAATACCAACCATTAAAGTCATGAATCGGGTAGTGCTTAATGTACCTCTTTCTCTTGTTTTAATTTCATACTCAAACGGAGCCAAATTACTTGCGTTGTTATTGGTTTCAATTGTTGTTCCTCCAATTACAACTGTTGTGTTATTGTTTCCTGTTTGATTTTGAGAAATGAGATCATCATTAGCATTGGTTAATTCTTGTAAACCACTATAGGTGCTTTCAAAGGAATTAAAATCCTGAACTAGTGAAAAATCTTCTAATAATCGGCTTTGTTCAGTCGTTCTTCCGGTACTGATTATTGCTGATGGATTAATCAATGTATTAAGGACTTCAAGACTTTCCGTTGATAATTGGTTGGATAGAAAATCCATATCCATCTCATCTCTGAAGCTGAATTCAAATTTCGGCAGATCAGGCTGAGCCACTTCAGCAGGTTGCTGGCAAGGATCATTCGGATCATACGTAATGTTCGGATCTTTAACGCTACAATATTCTTGTCTGGCTGCTTCCAGATCTTTGTTGTACTGATCTAAGAGTGGCTTGATCTTCAACTCATGTGCTTCTAATTGTTTCTGATATTCCGCTTCGTACTCTTTGCGATATGTTTTTTCCGCTTTTTGTAATTCTCTTTGTAGTTTAAGTAAGCTGGCATTATCTTCTTTTAGTTTTGCGGCTGTTTCCAGCTTTTGCATGGCCGGATTCGAAATGTTGATCTCATTAGTTGGAGCAGCAATTTTAGCAGCAATCAGACCGGTTTCAGTTTGATCTTCGATAAACAATGCTTTAGGTAAGATCACTTTGGCTTTTAGTAGATCTTCGATTTTAAAAGAAGCATAGTTTACTAAAATATGTTGTGCTATAAGCAATTGCATCAAAGTTTCTTTGGCGTAAAAATCCTTTTGCGTGATTACTTGGTAATAAAGGTTTTGCCAGATAAGTTTTATGCTTTCGTCTGTTAACAAAGGCATGCCTTCTGCTTTAGCTTTTAATTCAGCGTCTGTAATAGTGCTTCTGTTTTTGGCTACCCAAACAGAAAAATCATATACTTTTTTGTCTAAAGTTTTAATTTCTTCTATTGTTAAGGGTTTAAAGTTTAAAGCCGTTACTTTCAGTGTTTCCAGTTTTGTTGTTTCGGCCGGCTTATTTGCAATGGCTTCGTTAAATTCGCCATAGGCTATTTCGGGTTGCAAAATGAAACCTTTATTCGCTTCATGTTCGGTTGATAATTCAGGAGCTCTCATGCTAACAAAGCGGAAAAGCGTGTTTTTAATTTCGTTACTCATTGTTTAAAAGATTAAAATTGACTTTAATAATAAGAATATATTCTTTGTTTTTGTAATTACATTGCAAATATATAAGATTAAAATCAATTATACAAATTATAATTAGAAAAAAATCTTCTTTTTTGTTGTTTTTTGTCTAAATATTTGACTATAAGCGTATTTTTATTTTGATTTTTAGAAAATAGTCGTATTTTTGTTGCAAAATAATCTTATAACGTATGGTTTCAGAACGATTGGGAATTTATTTAGAGAAAAAGGGCATAAGTTTTTATGCTATTGAAAATGCTTTGAATGCCGGTAGAGGAAGTATTTCTAAGGCTGTTAAAGAAGGAAAGAATATAGGTTCAAATACATTAGAGAATATATTGAATTTATATCCGGATCTTAACCCTACATGGTTATTAACCGGAGAAGGTTCTATGCTTAGGGATGATGATTTCCTGATGGACAAATCAGTTCAGGCTTATCCGTTGAAATCGGATTATTCTATGCACCATCAACAAATTCCGTTGTATGATCTTGAAGCAACGGCTGGCTTGATCCCATTATTTACAGAATCGGCCAATAATATTCCGTTGGATTATATTACCATTCCTAACCTGCCAAAGTGTGACGGTGCAATTTATGTGACGGGGATAGTATGTATCCTTTATTGAAAAGTGGTGATATTGTTCTGTATAAAGCAATAAATGATATTAAAAATGAAATATTTTGGGGAGAAATGTATTTATTGAGCGTAGAAATGAGTGGAGAAGAGTTTGTGATGGTTAAGTATATTCAGAAAGCAGAAAATCCTCAATATGTGAAATTAGTCAGTCAAAATAAACATCATCAGGATAAGGAAGTTGAGATAAGTAAGATAAGAGCTTTGGCTTTGGTGAAAGCGAGTATAAGAATAAATTCAATGAATTAAAAAAGCGGACTTTACAGTCCGCTTTTTTAATAGTATTAGATTTTGTTTTGCTTATTTTTTCTCATAAACGTTGTTGTCTAAATTTACATCAGCCATTAAACCGCTTGGGTCTATTACAATGGCTTTGATGTCGGATTTTGATTTAGGAATTTCAAAACTGAAAGTAGGAAATGCCCAATCCCAACCTTTTAAAACAGTTCGTTCAATAGAGTATGGATTTTCTTTTTCCCAACGCATTAATGTATTCGGAATGTAATAGGTTTTCTGAGTGCCATCTTCAAAGACTACTAACAGATCAAGCGGCATTGGCATGCGCCCGATACGCTCCAATGTTACTTTGGCTTTGCCGTTTTCCTCATCAACTGATTTAACGGCATAATCAATTGTGTTGGTAGTTTGTGTCCAGTCTACTAAATACCAATCTAAAATAGCTCCTGAAACCTTTTCAGCCGAACGTTTGATATCATTAGGCGTAGGGTGTGTGAATTTATAATCGTAGTAGTAACGTTTTAATGTTTTCATTAAATTATCAGTTCCTATTACATAACCTAATTGTGCTAAAAAGATCTCTCCTTTACTATAAGCTGCAATTCCGTAAGCCATATTGTAATCGTAACGATCAGCATGCGTTGATAACGGTTGCTCTTTTCCTGTTTTTACTAAATAACGATAATTTCCGTAAGCGCTCTGAAACGGATTTTGATCTTCTCCTTCTTTCTTTTTGGATGGCAATACTTGTTCCATGGCTAAATCAGAAATAAAGGAAGTAAAGCCTTCATCCATCCATTCGTGTTTGCTTTCGTTTGATGCTAAAATATGTTGGAACCAAGAATGTGCGAATTCATGAGCAGTTACACCAACTAAACTTCCATAGCTTCTGTTACCGGTAATTAACGTACACATAGCATATTCCATTCCGCCGTCTCCGCCTTGTACAACAGAATATTGTTTGTAAGGGTAAGGACCAACTGTTTTGTTGTAGAAATCTAATAATTCAGCCGTTTTAGGTTGCATTTTCTTCCAGTTTTCAAGGTTTTCTTTCTTGTTTTTATAGAAGAAATGTAGTTCTACATTGTCTGGTCCTGTGATTTTATCGTGAATATATTCATTGTCAGCACCCCATGCAAAATCGTGTACGTTTGGTGCTATAAAATGCCAGGTTAAAGTTTTAGTTTTTCTGGGGTGTTTTACCGTTACGCCTTTATCTTCATAACCATGACCGATTTCATTTTTGTTTTGTAAATAGCCGGTTCCGCCAATAGTATACTCTTTGTCTATAGTAATTTTGACATCAAAATTCCCCCAAACTCCGTGAAATTCTCTTCCGATATAAGGATCAGCGTGCCAACCTTCAAAGTCGTACTCTGCCATTTTCGGGTACCATTGTGTCATAGAAAGCGCAATGCCTTCTTCAGAATTTCTTCCGGAACGACGCACTTGCAATGGAACCTGACCGTCAAAATCTAAAGTGAACGTAGTTTTTTGATGAGGTAAAAGAGGCTTAGTTAATTTCACCTCTAAAATAGTGCCTTCTTCTTTAGTTTCAGCAGTTGTACCATCTTGTTTTAAATTGGAAATTTTTAAATAACCTATTTCATCCGGTTTTAGTTGGCTTATTCGGCTTTCATATATTTCTTTATCGGCTTGTTTAAAAGTTTTTACCATTCGCTTGTCCGGATCAGAAATACTGGTTAAACGAGCATCCATGGCACTACCCGGTTGAAAGGCGTTAGGATATAAATGATAGAATACACGATATAAAGTGTCAGAGGAGTTGTTCGTATAAACTAATTCTTGTTTTCCTTTATATTGAAAATTTTTCACATTCATGTCAACTTCCATTTTGTAATCGACATGTTGTTGCCAATATCCCGGATTAGGATTGTTTTGGCTAAAACCTAAAAGTGAAAAAAGAGAAAAGATTGCTATTTTTTTCATTTTTTTAAAATTTTTATCAAGTAACTAAAAAACCACGAAAACACAAAACTTTAGTTGTGAATTCGTGGTTTTCATTATTGATTGGTCAAATGGTTATTTTGACATTTTTTCAGCCAAGATCAGAGCATTATATGCGTTTACGATTTTTCCGGTTTTAGAAACTTCAGAAAAATTAGCTTTGTGCTGGTCTTCACCTGCCTTAATATCATTTTTAAGCGAAATACCACTTTCCATGATGATTTGTTTTACTTGTGCAGCCGTTAATTTAGGATAATAAGAACGGATTAAAGCTGCAACTCCGGCTACATTTGGAGAAGCCATTGAAGTTCCTTGTAAATATTCATACGTGTTTTCCGGTGTAGTAGCGTAAATTTTCATACCCGGAGCAAAGATGTCTACATTGCGTTTTCCGTAGTTTGAGAAAGGGGCTACCATTTTAGAACCATACTCAACATTTAATGCACCAATGATCAATACATTGTTTGAGATTTCAGGCTCACCGTCGTAAGAATCACTTGGATATTTGTTAATTACATCTAGATCATACGATTCATTACCGGCAGCAAAAATTACTAAAACGTCTTTTTCAGCGGCATATTTTAAAGCATCTTGTACCCACTCTTTGTGAGGTGAAAAATATTTACCGAATGAACCGTTGATTACTTTAGCGCCGTTGTCTACTGCATAGCGAATACCTAAAGCAATATCTTTGTCATACTCGTCTCCGTTTGGCACTGCTCTTACAGCTAATATTTTAGCATTAGTGGCTACACCGTCGCCTCCTAAATTGTTATCTCTAACCTGAGCAATAATACCCGCAACGTGAGTTCCGTGTTTTGCTTCTTTAGCAACCGGACCGATCACATTATTGTTACCATATTTAGTATCTGTGATGTCTTCCGGATTGTCGCCAACAATTGAACGTCCGTCAAATTCAACATTTAAGTTGTAATTCAATTGACCGTAAACATAATCTTTATAGCTTTCGATTTGTTTGTCGAAACCAGCTTTATCTGTTTTTGCTAAAATGTTTTCAAACATAGCTTTTGCTTGTGTTAAGCCTGTATCTGTTGTTTGAATAGCTTGAACTTCAGCTAAAGTGAAATCTTTTTTACCTAATTTATCTGCAATTGTTTTTTCCGCATTTAGAATCATGTCTAATTGCATCTTAGCAGGCTGAAGTTCTTTTAGTTTTTCATCTAATTCAGCTTTAGCTTTATTGTATTCCGGAGTTCTCGGTCCTTTTTTTACAATACGAGTCAATTCTAATTGCTCGTTAACGGCATCGCCTAAAAAGTTCCATCCGTGGATATCGTCGATATAACCGTTTTTATCGTCATCAATTCCGTTACCTGCAATTTCTTTCGGGTTAGTCCAGATTTTTCCTTGTAGATCTTCATGGTTGATATCAACACCGGAGTCTACAACTCCTACAATAACTGTTTGTCCTTTTTTCCCTTTAAGTAATTCAGCATAAGCTCTGTCAACGCTCATTCCGGGAACAGTGTCTTTTACTAAATCCAAGTCACTCCATCTTTTTAGATCTTTTTCAGCAAGAGGCGTGATTTTAAGAGGAAGGTTATCAACGTTTTCTATAGGAGTAGAAATCATTTTTTGAGGTCCACAACTTACCAAAGCTAAAGCTAGTAAGGCAGAGACATAGAAAGGATTAATTTTTTTCATTATTTCTTAAATCATTAATTATTGGGTAATACGTATATAAAAACTCTAATTTGTTACACAATTAACACTATTTTAAGACTTCTTCACAAGTCATAACTTCTTTTAAGCGAACCCCTTTTTCAGTATGTTGAACAGTTATGATCTGGTTGTGTGCATCATGTTCCAGCCATAATAAATAATCTTCGTCAGCAGCTTTATTCATGAATTTCGCTTTTTCATCTACGGTTAGTAAAGGACGGGTATCATATCCCATAACGTAAGGAATAGGAATGTGTCCGGCAGTTGCTAATAAATCTGCACAAAATACTAACGTTTTGCCTTCGTATTGAAGGTGCGGCAACATCTGCTTTTCGGTATGTCCATCTACAAAGAGAATTCCGAATCCAAGTGGGCTTTCAGCTAAATAATCTCCATCCGGTTTTTCTATGAATTTAAGTTGTCCGCTCTCTTCCATAGGCAAGATATTTTCTTTTAAAAAAGATGCTTTTTCTCGTACATTAGGAACAGTTGCCCATTGCCAATGGTCTTTATTGCTCCAGTACGTAGCATTTTTAAAGGCAGTTTCATATCCGGTTCTGTCTTTGTTCCAGTTTACACTTCCGCCACAATGGTCAAAATGCAGGTGAGTCATGAAAACATCAGTTATATCATCAGGGTGAAACCCTTTTTCTTTTAAAGATTTTTCCAGAGAAAAATCTCCCCAAAGAGAATAGTAACCGAAAAATTTATCCGACTGCTTGTTGCCCATTCCGGTATCAATTAAAATTAAGCGATTACCGTCTTCAATCAGCATACATCGGGCAGCTATATCAATCAGGTTGTTATGATCTGCCGGATTGGTCTTGTTCCAGATAGTTTTGGGAACAACTCCGAACATTGCTCCTCCGTCTAATTTGAAATTGCCGGCTTCAATTGCATGAATTTTCATTTTGCTATAGGGGATTTTTATAAAATTAACATTCAAAAGCTAAAAGTACTGAATACAATTCAGAAAAGCAGAATATAAAGTTTAATTTTTTTGTGATATGATAAAGGAAAAGGGGAGGATTTCCTGCTTTTTTGTATAAAGAAATCTTATAGATTCATAAGTTATAAAAATGTTATAAGCTATGAAATGAGTGTTAAAAACCATATCTTTGCGGTTAATTTAGACAAAATCAATTTAAGGTATGATAAAAGTGTCGGATTCTGCAAAGAAAAAAGCCATTGAATTAATGCAGGAAGATGGTTTTGATGCCGTTAAAGATTTTATTCGTGTAGGAGTAAAAAGCGGCGGATGTAGTGGTTTGTCCTATGAGTTGAAATTTGATTCCGTTCAAAGAGATGACGATAAGTTGTTTGAAGACAATGGGGTTAAGATTTTAGTTGACAAGAAAAGTTTTTTGTATTTGATAGGTACAACATTGGAATATTCAGGAGGTCTGAACGGAAAGGGGTTTGTATTTAATAATCCTAATGCAAACAGAACTTGTGGATGCGGAGAGAGTTTCTCCCTTTAGTTAAAAAACAAAAATAAGATATGTCTATATCAGACTTAATTTTATGAGTAAGTATACAGAAGAACATTTAAAAGAAGAACTGGCTTCAAAGGAATATGAGTACGGGTTCTATACCGATATAGAATCGGAGACTTTTCCTGCGGGCTTGAATGAAGAAATTGTTCGTGCTATTTCGAAAAAGAAAAACGAGCCGGAATGGATGACAGAATGGCGTTTGGAAGCGTTTCGGGTTTGGAATGAAATGTCTGAGCCGGAATGGGCGAATGTACATTATGAAAAACCGGATTTCCAGTCGGTGTCCTATTATTCTGCACCTAAGAAAAAGGATAAATACCAGAGTTTAGATGAGGTTGATCCCGAATTATTGGAGACATTCAAGAAATTAGGTATTTCGATTGATGAGCAAAAACAATTAGCCGGAGTAGCTGTAGATATTGTAATGGATTCCGTTTCAGTAGCTACGACTTTCAAAAAAACATTAGCAGAAAAAGGAATTATCTTCTGTTCTATTTCCGAAGCGATTCAAAATCACCCGGAATTAGTAAAAAAATATTTAGGAACAGTCGTACCTAAAACGGATAATTTCTATGCGGCATTAAATTCAGCAGTATTCTCAGACGGAAGTTTTTGTTACATTCCTAAAGGCGTTCGTTGTCCGATGGAGTTATCGACCTATTTCCGTATTAATCAGGGAGGGACCGGTCAGTTCGAGCGAACATTGGTAATTGCCGATGAAGGTAGTTATGTTTCGTATCTGGAAGGTTGTACCGCACCCATGCGCGATGAAAATCAATTGCATGCAGCAGTTGTAGAATTGATTGCGTTGGAAGACGCAGAAATAAAATATTCGACAGTTCAAAATTGGTATCCAGGAAACAAAGAAGGCAAAGGAGGAGTTTACAATTTTGTTACCAAGAGAGGTTTGTGTGAGAAGAATGCTAAAATTTCCTGGACACAAGTAGAAACAGGTTCGGCAGTAACCTGGAAATATCCTTCTTGTATATTAAAAGGAGACAATTCAGTAGGAGAATTTTACTCAATTGCAGTGACCAATAATTTTCAGCAAGCTGATACAGGAACAAAAATGATCCATTTGGGCAACAATACTAAATCTACGATTATTTCAAAAGGTATTTCTGCCGGAAAATCGCAAAATAGTTATCGCGGGTTGGTACAGGTTAGCTCCAGAGCAGAAAATGCACGTAACTTTTCGCAATGTGATTCGTTGTTAATGGGAAATGAGTGCGGAGCGCATACGTTTCCTTATATTGAAAGTAAAAATTCAACGGCACAGATAGAGCATGAGGCCACAACTTCAAAGATAGGGGAAGACCAAGTGTTTTACTGTAATCAAAGAGGTATTCCTACTGAAAAAGCTATTGCACTTATTGTGAATGGTTTCAGTAGAGAAGTGTTGAATAAACTACCGATGGAATTTGCTGTAGAGGCGCAAAAATTATTAGAAATTTCATTAGAAGGTTCCGTAGGATAAATTAATGTTCTTGAATAATGAATCTATCAAAAAATCAAAAAATACTAATAGGAATTTTACACTTTCTTCCTGTAATAGGGATGATAGCGTATTTCATTTTCTTTTTTAGTTTTTTTATAAATACTATTCCTTCTTTTGAGAACCAAGATCAGGAAAATCCGCCGGCAGATGTTTTAAGCGGATTTTTAAGTGCATTTGTTATTATAATCATAACAATGTTTGTCTCTATAGGAGTTAAAGTTTTTGACATTATTCATTTGACAAAATCAAATAAAAGAGAGACAGGAAATAAAGTGTTGGTTTGGGTTTTACTTTTTGTTTTTACGGGGATTATCGGGGAGATCGTCTATTATTTTTTAGAAATTCTTCCGGAAAAAAAGCCTGAAAATTAATGCCCTTTCTGTAATAAAATGAAGAATAAAGCTATAATCATTGTAGGATCATCTCGTAAAAAAGGGAACACAACCCGTATAGTTGATGCTATTGAAGAACAATATGATGTTGAGGTAGTTAACCTTAGTGATTATGAGTTTTCGTACTATGATTACGAAGCCCAAAACAAAAATGATGATTTCTTTAGTTTGATAAAGAGAGTTATAGAACATTATGATGTTTTGGTTTTTGCTACTCCTGTATATTGGTATACGATGAGTGGTGTTATGAAAGTATTTTTTGACCGGTTTTCCGATTTGATTCGGATAGAGAAAGAAACCGGAAGAAAATTAAGAGGTAAAAGCATGGCTGTTTTGTCTAATTCACACGATAGTGAAATTGAAGACACATTTTATCTGCCGTTTAAAAAATCGGCTGATTATTTAGGAATGCAATATTTAGGAAATGTGCATTACAATGCTGATATAAAAGAAGATACAATTAATAAAAAGATAAGTTTTTTACAAAAAAGATAAATAATGTTAAGCATTAAAAATTTACACGCTTCTGTAGAAGATAAAGAGATATTAAAAGGAATTGATTTAGAGGTAAAAGCAGGTGAGGTTCATGCTATTATGGGACCAAATGGTGCCGGAAAGTCTACACTTTCTTCTATTATTGCCGGAAACGAGAATTATGAAGTAACGGAAGGAGAAATTATCCTTGATGGTGAAGATATTTCTGAATTAGCTCCGGAAGAAAGAGCCCACAAAGGTATTTTCTTATCGTTCCAATATCCGGTTGAAATTCCGGGAGTTTCTGTTACAAACTTCATAAAAACGGCTATAAACGAAGGACGTAAAGCAAAAGGTATGGAAGAAATGCCGGCAAATGAAATGTTGAAAAAGATCCGTGAAAAATCAGAGCTGTTGGAAATGGATAAAAAATTCTTGTCACGTTCTTTAAATGAAGGATTTTCAGGTGGAGAGAAAAAGCGTAATGAAATTTTTCAAATGGCCATGTTGGAACCTAAAGTAGCTATTTTGGACGAAACGGATTCCGGATTGGATATTGATGCCTTGCGTATTGTTGCTAATGGTGTTAATAAATTAAAAAGTCCTGAAAATGCAGTAGTTGTAATTACTCACTACCAACGTTTACTGGATTATATTGTTCCGGATTTTGTTCATGTATTAATGGATGGAAAAATTGTGAAGTCAGGAACTAAAGAGCTTGCTCTTGAACTGGAAGAAAAAGGATACGATTGGATTAAAGCAGAAATTCAGTAAACAGTCTTAGTAAGACTAATTTGCTGTAAACTGTAAACTAAAGAATATGGATTTAAAAGAAAAATTACTTTCGTCTTATCTTGCTTTTGAGGAGAAGTTTGATGATCATTCTTCCCTTCATGATATACGAAATCATGCTATAAAAAACTTTGAAACAAAAGGATTTCCTTCCAAAAAAGAAGAAGCCTGGAAATATACTTCGTTAAATGCTGTTTTAAAGAACGATTACAGTGTTTTTCCAAAATCAGAACCGGCAATCGAATTTAAAGATGTAAAAAAATATTTTTTACACGACATCGATACTTATAAATTGGTGTTTATTGACGGAAAGTTCAGTTCTTTTCTGTCGCAAACAACACATGACGGAATCGACGTATGTTTGTTGTCTTCCGTTTTGAACAAACCTAAATACAAACTGATTCTGGATACTTATTTCAATCAGGTTGCCAGTAAGGAAGAATCTTTAACGACATTAAATACAGCTTTTGCTCAGGAAGGTGCATTTATCAATATCCCGAAAGGAAAAATTGCAGATAAACCGGTTGAAATTGTTCATTTTTCTACAGGTTCTGAAGCAGCCATAATGTTGCAGCCAAGGAATTTAGTGATCGTTGGTGAAAATGCCCATGTTCAAATTATTGAACGTCATCAAAGCTTGAATGAAAATCCGGTGTTAACAAATAGTGTTACAGAAGTTTTTGCACAGAAGAGAGCGATCTGTGATTATTATAAATTGCAAAATGATGTAGAGACAGCTAACCTGATAGATAACACCTATATTGCTCAAAAACAAGAGAGCAGAGTTTCAGTTCATACATTTTCGTTTGGTGGTAATATAACAAGAAATAACCTGAATTTTTACCATCAAGGGGAAAGAATAGATTCTACATTAAAAGGAATTACAATCATTGGTAACAGACAGCACGTTGACCATTATACTTTAGTGCAACATGCACAGCCTAATTGTGAAAGTCATCAGAATTATAAAGGAATCTTCGGTGATAGTGCTACAGGCGTTTTTAACGGGAAAATATATGTGGAAAAAGAAGCCCAAAAAACCGATGCTTTCCAGCAAAACAATAATATCTTGTTAAGCGATAAAGCCACAATCAATGCTAAGCCACAATTGGAGATTTTTGCAGATGATGTAAAATGTTCGCACGGATGCACTATCGGACAGTTAGATGAAAGCGCTATGTTCTATATGCAACAACGCGGAATTCCTAAAAAGGAAGCCAGAGCATTGTTGATGTATGCTTTTTCAAATGAAGTAATTGAGAGTATTAAATTACCGGACTTGAAACATAGAATTACTAAGATCATTGCTAATAAATTAGGTGTTAATCTAGGATTTGATTTGTAGAGAAAAATTATAATATATTTTAAAGACCGCCTTTAGGGCGGTCTTTTTGTAATGTTAAATTATAATTTCCATACCTTTATTCAAACTTTAATTCATGGGGAAATCAAATTTTTCGAAAATTTTGCTTCAAAAATTATATCAAAAAGAGTTTTTGAATGATAATAATTTAGAAGAAATAGCTGAATATCAAAAGAAAAACATTTTTTCGTTACGAAGCGAATTACTTTTGGTAATTTACTTTTCAGTGATTTTATTTACTTCAGGAATAGGGGTAATTGTGTATAACAATATTGACTCTATTGGACATTTAGCGATACTTTCGGCTAATTTTATTTTGATGTTGGTATGTTTTTATTTTAGTTTTAAAAAAGCGAAAGGCTATTCTAACCATGAGGTTTTATTCGAAAATCCACTTTATGATTATTTAGTTTTAACGGGTAGTTTACTTGCTTGTATTTTTTTAGGATATATTAATTTCCAATATGAAATTTTTGGAGAATCGTATGCTTATGTTTCTTTGATTTCAGCAATACTTTGTTTTTTTGTAGCTTATTATTTTGATAATAGAATTGTACTTTCCATTGCGATCACCAGTTTAGCCGCTTTTATTGGAATAACAATAACACCAAAAAGTTTGTTTGAAAATGAAGTTTATTCTAGTTTACAATTAACGTATTCCGGATTGGTTTTAGGAATCTTTTTATTAGTTTGGATGGAATATACATTAAGAACTAAGATAAAAGCCCATTTTTATTTTGTATATGCCACGTTTGCTTTGCATTTGTTAGGTGTTTGTATTTTGTCTGGTTTACTTTCAGAACATTGGTTTATCTTTATTCCTATTTTAATAGGTTTTGTATATTATTTTTACCAATTCAGTTATAAAGTTTTAGCAACTTCTGTTTTCGCTTTTATGTTATTGTATAGCTATTTCAGCTTCAATGTTTTGGGAGGGAAAATATTAACTTTAATAAATTTTGATCCTTTTTATGAACAGTTAATTATTGTTTCTCCGTTTTATGTTATTGCAAGTATTTATTTTTTTATCCGATTAGTAAAACAATTTAATTCCAAAAAAAATGCAAGCATACAATAAATTAAATATAGAGAATTATTTTTTAGCAGAAGAAGCGAAAAAGTTATATAGAAAGAGATTTTTAAATAAAGAACAATTAATAGCAATATGTTCTCAATTAGTCCAATTGAAATCTAATTCTAATATTTTCTTTCGAATTGGTTTTTTTCTGTTGGGTAGTTTTTTATTTTCAAGTATAATTAGTGCTTTTGCTGTGGTTTTACTTCAAATTATTTCGCATGATTATCAAATTATTTTCTTTTTATATGCTATAGTAGCTTACATTGGTTTGGAAGTGTTGGTTAAAATGAAGTTTTTCCGTCATGGACTAGACGATGCATTTATTCTTTCCTCTCAAGTTTCTTTTTTAATCGGAATAGGAATTCTTTCTGAATCAGTTATATCTGTATTAATAACGATGGTTGTTTTAGGTATTTTTTTTACAATTCGATTTATCAATACCATTTCGGCATTAATTGCATATATAGGATTGGTTGGTATTTTTTTCAATAGTATTGTTGAACACGATTTTATGCCTAAATTTTATTTGTCATTTGTCGGATTAGCATTGGCAGTTTTTATTTATTTTTTTGTAGGTTATTTAATTAAAAATCAAAATTTATATCCTTATTTTAAGACTTTTGATACTATTCGAATAGTTAGTTTACTTTTAGGTTATTTGTCTATGAATTATCTGGTAGTTCGAGAATTATCAGAATCGTTGATGGAGTTAACTATTACAAATGCTTCAGATGTTCCGTTTGCAATAGTTTTTTATATACTAACTTTTTTTATTCCTTTACTGTATATCTTTTGGGGAATAAAATGGAAAGACAAATTGGTTTTATACTCAGGATTATTAACATTGGTATTTGGGTTTTTCTCCATACGGTATTATTACAATATTCTTCCAATCGAATTTGTAATGGTATTTAGTGGTATTTTCCTTTTTGGGTTAGCGTATTTAATAATTCAAAAATTAAAGAATAAAACTGAAGGTGTTACTTTTAAGCCCGATAGAGATTTAGACAATTCATTATTGTTTAATGCTCAAGCAGTTTTATCGTTTGTTAATGTAGCTACACCAACAGAGGACCAAACCAATTCAATGGAATTTGGCGGTGGCGGATTTAGTGGGGGAGGAGCCGGAGAGAAGTTTTAATTCGATTTTAACCTTTATTTATTCTTATTATAAACAATCAAGTTGTAAATTTGCAACATGATTGACATTCAAAAAATAAGAGCCGATTTTCCTATTTTAAACCAAACGGTAAACGGTAAACCCTTAGTCTATTTTGACAATGCGGCTACAGCCCAAAAACCCTTAGTAGTTATTGAGGCTATTGAAAAATATTATAAAGAGATCAATGCTAACATCCATCGTGGAGTACATACATTAAGCCAGTTGGCAACAGATGCCTACGAAGTGTCCAGAAACACGATTCAGAAGCATTTGAATGCCAAACATTCCTATGAGATCATTTTTACTGCCGGAACCACTTTCGGGATCAATTTAGTAGCCAACGGTTTTGCCGCTTTGCTAAAAGAGGGTGATGAGGTAATGGTTTCACATTTAGAGCATCACAGTAATATTGTCCCTTGGCAATTGCTTTGTGAACGTACCGGTGCAAAATTAGTCGTAATTACAATGAATGATGAAGGAGAATTAAACCTTGATGAATTTGAAAAACAGCTTTCCGATAATGTAAAAGTTGTTGCTGTAAATCATATTTCAAACGCCTTAGGAACAGTAAATCCGATCAAAGAGATCATTGAAAAAGCACACAAGGTCGGGGCAGCAGTTCTTATAGACGGAGCACAGGCAACACCACATTTAAAACCGGATGTACAGGAGTTAGATTGCGATTTTTATGCTTTTTCGGGACATAAAGTATGTGGGCCAACAGGAGTAGGCGCCTTATACGGTAAAGAAGAGTGGTTGCGTAAATTGCCTCCTTATCAGGGAGGAGGTGAAATGATTGCTGAGGTAACATTTGAAAAAACGACCTATGCTGATCTGCCACATAAATTTGAAGCCGGAACGCCTAATATTGCAGGAGGGATTGTTTTAGGTACTGCTTTAGATTATCTTAATACAATAGGTTTTGAAAATATAGCGTCTTACGAGCAAGAGTTATTAGAATATGCTACTGAGAAACTACTGCAAATTGAAGGTTTGAAAATTTACGGAACGGGTAAAAATAAAGCTTCTGTAATTTCATTTAATATAGAGGGAATCCATCCGTATGATATTGGCACGATTGTAGATAAATTAGGGGTAGCAGTACGAACCGGACATCATTGCGCCCAACCGATCATGCAATATTTCAATATTCCGGGAACAATAAGAGCCAGTTTTGCGTTCTATAATACCAAAGAAGAAATTGATATCTTTGTAGAAGCGGTTCAAAAAGCGCAAGTTATGTTGTCTTAAAAATTAAGGAATTATGAAAACTTTGGCCACATTTATTTTAGGTTTAATGACTTTAACCGGTTGTAATTGCCAAAAGGCAGTTACAGAAAAGGAAAATATAACTTCTCAAGAGATCATGAAACAACAAACAATTCCTGTTTTGGAATATGAAGCTTTTACAAGAGGCTTTTATCAAAAGATCACAGTAACAGACCAAAAAGTTTCAGTTGTTACGACAAGAAATGGAAAAGCTGTAGTAACACCTATAAGCGATAAGGATTGGGAGGAATTACAAAGTTTATATGCTACAGTAGATAAAGAAGGTCTGGCTACACTAGAATCGCCAACTCAAAAGAGATTTTACGATGGAGCACCGATTGCTAATTTAAGAGTGATCGACGGAGATAAAATATATGAATCTGCTGCGTTTGATGGAGGTTTTCCGCCACAAGCTATAGAAAAAATAGTGAACAAGTTAATTGAAGTTGCTGATAATATAAAAGAACAATAAATGACCATTCAGGAAATACAGGAAGAAATAGTAGATGAGTTTTCAATGTTTGACGATTGGATGCAACGCTATGAATATATCATTGAGTTGGGAAAATCACTTCCTCTGATAGATGAACAATACAAAACAGACGATTATAGTATTAAAGGTTGTCAGTCCAAAGTTTGGGTGCATGCTGATGATGAGGATGGGAAAGTTATTTTTACAGCAGATAGTGATGCCATTTTGACCAAAGGGATCATTGCTATTCTGATACGTACTTTTTCAGGACATACACCCCAAGAGATCTTGGATGCCAATACAGACTTTATCGATGAAATAGGTTTAAAGGAACACCTTTCACCTACAAGAGCTAATGGGTTAGTATCGATGATAAAGCAAATAAAAATGTACGCTCTGGCTTATCAGGCTAAACACTAATAAGTGCATGTCGGTAATCAGAAAAAGAAATAAAGACCTCGGATTATTAGAGCTGGTCGCTATAGCACTTGGCGGTATGGTAGGTGGTGGTATCTTTACAGTTTTAGGGATATCCGTTTCAATGATTGGTAATTTAACTCCGATAGCTTTAATTATAGGAGGTTTGATAGCGCTCTTAGCAGCCTATTCGTATGTTAAGTTGGGATTGTATTACAAAGATGAAGGAGCAACCTATTCCTTTTTTAAAAGAACGTATCCTGATTCTCACTTTTCCGCTTCCATCATAGGCTGGTTTATTATTTTCGGGTATATCAGTACTTTGGCATTGTATTCATTCACGTTTTCGTCTTATGCTTTGAGTGCTTTCGGTTTTGGAGACGTTATTTGGGCTCGAAAAGCGGCAGCAATCTTCATTTTAGGTGTTTTTACTCTTATTAATGTTTGGAGTGTTAACGGAATGGGAAAAATTGAAGATATTATGGTATATACCAAGTTAGTTATTTTGGTTGCCATTTCTTTTGTTTTGATCCAATACGGAGAAGTTGATTTTAATACGTTCTTACAAAACATGGCTGTTGACTATAAAAATTCGACAGTGCTTTCAGTATTAATTGTGGCATCCGTAACCTTTGTTTCGTATGAAGGATTTCAATTGGTCATCAATGCGGTTAATGAAATGACCGATCCGGACAGAAATATACCGAGAGCTATTTATCTGGCTATCTTTTTAGCGATAATTATTTATTTGGTAATTGCTACAGGCGCATTGTTTTCTATAACACCACAGGAAATTGTTAAAAATAAAGAGTATGCCTTAGCTATCGGGGCTAAGAATGCTATCGGGAAGTTAGGTTCTAACCTCGTGGTATTAGGAGCTGTCTTAGCAACGAGTAGTGCTATAAGCGGAACAGTATTCGGTTCGTCTCGTCAGGTGGCTGTTATTGCAACAGATGGTTATTTCCCGAAATGGTTATCGATCAGAAAGGACAGTATTCCTAAAAATGCCATTTATGCCATGACTCTGACCGCTTCATTTTTAATTGTGATCGGAGGGCTGGAATTGATTTTAGAATTCGGAAGTATTACTTTTTTATTAGTCTCTTTATTGATGGCAATAGCTAATTATAAAATAAAAGAAAAGACAAAAGCCTCAACTTTTGCAACAAGTACTGCTATTTTAGGGCTGGCATGTGGCGGAATATTAATTTTATACTATGAATTTACCCATAATTGGGAGCAGATGTCATTCATAATTGTCCTTTATGTTATTTTAGGATTAGGAGCCTGGTTGTTTGCAAAAAGACATGAGAAGAAAACAATAAAAACTATAGATTAAAAATTAATTTTGTTATGGAAGAGTTTAATGATACTATAAACCTTGGTGAAAACGTAGTAAACGTTTTGAAGACCATTTATGATCCGGAAATTCCGGTTGATATCTACGAGTTAGGATTGGTTTATGACGTAATGATTAACGAGGATAATGACGTTAAGATATTAATGACCTTGACTTCGCCTAATTGTCCTGTTGCGGAAACTTTGCCGCAGGAAGTAGAAGAGAAGATAAAATCAATTGATCATGTGAAGTCTTGTGAAGTAGAGATCACATTTGACCCGCCATGGAGCAAGGATCTGATGAGTGAAGAAGCCCAGCTTCAGTTAGGAATGCTGTAAGTTATTTTATTATAGCGCTAATAAATTGAAAATGATTTAAAGATGGAAGAGATTGTAAATAAAATAGCCGAAAGCTCACTTGAAGTTTTTGATCTGGAAGATTATTTTCCGGGTGAACATGTGGTGGAATTGGATATTTCCCAATGGCTTTTAGAAGGTTTTATTCTAAAAGAAAAAGAGTTTCGGCAGCAATTAAAAGATTTTGATTGGTCAATTTATCAGGATAAATATGTAGGGATAACGTGTTCCACTGATGCTATTTTACCTGCTTGGACATTTGCTTTAATAGCGGTGTATTTAAAACCGATAGTGCTTAAAGTTATTCACGGTACAAAAGAGCAGGTTGTTGAGGAGTGGTATAAAGATATACTTGCTAAAACAGATTATTCCCCTTTTCAGGACAAACCGGTGATCTTAAAAGGGTGTTCCAAAAAAGAAGTCCCTCAGAGTGTTTATACGTTAGCTATACAGAAGTTGATGCCTTTTGCCAGAAGTATTATGTTTGGTGAGGCGTGTTCAGCAGTTCCGCTTTATAAAAGAACAAGGTAGGTTTGTAAGTTAAAGCTTGTGTTTTATTGAATTAGCAAGAAATCTTATCTTTGCCGAAATATTAAAATAGAGATATGAAAAAACTGGTATGGGTATTTTGTTTAGTAACTATTGGAATGAGTGCTCAACAAACGGAAACAGATTCAGTAAAGCACTGGACAAGAAAGGGAGTTTTTACACTTTTAGCCAATCAATCATCATTTAACAATTGGTTAGCCGGTGGTCAAAATAACTTTGCAGGGAATACAAATATTAATTACGATTTCAATTATAAAAACGGAGACTGGAACTGGGATAATAAATTGATCGTTGCTTATGGTTTGACAAAGATCAAAGGAGAAGATACTAAGAAAACCGATGATCGGATCGAGTTTAGCTCTTTGTTAGGGAAAAAAGCGTCAGGGTATTGGTTTTATTCTGCTTTTTTGAATTTCAAAACACAAATGGATTCCGGTTTTGACCCGGACGACCAAACCATCAAAATCTCACATTTCTTTTCGCCGGCTTATTTCCAATTCGGTCCGGGTATGTTGTGGAAAAAAAGTGATAATCTGAAAGTGAATATAGCTCCTGCTACTTCTAAACTTGTGATAGTTCATGATCATTTTACAGAATTCGGTTCTTCTTTCGGTGTAGAGCAAGGGAAAACGATCCGTTATGAATTGGGTGCAGCCTTAAATGCTTACTATAAGTTCACGATCATGGAAAATGTTACCGTGGAGAATATTCTGAACTTATATTCTAATTATTTGGAAGACGCTCAAAATGTTGATATAGATTACCAATTGAATATAGTAATGAAGATCAATAAGTACTTATCTACGAACTTTGCTTTTCAAACTATTTATGATGATAACGCATTTAGAGGCTTTCAGACACGTCAAGTTATTGGTGTAGGGGTTAATGCTAGTTTTTGATAGAAAGAATGCTTATAAATAAAAAAAGACCTCAATTTTGAGGTCTTTTTTTATTTATTCGGTATCTTCTGCTTCTTTATATTCCGGATATAAAAAGTTGTTATACGGAAAACGCGTAATATGGATTTCACGAACGGCTTCATATACTTTTTCTCTGAACTCCTCAAAATTAAGTTTATTCGTTGCAGAGATGAACAGTGCGTTGTTTTCACCCATTTTGTGCATCCAGGTTTGTTTCCATTCGTCTAAAGTGAAATGTTTTGATGTTTTTTCGATAGATAAGTCGTTTTCGTCAAAATGAACGGGCTTGTAAGCATCAATTTTATTAAAGACCATGATGGTCGGTTTGTCGTCACTTTTTATTTCCTTTAGAATTTCATTTACCGAAGCAATATGGTCTTCAAAATCAGGATGAGAAATATCTACAACGTGTAATAATAGATCAGCTTCGCGAACCTCGTCCAGAGTACTTTTAAAGGATTCTACTAACTGTGTGGGTAATTTTCGGATAAAACCTACGGTATCACTCAATAAGAACGGAAGGTTTTTAATGACCACCTTTCTTACAGTAGTGTCTAAAGTGGCAAAGAGTTTATTTTCGACAAAAACTTCGCTTTTTCCTATGGCATTCATAAGAGTAGATTTACCAACATTGGTATATCCTACTAAAGCAACACGAACCAAGGCGCCCCGATTGCCGCGCTGAACGGCCATTTGCTTATCAATAGTTTTGATCTTTTCTTTTAATAAGGCAATGCGATCTCGTACAATACGACGGTCAGTTTCAATTTCCGTTTCACCGGGACCACGCATACCGATACCTCCACGTTGGCGTTCCAAGTGGGTCCACATTCCGGTTAATCGCGGTAATAAATATTGGTATTGTGCCAATTCTACCTGTGTTCTGGCATAAGAAGTCTGTGCTCTTTGCGCAAAAATATCCAAGATGAGGTTCGTTCTGTCCAATACTTTACAGTCATCTCCTAATTCACGATTGATATTTTTCTGTTGCGACGGAGAGAGTTCATCGTCAAAGATTACAGTTGAAACATCGTTATCTTTAATGTAATATTTGATCTCATCTAACTTTCCGGCTCCTACAAAAGTTTTAGGATTCGGTTTGTCCATCTTTTGAGAAAAACGTTTTACGACTTCACCACCGGCAGTAAAGGTCAAAAATTCCAATTCATCAAGATATTCATTAAGTTTATCTTCATCTTGGTTTTGTGTGATGATCCCTACCACAACTGTTTTCTCAAATACGTGATTTTCTTTTTCTAACATAGTCTTTTCTTGATAGTACAAAAATACAATTATTTACAATAAAAAAAGTCCCGCATTTGCGGGACTTTTTTAAATAAACGTTTTACAATTAGTTTATTGTAATATTGTCGATTTGCATAGTTGTTGTAGGCCCTGAAGCTCCGTTACCAACGTATTCAAATATAAAATAACCATTTCCTGTGATACCGGATGGGATATTATAAACCCCACTGTCGATAAATGTACCGTATCCGCTTGAGTGACCTGAAGAAATAGTGAAATTAGAAGTAATATCTACTAAAGTAGCGTCAGTAATCAATCCGCCGGCAATATAATCTAACGAATAATATACTTTCAGAACAGATCCATTATCATAACCATCATTTGTTCTAAAAGAGAATGTACTGGCTGATGTCATGTCTACAGGAACAATAAATAAAGTTCTATTGTCCTCATTTCCTCCGAAAGATGTTGCTTGAATATATCTGTTTCCGCTAAATAATCGTACTTGCCAATATCTGCTACCTACCGCAGCATCATTAATATATGGAGGGAATTCGTTTTCATAAGTAGCATAAGATTCAAAGTTTTCAAATAAAGAACCGTTGAATGCTAAAGAACTTCCGACAATCGGCGGGTAGAAGTCAACATCAAAACGGTCATCATTTAGTTGAACATCGTGTAGTGTTCTGATCATAAATTGGTAGCTACCATTATATTTAGTTAAAACACCTCTTATTTTTCCACTTCCGCTTGGAATCGGATCAGAAGCAAATGAAGCATATTCACTAGCTCTTAAATCAATTGTGTTTCCATTCATATCAGTAATAGAATGATTAGTACCTGTACCGGCAGTATTAGTAGGATCAAAGTAAGTAGTTCCCAAAGATCCATCTGCAAATTGAACGTTTTCAAATTCAATTAATTTATGCATATAGGAATCATCTACCTGATCAATAGTGATATGGTTTACTAATTCATCCTCATCTACTTTATCACATCCTCTTAAAATAACATTTTCGTATTTAACAGCAGAAATTCTACCGATTTCGTTACCATAAGTAGGGTCAACATATAATTCACCAATCTCATAAGAATCTGTTAATCCTGTATATGAGTAGTATAAATCTTTTAAGTGAACATATACTTTTCGACCGGGTTCAAATTTAGTGTACAAGTTATAAGCATTAATCGGAATTGTAAAACCGATGCTACTATTAGAGTTGTTAACTGCATCTGTTGAGACTAAAGAGATAGTTTTATAAAAATTACCTCCTTCATCACTTGAAGTTACATAAGCCTCAATTACATCATCAGCCATATATTGTGTCGGGTTATCTGTGGCTGCAATACTTGTGATATCTGAAACTTGTTTAGTCGGGGTTTCAGAAACACATTCAGATGACAAATCCGGTGTACCGTAGTCATCACCATTTACACAACTTGTTAAAGCTGCAAATGTTGTTAATGTTAATAATAATTTTATATTTTTCATAGCTTATTTATTTTCATAAACATTAAGATTGTCAATTTCGTAAGTAGTTGTTACACCACTGCTGCTTCCTCCCTGATAACGGAAAGCAATATAGATATCACCATTAAATCCAGAGATATCAACCGGATCAGTTAGAGAGAAATCACTTGAATAACCACTTGTAGTATATACAGGTAGTTCAACATTCATATCAGTCCATGTTGCATTTGTTATTCCTTCTGCCGTATTACTGCCATCATAATCTGTAGATACCCAAACAGAAACTGCCTGACCATTATAGTACCCGGTAAGGTATTTAAAAGAAAAGGCTTCGTTTTCTGTAGTATCCAGATTTATAGCAGGACTGATTAACCATGCGTCCATATTAGCCTCACCGCTTCCATAAGCTGAGAGTTGAACAAACGTTTCACCTCCGTAAGAAGAACTATGCCATAAATCACCTCCGTTTATTGAAACATTGCTCCAGTTATCAAGATTAGAAGCGTCGTTAAAAGTCTCACTATAAAAAGGAACTTTCATAGTAGGAATAGCAGCATCGTCATCGTTAACACAGCTAACTAAAGAAAGAACCAAAGCTGTTGTAAATATTGTTTTAATTAATTTTTTCATAAAGCAATTTTTTAGAAGTTAATGTAGAAATTAACAAAATAAGTTCTTCCGTATCCATAGAAGTACTTAGAGCCAAAAGAAGGTGTTCCGTTAGCCTGATCTGCGGCTAAATCAGGATAAGTAGCCTTTCTTGATTGTTCAAAACCTCCGGTTTTATATTCAACATCAAACAAGTTGTTGATAGAAGCAAAGAAACCGAAAGTGTTTCTGTTTTTCTTACTGATTCTCCAAGATTTACCACCAGTTAAATTAACTAATGTAAAGTTGTCGAATTTTTCTTGTTTTAATAAGTCTCTTACTGAACTTTCAGTAGCACCGTCATAGTTAACGCCAGTAGAAGGATCAATGGTAAAGTTATCAGTTCTCAAGATACTTGCAACATCAATATAATTGTCCGCTAAATAGTTTACGTTTGCACTAACCCACCAGAAATGAGGATCACGATATTCTAAACCGATTGAATAAGCTTGTTGAGGCATACCTGGTTGACGGTAATCTTTAATATACACTGTTCCGAAGTCTTTTAAAGCATTCAGACCATCAGCAGCTCTACCATCGTCATTTGTTACCAAATGTGCATTGTTAGAATAAATGTATTGTCCGTAAGAAGCAGATCCCATTGCTTTTATTGTTGAAGTAATTTGGTATTCAAGACCTAATTCTCCACCTATAGCTTGTTTGTCTAAACCAGTAACGATTTCACTAACGAAAGAGTCACTATCACCACCTGCATCACCGATGCTTTCAGCATAATAGAAAGATATTTCGGTACTGTTTTGGATTTTATTATAGAATCCGGTTAAACGACCTTTGAATTTAGGCGCTTTGATAATATAACTTGCATCTGCGGCAACAATATTTTCGTCGGATAAATTAGGCGTAATAGTATTGTTTAAACGAGCATTTGAAAAAACATTACGCATGATCGGTGCTTTAGTCATATATGAACCGTTGAAATCAAGCATGTGTCTTCCGTTAATTTTATAAGTCAGACCACCTTTAAAACCGAAGTTCTCATAAGTAACTTTGTCGCTTTTTCCGTAAGAGTTGTCAGCGTAGATGCCGTTTTTATACAAACCTTCTCTTTGATATTCTGTTCTGGAGAAAGATTGCGCTAAATAGAAGTTGAATTTTCTATAATTGAATTTGAATTGAGTAAATCCGTCAATTACGGTAGCAAATAAATTATAATTGTAGCCGTATGTATCTCCTTCAACTACTTGACGATTCGGGTTATTCAAATCAGATTGAGAAGTGTCACCAGAATAAAAAGGATCAATGTCTAAGAAATATTGACCTCCTAAAAGATCTAATAAGTTTTGGAAATTGTGAGATTTTAAATGTTTAAAGTTAACAGCAGCATTTAAACTGATATTATCAGATAAACTTGAGTTTAAGATTGAGTTTGCACTCCATTGTGTATCATCAGTTCGGTCTTCATATAAAGCATAAACACTTCTACCTACATCAGCTGAGTTTTGGTTTGCAATATACATTGCATTCCAATTAATTTGAGGATTTTGGTAAAAATGATCCAATGCAATAGCTGCACCTTCTAAATCAGATTGATTATAGTAGTAATTCGGCATATACCCGTAATAAGTAGGGTCAGGATTGTTAGCATTTTGATAATCAATTCTACTATTACCTATTTTACCGGTTTGGTAAGCAACATTAGTGTTTAATGAAGTTTTTTCACTTATTTTCCAATAGTGAGATAGCATATTGATTGGTTCAGCGATGTCTTTATCTCTTGAATTTCGTTTCTCTCCGTTTTGCCATCCCCAGTAAGAATTGTAAGTAACACCCATTAAATCATTAACTTCTTTAGTGTTAGGGGATGTTTTTCCTCTACTGTTCTCAGCATAAATAGAAGTGAAATTTAAACTGTGTTTATCATTGAATTTCTTTTCAACAGAAGCAAATAGTGAATTTGCACTATAATCGGTTCCTTCAAAGAAACCTTCTTTAGCCCATCTTCTTGAAGCGGAAACTACAAAAGCCCATCCTTTTTTGTTAAAGCCGGAAGCATGTGTTCCCATAGTTCTCCAACTGTAGTTTGTATTAGTTCCTGATAGGGAAATTCTGGTTCCTGTTCTGTAATGTGAAGCACGAGTATTGATTTCTTGTGTTCCTAAGATACCACCGAAAGTATAATCAGAAGGGCCTGAACCCATTGTGAACTCTTGGTTACGAGTAGCATCATTTAAACCACCCCAGTTACTCCACTGCGGTCTTCCGTCATATAATTTATTCATGGAAATACCATTAATCATGGTAGTACCATAAGCATTATCTAAACCTCTTATTCTGAAACGAGCCATACCCCAGTTAAAAGCAGCAGCTTGCTGGTATGTATCTCTGGATGCCTGTAAAAGTCCTGAAGTACTTTCAGAACCTGTATTTTCATCACCCAAGTCATTTTCAGTAATGGTTACTAAACTCAATTGTTGCTCAGAAGTAATATCTTCTTCTAATAAAATTTCACCTAATTCAAGAGTTTCACCTTTAGTTGGTTCAAGAATTAAGGTTTGTGACACATATCCTGTGTAAGAAATTACCAACACAGGTTCATCGTTTGGTAAAGTTTCAAATTCAAAAGTCCCATCAACATCTGTCACAACTGAAACATTTGTGCTCTGAATAGTTGCAGCTACATTCTGTAGCGGTTTTAAGCTTTTCGAATCCACTACTTTACCCCTCAAGGCAGGTTTTTGCTGGGCAAAAACGAAAATGGCTTGTAGTACAAACAAGGTACTCAATACAAGTTTCTTCATAAACAAATTTAAAATTAATAATAATTTAAACGTTAAGCAATTAAAACTTAACAGCCCACAAATGTATAATTTTTAATAATATTATTTACCTTTGGCACCTAATTTGTAATAAACTTGACAGTAATATAACATTCGTTTTATGAAAATTAAACACGTTTTTGTCCTATTCTTTGCTTTTTTCGCAATACAGAATGCAACTTCACAAGACAAACAATTCAAGATTCACACTGTTGCTTTTTATAATTTTGAGAATCTGTTCGACACCATCAAGGATCCTGTAAATTATGATGAAGAATATACTCCGGCAAATGGCTGGACGTCTGAAAATTACAAAAAAAAATTGGATAATTTAGCTCGTGTAATCTCTGAATTAGGAATTAGTGATGTTCAAAAGAACCCTCCGGTAGTAATAGGATGTAGTGAAATTGAGAACAGAAGAGTTTTAGAAGATCTGGTAAACCAACCGAGAATTAAAAATTTAGGATATAGTATTATTCATTTTGACTCACCGGATAAAAGAGGAATTGATGTGGCATTATTGTACCAGCCAAAATACTTTAAGCCGGTTAGTTATACTAATATTCCTTTAATGATCTATTCTGATATGCTGGATGCTAAAAAAGGGAAAAAAGCAAAAGAAGAAACAGTAGAAGACGAAGATCAGGAACAAACTGATGAAAAGTCAAAAAGAGTATATACTCGTGATCAATTATTAGTAACAGGTTTACTAGATGGCGAAGAAATCAGTTTTATCGTAAATCACTGGCCATCTCGTTCGGGAGGTGAAAAAAGAAGTAGTCCTTATCGTGAAGAAGCCGGTAAATTGAATAGAAAAATAATCGATTCTCTATACAAGATCAATCCGAATGCCAATATCATTACAATGGGTGACTTAAATGATGATCCGGTTAATAAAAGCGTTAAAAAAGAAATAGGTACAGTTTCTAATAAGGAAGATATTGAACCTTATGGTATGTACAACCCTATGGAGAAAATGTATAAGAACGGAGAGGGGACTTTAGGCTATAGAGATGCTTGGAATTTATTTGACCAAATTATGCTTTCTGAACCTTTAGTTCGAAAAAGCAAATACGAAACTAAAAATTTCAATACATGGACGTATTGGAAAGCAGGAAGATTTATAAAACCTTATCTGATACAATCAGATGGCAGATATAAAGGTTATCCGAGAAGAAATTCAAATGGTGTGCCTGGTTTCAGTGACCACTTTGCCGTTTATATCTATTTGATTAAACAAGCAAAATAAACGAATTAAGATTATAATTTTGAAAAGGTTGGCGAGTGCCAACCTTTTCTTTTTTCGTAACTTTACAAATAAAAAATCATGGCAATAGCAAAACCTTTTAATCTTCAAAAATGGGTTGAAGAGAACAAACATTTGTTACAACCTCCGGTATCTAATAAAAACCTATATGTAGATTCAGATGATTATATAGTAATGATAGTAGGTGGTCCCAATGCAAGAAAGGATTACCATTACAATGAAACGGAAGAATTGTTTTACCAATTAGAAGGTGAGATTACCGTTTTTGTTCAGGAAGACGGAAAAAAGAAAGCGATGAAACTTTCGGCAGGGGATATGTATCTGCATCCGGCTAAAGTTCCTCATTCCCCGGCGAGAACAGAAGGTTCGATAGGTTTAGTTATTGAAAGGAAAAGAGCAGGGAAAGGGTATAACGATGGTCTATTGTGGTTTTGTGACAATTGCAATCATAAATTACATGAAGTTTATTTTGAACTACATGATATTGAAAAAGATTTTTTACCACATTTTAAACATTTTTATCAATCAGAAGACTTAAGAACCTGTAAGAAGTGTGGACATACAATGGAAACGGATCCTAAATTTGTTAAGTAGTTATATTTCAAAATGTTGTGATTTTTTAATTAACTATTTGTTCATTTTTTCTTCCGTAAAAAAGTGTATATTTGTGAAAAATATAACAAAACAACCATAAAAAAGTTAAAAAATGTCGACAATAACACTATCATCAGTTGCTGAACAATTCGGGATGAAAGAAGCCTTAGGATTGTTAGGTATTAAAGAGGTGAACCAAGGAACATCAACTGGGAACCAATGGTTTTCTAACGGTGAGAAAATAGATAGTTATTCTCCGGTAGACGGACAATTGATTGCATCGGTTACTGCTACTACAAGAGAAGACTACGAACAGGTAATGCAGGCTGCAACGGAAGCTTTTAAAACATTCCGATTAATGCCGGCTCCAAAAAGAGGTGAGATCGTTCGCCAATTCGGAGAGAAATTAAGACAATACAAAGAACCGCTTGGTAAATTGGTTTCTTATGAAATGGGAAAATCATATCAGGAAGGTTTGGGTGAAGTTCAGGAGATGATCGATATCTGTGATTTTGCTGTTGGTTTATCCCGTCAGTTAAACGGATCAACATTACATTCAGAACGTTTCGGACATAGAATGTATGATCAGTACCATCCTCTTGGAGTAGTTGGGATTATTTCTGCCTTTAACTTTCCGGTTGCAGTTTGGTCATGGAATACGGCTTTAGCCTGGATTTGCGGTGATGTTTGTGTTTGGAAACCCTCTGAAAAAACCCCTTTGTGCGGTATTGCATGTCAAAATATAATTGCTGAGGTTTTAAAAGAAAATAACTTACCGGAAGGAATTTCTTGTTTGATTAACGGAGATTACAAAGTAGGAGAGTTCATGACTCAAGATAAAAGAGTGCCGTTAGTTTCTGCAACAGGTTCTACCCGTATGGGAAAAATCGTAGCACAAGAAGTTGCCGGACGTTTAGGAAGATCTTTACTGGAATTAGGAGGTAACAATGCTATTATTGTAACTCCCGATGCAGATATCAAAATGACGGTAATCGGAGCAGTTTTCGGAGCAGTAGGAACGGCAGGGCAACGTTGTACTTCTACTCGCCGTTTAATTATCCACGAAAGTATTTATGATAAAGTAAAAGATGCAGTCGTTTCTGCATATGGACAATTGCGCATCGGTAATCCGTTAGATCAGAATAATCACGTTGGACCGCTTATTGATAAACATGCTGTTGAAATGTATAATAATGCTTTAGAAAAAGTAGTTGCTGAAGGAGGAACTGTTTTGGTAGAAGGCGGAGTATTATCAGGAGATGGTTTTGAAAGCGGATGTTATGTGAAACCGGCTATAGCTGAAGCTAAAAATGAATTTGAGATCGTGCAACATGAAACGTTTGCTCCGGTATTATACTTGTTGAAATATAGCGGAGATGTTGAAAATGCTATTGATATCCAAAACGGAGTAGCTCAGGGCTTATCATCTGCAATTATGACTAATAATTTACGCGAAGCAGAAAAATTCTTGTCACATGCCGGTTCTGATTGTGGTATTGCTAATGTAAATATCGGAACATCAGGTGCGGAAATCGGAGGTGCTTTCGGAGGAGAGAAAGAAACCGGAGGCGGACGTGAATCAGGATCAGATGCTTGGAAAGTATATATGAGACGTCAGACAAATACAATTAACTATACCACTGATTTGCCTTTGGCGCAAGGGATTAAATTTGATTTGTAAGATCAAATTAAAGAATAAAAAATCCCTGTTCAATTTTCATGAACAGGGATTTTTATTTGTTTTTAAGCTCTAACTGAGCTTTTTTTTATTTTGTTTTCTTTACATATTGCGTTAAAATTACAATATGTTGCCCTTCTACCCGTCCTTCAATTTGCTCGGCGTTATCCCAAACCAATTTGATGTTGTGAACCGGAGCACCGCGTTTAGCTGTAAAATTAGCCCCTTTTACATCCAGATCTTTAATCAAAACTACTGAATCACCATCTTGAAGAATGTTTCCATTACTGTCTTTGTGCACGATCTTGCCTTCTTCATCTTCGCCTTCACCTGTTGCTTTGGCCCATTCCAAGGCTTCTTCGTCAAGGTACATCATGTCTAATAGATCATGATTCTTTAAGCGGGCCAGCATTCGCCAAGAAAGTACCTGAACCGGTAAAAATTCACTCCACATACTTTCGCTTAGTCCTCTCCAGTCTATTTCATTCATAATTTCCGGATTGTCAATTTGTTCGGCTAAATTTTTAGCAATTAAAACCGAATGCTCAAGACTTTCTGAAGTATACGGAGGTAAAGTGTAAACGATTAAATCATGTTCTGCGCCGCTAATTTCACATTTAGAGCCGCTTCTGTCCTTTAATTTTTTTTCAATAACGCTCATTTTCTATTTATAGATTAAAACTCATTCCGATTGAGAAGTTAAACTGATTGTTGTATTTTTCAAACCCTACAACATTTGAATCGTATTTTGCAATAGGGAACTGGATCTCACTATAAAGGCCGAAACCATCAGTGAAAAAATAACGTGCACCAACGTGTCCGCCGAAGTTTTTTAAACCTAAATCCAATCCGGGATAAAAATCAAAATGATCTTCAAGCCCGAAGACATCAGCAATATTAGCATTAAAACGCGCTTTAAGATCAAAACGATCTTTGAAATCGGGTTTTTCTCCTGAAATTTTATCTACTCCTAACAGGTAACTTGAAACACCACCAATGGAAAAGTTTTTTCCCAATCCGTAATCATACATTAATATAATGCCACTTCCATGTTCTTGGAGATTGGCACCTACCTGAAACTTTTGATCTCCTTCTCCTTTGAAAACCTGAGCATTCATTAATCCGCAAAAGAATAATGTAAAAAATACTATTTTTTTCATTTTTAATAAAGTTTGAAGGAGCAAAGATAGAAATTTGAATTAATTACGGCCTTTTTCTGTCGGATACAATTGCGGTAAAGGATCACTTTGCCAGAATTCTTTAGTATCGATATCCATGAGCGTTAACCTGCCTTTAAAAGCAGCACCTGTATCTACGTTCCATACACAAGCGGCATTAACCGGAGTTTCTTTGGAAATACGGGTAACAGGAGTATGCCCTATGAAAATTTCACGGTATAGCTTTAATCGGTTAGGATATAGATCACTTTCAATCGGGATGGATGGGTCTAAAGCCAAAGCAGCCTCCCAAAGAGTTCTGTCCCAATAGAACATAGGTTTGTAGAATTCTGCATGAATTCCCCGTATATTAGTAAAACCTGCATGAATAAAAAGTCTGTTTTGACCATCCAGATGGTAATCGTTTAAATTTTCGAGGAATTCAATATGTTTTTGTTTTTGTTCAGAGGAAACTTTTTGATAGGCATTTATTGTAGATGCCCCGCCATGAATGAACCACTCGTCTTTATATTGTCCCGTTTTAAGGTAATTCAGAAGCAGGTCGTCATGATTACCTTTTATGAAAATACAATTTTGAGAAGCCTGAATTTCTATTAAAAAATCCAAGACACCCGGAGATTCGCTCCATCCATCTACATAGTCTCCCAAAAAGATCAAGGTGTCATTAGTTGTAACAGGAGCACTTAAAATGGTCTGCTGCAAGGCTTTTAGCCCTCCGTGGATGTCGCCGATAACAAATTTCTTCATAATAAAATTTTAACAAAATATACAGAAAAACTGGATGGTCAGAATTTTTTAGCTTCTTACTTTTGGTAAAAACATTTGATAATCAATAGATTATATGTTTTTGTAAAAAAAATATTAAAAAAACAAACAAAAGTAAGCATTAACCTTTAAAAGTAAAAATTATGAAAAAATTAACCTTTATTTTGGCAATTTCAACGTTAAGCCTAATTGCAGTTTCATGTACGGCTGATGATTTAGAGATTCAACAAGATGTGAATAACAAAGAAATTATCGTTGATGATTTTGATTATTCATTAGCTGACCGTGATTCACAAACAACAACTCAGGATACAGTAGCAACTACATCAGCAGTTGGTGATTCGGATACAAATCCTATAGTAACTTTACCTAAAAAAGATTGATTAATTTAAGAAAATATATAGAAATGAAAAATACAACCATTTTATTCGGATTAGTAGTATTATATGCTTTATTATCAGTAGCTACAAAAAAATCTTTCAATAAGATCAATGAAAATAATAATATTGTAAAAAGTAACCCATCGATAGGGACAAGTAATTCTATAATTTCTAACGAACAATTGCCAATTATCGATATAAAGAGAGATTGATATTTTTTTTGTTTAGATTTGCTATAAAAGCAATTTGATCTTGAAGTATTTTGTTGGTTTTTTAGCAAGTGTAATTTTTATCATTTCCTGTACAGGTAACGATAAGAGGGTTCGTTCTGATAGTAAGCTGGATTATTATTTTCAAGAAGTTTATAATAACGATTTAAGTAAAAATCAAAAGCTCAGTTATTTGGATTCGGCAAAAAACATTGTCGATCTGATGTCAGATAAGGATTCTCTTAAAGTTAAGAATGTTTTTAAAGTAGCAAATCGTTATTATGCTTTATTGGAATATGATAATTATTTAATAGAAAGTAGAAAAGCACTGTCTTTAAGTAAGCTGCAAGATGATTCTTTAGGTATTGCCAAAGGGAATTATTATATCGGAGATTATTATTTTTTTACATCAAAAAACGATAGTGCTTATTATTATTACTTAAAAGCAGAAAAAAAATATAATAAACTTAATGACAAATATAACCTAGCTAAAACAATGCTTCATATAGCCTACGTGCTATTGTATGAAAAAGATTTTCTGGGAAGTGAAGCACAGACTATTAAAGTCTTAAATATTGCAAAGGAGCTCCGTGACCAAGGTTTGATTTACGAATGTTATGTTAATTTGGGGAGTTCCTTAGCCGGGTTAAAAAATTATGAAAAATCTCTGGAATATCACTTCAAAGCTTTAAAGCAAACAGATAATCTTCAGAAGGATATTTACACACCACTGTATAAAGCACAAGTTCTTAATAATATTGGCTATGTTTATCTGATTCAGAATAAGTTTGATAAGGCACTGGAATATTATTCCGTAGCTTTAAAAAATGAAAAAGTCAGAGAGATCCATCCGGTTCTCTATTCTTCAATATTAGATTATTATGCGTATTCTAATTTTAAGCTGAATAATGACAATGCTCTGAAAGATTTTAACAATGCCTTAAAAATAAGAGATAGTATTAACGATACAGCAGGAAAGATCAAAAGCAGAACTCATCTTTCAGAATATTATTTAGGACAAAAAGACACTGTAAAAGCGTGGCAATTAAACGAAGAAGCTTACAAGTTAGCAAAAGCATCTCGTTATAATATAGAGGTACTGACCACTCTTGACTTTTTCACACAAATTGATCCTAAAAACGGGTTGAAATATGCTAAGGAGTATATCAGGTTAAGTGATAGCCTCCAGGATATGGAACGAAATACCAGAAATAAATTAGCCAGAATAAAATACGAGACAGATGAAATATTAAGTGAAAAAGAAAAAATCTCATCAGAAAAAAACACTATTTTATACGGAGCATTGGCAATAACCTTTTTCGGAGTGTTGCTTTTTATTATCTTTTACCAGAGAAACAAGCAAAAACAATTATTATTGACCCAGGAGCAACAACAGGCAAATGAAGAAATTTACCAGTTAATGCTGGAACAACAGTCCAAATTAGATAATGCGCGTAGTTTTGAAAAGAAAAGAATTGCCAGAGAATTACACGATGGTGTAATGAATAAACTGGCTAGCACCCGATTAAATCTTTTTATTTTAAATAAAAAAACGGACCCCGAAACTATTCAAAAATGCCTTGCCTATATTAATGAGATTCAGAATATTGAAAAAGAAGTAAGAGGTATTTCCCATGAACTATCAAACGAATCTTTATTTCATAATCAGAATAACTTTAATGCTATTCTGGAGGAACTATGTGAGGAACAGGAAACCGTATTCGGTACAAAATGTATTCGGGAAATTGATCAGAATATAACATGGGACACCATTAGTGCTTCTGTAAAAATGAACTTATATCGTATTATTCAGGAAGCAATGAATAATTGTAATAAGTATGCTAAAGCTAAAACTTTATTTATAAAGGTTTCATTAGTAGATAATGAACTGAAACTTCTGATAAAAGATGACGGTATTGGCTTTAATACAGATAAAGTTAAGAAAGGTATTGGACTTAAGAACATTAAGGAAAGAACAGATAACATTGATGGTCAATTCAAAATTTTTTCCGAAATTGGCACTGGAACAACACTTTTGATTAAAATTAATCTCGCCGCTAACCATGGATAAAAAAATACTTAATATTTTAATGATTGACGACCACCCTTCCATGATTGAAGGATATAAAAGTATTTTGACTTTTAATGATTTAGGGTATGGGATCAATGTAACCCCGGCTTATAATTGTCAATCAGCCTATGAAATTATTACTAAAACTGAAGATTTGTATGCTTTTGATATGGCATTTATAGATCTAAGTTTGCCGCCTTATGAGCAAGAGAAAATTTTTTCAGGGCAGGATTTAGCCATGCTTATTAAAAAGAAGTTCCCAGTAATTAAGATTATGATCCTGACTTCTCATGCCGAAGCATTTACTTTATTTGACATAAAAAGGAATATTGAGCCTAAAGGATTGTTAGTCAAAAGTGATTTTACTGCTGATGAATTGCTCAATGCTTTTGAGAGTATAATGGAAAATGAAGTGTACTACACAAAAACGGTTGAGGAAAGTATCAACGAACTAATGGATAATAAAAATGCTATTTTTTTAGACGAACATAATCGTGAAATTATCCAGCTATTGGCAAAAGGAGTACTGACTAAAAACATGCCGAATTATATAAATCTGGGAATAAGTGCTATCGATAAAAGAAAAGCACAGATCAAAGAATACTTCTTAATTAAAGGCGGAACTGACGAAGATATCGTTAGGGAAGCAAAAAACTATGGATTTATCTAATCTAAAACTTTAACAAAATATACATTTTTTCTGTATCCAAGTAAAGGGTATATTCTCGTAACTTTAATTTTTGAAAAAGAGTAGTAAGTTATAGAATAAAAACACCCAGTAAAATGAAAATGTTCTCAAAAGTTGTTATGGTTTTAGTCTTTTTGGCTTTTCTTTGGGTTTATACCATCATGGATTTAGCTCTGTATTTCTTTGATTTTACAAGAGAGACTAAAAATTTGATTTTTAACGATGTAAATCTTGAATTTAAAGTAATCTATTTCTTTGGAATTATTTTGAACTTAGGATTTCTCGGAATGATCTTAATGAGAAAAAGAACACAGTTTTTTTAATTGTATTTCATTTTTCTCAAGACGCGCATAACCTCTTTAAAAGACTGATAAACCTTAGGGTCTTGCCAGGATTTTAAAAGAGGTTTAGCGTTAATGAGCTTTTCTTTGGCTTCCTCAAACCCGTTTAAATAGCACAACATTAAAGTAGAAGGCAAATGCTCTAAGTCTAATCCTTCTCTTGTATTTAGAGTGATTCCATTTCCCAGTTTCTTCAGTAGTGTTAAATTCGAATTGTATATGTGATGCAATAATTTTCTATTGTACTGTGGAGGTTCAAACAACATTTCCGTTTCCATTTTATAGTAGCCATTATCAAAAAAAGTGATTACAAGTTTTTCTAACGGATAGTAACTTGTCCTGTCATTGATTCCCAAAGCAATATATTCCGTTATGATAAAAGTATGGTCGTCAAACTCTAAAGTTACCTCGTCCTGCGCGGAATAGAATAGTTTGATTTGTTCGTTAATAAGCTCAATATCAACGCGCGAAAGTAACTCTTTATTCCTTACTTTTTTCTGAATACCGGCCCAGCAAACTACAAATAACTCTTTAAAAACCTTATAACCGGATTCTAAGTCGCTATGCCGATTGTACAGAAAATCAATCACACCATCTAAAGTATGTTCAATACTATTTCTCGAATTGTTTTCGATGCTGATTACAGTCTCTGTGTTACTTTTCGAATACGGAATTCTATCTTCTGTAGGTATAGAATTACTGCCTCTTCTTACAAAAATAGTATTAGGTAAAATAGTATAAATCCCTTTCTTAAAAGAAGATACTTTACTTTTAGGTTTTATAGTGACCAATCCTACAACCCTGTCCTTATTCAGGTTAGGAAAATGAATGTTTTCATATTGAATTTTAGGAGGATTGTTCAAATAGGCATTGACTAAATTCTGAATTTTACTGTCATCAAAAAAATCATCTCCGGTAATTTCGTTGCTCTCATCTTCAACTCCCACAATAATATAAGAATTATTAGCCGGATTAGAGTTTGATAACGCACAAATATGTTTTAGAAACTTAGCTTTTCCTTCTTTAGTGTGCAGATTTAATTGTCGCTTTTTATCATAAAACGAACTCTCGTCATGATGAGCTAATAAATTCTTGATAAGTAAGCGTTTATTAATCATTCTCTAATTTTTTAAGGTACCCTATGTCCCATGCTCGCAGTCCAGATAGCGAACCAATCTTCTGTTTCTAATTCAAAATCCAGTAGTTTTTTTAAATTCAAAATACGATCTAAATTAGTAGTTCCTATGACCGGAATAATTTTAGACGGATGTCTTAATATCCATGTCAGCAAGATGATTTCGGCTGAAACCTCATATTTTAAAATAAGATCGGCCAATAACATTTTTAAGCGATTGGTTTGCTCATTTTCCTCTCTGAAAACTGAGCCCAGTGGATTCCATGCCATTGGCTGAATATCGTGGAGTTTCATATAATCAAGTTCACCATTTGTCATTGGATGGTAATGAGTTGCGGAAAATTGAATCTGGTTGTAGTCTACAGGAATGTAACGTCGCAAAAGTGCTGTTTGGTGTGGTAAAAAATTCGACACGCCAAACCCCAGTATTTTACCTTCCTTTTTCAACTGCGTAATAGTTTCAGCAACTTCTTCTGCTTGTAAAAGCGGACTTGGCCTATGGAGTAAAAGAATATCCAGATAATCTGTTTTCAGGTTTTTAAGAGATTGATGAACTGCTGCTGTAATATGCTCTTTTGAATAATCATAATGTTTGATAGTGTGAGGCTTAGCCTCACAAACATATTGAATACCACACTTTGTGATTAATTGGATTTTTTCTCTGGCAACATTTGCCTTTTGTAAGGCATTTCCAAAACTTTCTTCTGTAGAATAACCGCCGTAAATGTCAGCATGGTCAAAGCAGTAAATACCTTCGGAAATAAGACAATTTATTCGCTCCGCCATTTCTGAAATACTGAGATTTTTACCCCATACACCCCAGTTCATAACTCCGGCGATCACATTTGATTTTATCATGTTGAATATGAAACAATTTAAAATTTTCTTAAAAGTATAAAAAGAAATTCATAAAAAGCAGCTTTTATAGTGTTTAGCTGATTTTTTTTAACGCTATATTAACACCGTAGTCCTAAATAAATTTTGAATTTTGAAATGTTAAAAATATTTTCAATTTTTGACATGTTAAAAACAAATAAAGATGGAAGATAATACGGCTACTTTAGACATCAGGGCAATCAATGAGAAAATAGAAAGAGAAAGTGCATTTGTGGATTTGCTGACCTTGGAGATGAATAAGGTAATTGTGGGGCAAAAGCAAATGATTGAAAGATTGCTGATCGGACTATTAGGTCAAGGACACATTCTGCTGGAAGGTGTACCGGGATTAGCAAAAACGTTAGCGATTAATACGCTATCACAAGCAGTTCACGGTAGCTTTAGCAGAATTCAGTTTACACCGGATTTATTACCGGCAGATGTTGTAGGAACAATGATCTACAATATCAAGGAAAATGATTTCACAATAAAGAAAGGGCCTATATTTGCTAACTTCGTTTTAGCAGATGAGATTAATCGTGCTCCGGCAAAAGTACAGTCTGCCTTGTTGGAAGCCATGCAGGAAAAACAGGTAACCATCGGAGATGAAACTTTTAAATTAGATAAGCCTTTTCTGGTAATGGCAACACAAAATCCGGTGGAACAAGAGGGAACATACCCGCTTCCGGAAGCGCAAGTTGACCGTTTTATGCTAAAAGTGGTAATTGATTACCCTAAAATGGAAGACGAACGTATTGTTATTCGCCAGAATTTAAGCGGTGGTTTCGAAAAAGTGAAACAAGTTATTTCAACAGAACAGATTTTGCGGGCTCAGGAAGCAGTTCGTGAAGTTTATATGGATGAAAAAATTGAAAAATATATTTTAGATATTATCTTCGCTACCCGTTATCCGGAAAAATACAAATTGGAAGAATTAAAACCTCTGATCAGTTTCGGAGCTTCTCCCCGTGGTAGTATCAATTTAGCTACGGCAGCCAAATGCTATGCATTTATTAAGCGTAGAGGCTATGTGATCCCGGAAGATGTGAGAGCAGTTGTTCATGATGTATTGCGCCACAGAATAGGAATAACCTACGAGGCAGAAGCAGAAAATATCACTTCCGTAGACATTATTAACAAAATTGTGAACGAAGTAGAAGTGCCTTAATAGAAGTCTCAAGCCTGAAGTCCTGAGTTCAAAGAAAATAATTTTTAAGAGCCTAAGACTTTTGACTTTTCACTTTAAGACTTAAATTATGGATACCAAAGAAATTCTCAAAAAAGTTCGAAAAATAGAAATCAAAACCCGAAGATTGAGCGATCATGTCTTTTCGGGAGAATATCACACATCCTTTAAAGGACGAGGGATGACATTTTCTGAGGTGCGTCAATATCAGTTCGGAGATGATGTTCGGGCTATTGATTGGAATGTAACGGCACGCTACAATGAACCTTATGTGAAAGTTTTTGAAGAAGAACGGGAGTTGACCATGATGTTGATGGTAGATTGTAGTGGTTCGGAAAGTTTTGGTACCAAAAATCAATTGAAAAGCGAAATTATTACTGAAATTGCGGCAACATTAGCTTTTTCATCCACTCAGAACAACGATAAAGTAGGACTGATTTTATTTTCAGACGAAATAGAATTATTTATTCCGCCTAAAAAAGGAAAATCTCACGTTCTGAGAATTATCAGAGAGCTCATAGAGTTTACACCAAAAAGTAAAAAAACCGATCTGGCTCAGGCATTGCGTTTTTTGTCGAGCGTGCTTAAGAAAAAAGCAATTGTATTTTTGATCTCCGATTTTATGATAGGAGATTACGAGCATACATTAAAAATAGCTGCTAAAAAGCATGATGTAACCGGAATTCGGGTTTTTGACAGAAGAGAAGAAGCCTTGCCTAACATAGGGATGGTTAATATGCTGGACGCTGAAACAAGAGAAACACTTTGGGTAGATACTAATTCTAAGGCAGTACGTCAAAATTATGAGAAATACTATCATGATAACGTACACTATTTTACCAATACCTTTTCACGCTGTGGTGCCGGTAGTGTAAGTTCAAGAGTCGATGAAAGTTATGTGACCAAGCTTTTAGGCTATTTTAAATCGAGAAATTAGATTTTAGAGCATAGAAAGTAGAGAAAAGAAGAAAGATTAAAATGAAAACTAGTAAAAAATTTAATGTTAAAGACTTATTTTTTAAGATTTTGTCACATCGAGCAGAGTCGAGATGTCTCATTATCTTTTTCTTTTTCATCAGTTCAGTTTCCTTTTCTCAATCAATAACGTCTTCGGTTGATTCTACTCAGATAAAAATAGGCTCTCAGTTTAATTTAACAATAAAAGCCCAGGGGTCAAAAGTTCCGATAAAGTAGTCTTCCCTGAAGGTCAGTTCTTCGGACCGTTAGAAATAGTAGAATCATATCCGGTTGATACTGTCAGAAAAGAAGACAAGCTGGAATTAATTAAAAAATATGGTTTAACCCAATTCGATTCCGGTCGATACGTGGTACCGCCACTTCAGGTAGTAATTAATAATAAGATCACTAAAACCGATTCTTTTACTGTTGTAGTAAACAATGTTGTCGTAGATACTTTGAAGCAACAGCTGTATGATATTAAACCGATTGTTTCAGTTGAAGAACCGTTCAACTACGAATGGTTGTATTGGATATTGGCTTTACTGGCAATTGCTGCTATTGGTTTCGGGTTGTATTATTTTATTAAAAATCGTCAGGATAAACAAAATAAGGTTGAAGAAGAATTATTTGCATCTCCTATTGAAAAAGCGTTAAATCAGCTACAGGTTTTAGAGAAAAAAGAGCTTTGGCAAAAAGGAGAAACAAAAGCATACTATTCTGAATTGACCGATATTACACGAACTTACATTGAAGAAGCAGTTGAAGTTCCGGCAATGGAAAGTACTTCCGGAGAATTATACGAGTCTTTAATCGTCGCAGTTCGCCAAAAAAATATTAAGTTAAACAGAGAAACCCTAGAGCGGTTTAAAAGAGTAATGGCAACTGCTGATTTGGTTAAATTTGCCAAGTCAAAACCGTTAGACTTTGAGATCGAAAATGATAAAAGAATAATTGACAGTTTCTTAATGTCTTTGGATAAAGCAATTCCGAGAACAGATGAAGAAGCAGAAAATCAATTTGCAGAAGAACTCAAACGGAAAAAGGAAAAGAAACAAAAAATGCAACGATTAGCGATCCCGTTAGGAGTGATGGCTTTTCTGATGATGATTGTTCTGACGTTCTTTCTTGTTTCCAAGGGAACAACGTATATTCGGGATAAATGGGTCGGACATTCTGCTAAGTCTTTATTAGAAGGAGAATGGGTTACATCGGATTACGGAGATCCGGCAATTATAGTGTCGACACCAAAAGTGTTGAAACGAATTGTGGATGAGAAAACCCAGAATAATCTTCCGGCGCACATAAAAGGAACAGCAATGTTCAGTTACGGAAGTTTAACAGATAATTTTTCAATAACGCTGAAAACGATAGCTTTCAAAGATACCACGCAATTAGATATAAGTCAGGCGGCAGAAAGAGAATTAAGACAAGCTGAGTTGTTAGGCGCACATAATATGGTTGTTCAGACTGATGATTATGAAGATCCGAAAGGGATAACCGGCAAGAGAGCACAAGGAACATTTACCGCTTTGAATCAGGTTACTAAAGAAGAGGAAAAAATGAAGTACATGCTATTGGTTTTTGCTCAAAAAGGAGGAGCTCAAATCTTATGGCTTATATCGAGAGAAGACGACCAATACGCTGCAGAGGTAATGGATAAAGTCTTAGACTCAGTAGAACTAAAAAAAGCAATACCAAATGACTAATGTAACGTTTTTACATCCGGAGTTCTTTTGGTTGTTTTTGGCTTTGCCATTAGCAATAGCCTGGTATTTTTTTAAACGAAAAGAACAAACCGCAACGTTAAAGATAAGTTCAATCCGACCTTTTCAAAATAGCGGTACACTTTTAGCCAAACTTAGACCGCTTTTATTAGTGATGAGGTTGCTGGCGCTGAGCGCTATCATTGTTGCTTTAGCACGGCCAAGAAGCGTGGATGTTTCGGCAAAATCAAGAGTAACTAAAGGAATTGATATTGTAATGGCAATTGACGTTTCCGGAAGTATGCTGGCCAGAGATTTAAAACCAAACCGTTTAGAAGCGTTAAAAAGAGTAGCTTCAAAATTTATTGAAGACCGGATAAATGACCGAATCGGTTTAGTGGTCTATGCCGGAGAAAGTTATACCAGAACTCCGGTAACATCAGACAAAGCAATGGTGCAACAATCATTAAATACCATTGAATATGACGATACGGTTTTAGCTGACGGAACAGGTATTGGTGTAGGTTTGGCTACGGCTATCAATCGTTTGAAAGACAGCAAGGCAAAAAGCAGAATCATTATCCTTTTAACAGACGGAGTAAACAATGCCGGAACTATAGATCCGCGAATGGCGGCAGATATTGCTAAGGAGTATGGAATAAAAGTATATACCATTGGTATAGGGACTAATGGAACAGCGCCTTTCCCTTATGCAAAGGATCCGAGAAACGGACAGTTCTTATTCCGGAACATGCCTGTTGAAATCGATGAGAATCTGATGAAAGAGATTGCAAAAACTACTGAAGGAAAATATTTCAGAGCAACCAGTAATAAAAAATTAGAAGAAATTTATACAGAGATCAATAAGTTGGAAACTACAGAGGTTGAAGAAAAAAAATATTTCAATTACGATGAAAAATTTAAACCCTATGTGCTTTTTGCTTTGATCCTGTTAGGATTAGAAATGTTATTAAAAAACACCGTTTTTAGAGGTTTCTTATAAAATTATGCAATTAGAAGAACCAAAATATTTATATTTTTTAGTGTTACTGGCATTGGTGACCGTTTTGTTCATGCTTCAGTTGTTCTGGGGAAGAAAAAAACGTCGTGAATTTGCCGATGATGAACTGTTAAAACAATTAGCACCCGATAGCTCCGTTTTTAAACCGATTCTGAAATTTGTTACGCTAGCATTAGTACTTGTAGCTTTGATTATTGCTTTGGTAAATCCTAAAATAGGAACCAAAATGGAAACGGTAAAACGTCAGGGAATTGATATTGTTTTTGCTTTGGACGTGTCCAAAAGTATGCTGGCTGAAGATGTGGCTCCTAATCGTCTTGAAAAATCAAAACAGCTAATCAGTCAGATCATCAATAGTTTAGGGAGTGACAGGATTGGTATTGTAGGTTATGCGGGAAGTGCATATCCGGTTTTACCCATGACAACGGATTATAGTATTGCAAAAATGTATCTTCAGAACATGAATACCGATATGGTTTCATCGCAAGGAACAGCTCTGAATGATGCGATCAATATGGCAACAAATTACTTTGATGCTGTTGACACCAGTAAACTGATTATTTTAGTTTCTGACGGAGAAGATCATGGTGACGGAGCCGATCAGGCGAGTGAAATAGCCAAAGAAAAAGGAATTAAGATCATTACGATCGGAGTAGGAACTGAAAAAGGAGGTCCTATACCTATTAAAGATCGAAACGGTCGGGTTGAAGAATATAAGAAAGATAGCAACGGAGAGACTGTAATTACTCAGATGCATCCGGAAACACTCGAAACTATTGCAGAAAATGCAGACGGAGGCTATATTCCGGGGAATTCAACCAAAGAAGTAGTAGAGCAAATCAAAAATGCTTTAGACAATATTGAAAAAACTGAATTTGAAACACAACAAATAGCTGAATACCAAACACAATACCAATGGTTTGTAGGAATAGCATTTGTCCTGTTATTATTAGATATTTTCTTTTTGGAACGCAAAACAAAATGGTTGCAAAAATTGAATTTATTTAACGAAAGATAGTATGGAAAGGATTATAGTAGCTTTAACGGTTTTTGTATCATCAATCATCTTTGCACAAAACAAAGACCAAAACCTCTATGACGGTACAGTAGCATTTGACCAGAAAAAATACATTGATGCTGAGGTTGATTTTAGAGTCTCGCAATCTAATAATGCTGATAAAAAAGCCGTTGCTGAGTACAATCTCGGGAATAGTATTTATCGTCAGAATAATCCCGGCGAAGCCAAATATAAATTCTATAATGCAGTCGAAACGGCTAAAACAAAGGAACAAAAACATAAAGCATTTCATAATCTTGGGAATGCCTTTATGAAAGAAGAGAATTATCAGGCTGCTGTTGAAGCCTATAAAAATGCGTTGCGAAATAATCCTTATGACGAAGAAACACGTTACAATTATGCGTTGGCCAAACAAAAATTAAAAGATAACCCGTCGCAAGGAGATAACAATAAAGATAAAAACGGCGGGGATAACAATAAAGATCAGCAAAACCAGCAGAATCAGCAAAACAAAGAGCAAGGCGACAACAAAGACAACAAAGACAACAAAGATAAGGGCGACAACAAGGATAAAAACGATCAGGATAAAGGAGATCAAAAAGATAATAGTGATAAAGGCGACGATAAAAAGGACAAAGGTGACGGCAAGGACAAAGAGGAGGAGCAAAATAATCCACAACCTAAACCTTCCGGAGCTAATAAACAACAAATTGAAAACCTTTTAGAAGCGGTAAATAACGCCGAAAAGAAAATTCAGGATAAGATCAATGCTAAGAAAGTAAAGGCTCAGCCTGCTGCAAATGACAAAGATTGGTAAAATGAAAAAACTGCTATTTTACATATTGATTTTATTTCAAATGACAGCCTTAGCCCAAGAAGCGAAATTTGAGGCTAAACTGAGTAAGTCCTCCCTTGGATTAAATGAAAAACTTCAGGTTACTTTTTCTATTAATCAGGATGGCGATAATTTTCAAGCGCCTTCTTTTGATGGTTTTAATGTTGTAGGCGGTCCGTTTCAGTCCACTAATTTTTCCTGGGTAAACGGAGTAAAATCTTTTAACCGAAGTTATTCTTTTGTGTTGCAACCTAAGCAAAAAGGAACGTTGACAATCAAATCGGCGACCATTGAATACGGGGAGAGGTCTACAAAACCCAACCGGTTAAAGTGAAGGTTACAAATGCAGTTGAATTACCGAAAGACCCTAATAGTCCTGATTACAAGGCAGGAGAAGGTATTCATCTTGTAGCCGAAGTGTCTAAAGGAAATCCTTATTTGAATGAGCCTATTACGGTAGTTTACAAACTCTATTTTGATCCGCGCTTTTCAGTTCGGAATGTTCGCGAAATAGAAAATCCTAAATACAACGGTTTCTGGAGTCAGCATATAGATATCGACAAGTTACGGGCTGTTCAGGGAACGTACAACGGGCAGGATTATGCTATGGTAGTATGGAGAAAAGTACTGTTGTATCCGCAAGAAACCGGAGTGAAACAATTAGAACCTTTAAAAATAGAGCTGGATGTAGACGTTCCGGTTCGGAAGAGGATGGGTGGTTTCTTTGAAATGATGGATTATGAAACGACCTCTAAAACTGTTTCGGCAGGAGCCAAAAGTATTACGGTAAAACCATTGCCGGAAGACGGAAAACCGGCTGATTTTACAGGAGCGGTAGGGAGTTTTGATTTTCAGGTGAAACCGTCTAAAAATGAATTAAAAAGCGGAGAATCGCTTGATCTCGAGATTAGTGTTACGGGTAACGGTAACTTAAAATTATTCAATTTGCCGAAACCGGAGTTTCCTAGTGCGTTTGAAGCGTTTGAACCGCAACATCAGGAAAATGTCAATACCCCTTTGAGTGGTATGACCGGAAAGATCTCGGACACATACACCATTGTGCCACAATACAAAGGGAAATATACGATTAAACCGATCTCTTTCTCCTATTTTGATTTGGACACACAGAAATATAAAACCATTACTTCAAAAGAAGTTGATATCAATGTAACACAGGGAGCAGAAAATACTGCCGGAGGAAACAATGCCGCTGTTGCTAAGCAAGAAGTGGTAAAAAACAATACATTCCAGTTTATAAAATTAAACACAGTTTTTACACCATTAGTTAAAGAAGACTTTTTCGGAACAACACGTTATTACCTGTATCTGCTTTTGCCTTTTGCTTTAATTCCGTTTATCATATTAGGCAGAAAGAAAAAAGAAGCCATAGATGCTGATGTAGTAGGAAACAGAATCAGAAGAAACAACAAATTAGCTAAAAAATACCTTTCTGAAGCTAAGAAACAAATGAAGAGCAAGGTGTCGTTCTATATGGCAATGGAGAAGACTTTGCATAATTTCTTAAAAGCTAAATTACATTTAGAAACATCTGAAATGAGTAAAGAGAACATTCAGGAATTATTGTTGGACAGAAATGCGAATACCAATACGGTTTCTGACTTTATCCAATTGATGAACGATTGCGAATTTGCTCGTTATACACCATCTTCAGATGTAGCTATGCAAAAAGATTACGATAAAGCAGTAAGTTTAATTTCGGAACTGGAAAAACAATTATAGGTCATGAACAAAGTAATCGTTTATATCGTATTTTTTATTTCCAATATAGTTTTGGCTCAAGATGCGGCACAAGTAATTTTTGAAAAAGCCAATGAAAATTACCGGAAAGAACAATACCAAGCGGCAGCAGAGCAATACGAATCGATTTTAGAAAAGCAGAAAGTTGCTTCAGCGGAACTGTATTACAATCTGGGGAATTGTTATTATAAATTGGGGAAATAGCACCTTCTGTTTATAATTACGAAAAAGCACTATTAGTAAAGCCTAATGACGAAACCATAGAGACTAATTTACATTTTGCTCAAAAGCGGGCTATAGACGACATCAAAGTAGTACCGGAAGTTGGGTTCTCAAAATGGGTCTATAATTTTACTTCATTGCTTACGTATAACAGTTGGGCTTGGTTTGCAGTTGTTTGTTCCATAGTTTTTTTATTGTTTTTTGTAGGCTATTATTTTTCAGCGATTACCAATGTAAAACGAACATTCTTTGTGGGGATGTTTGTTGTTTTAGGACTTCTCGGAATGGCAGTGCTTTCTGCGTTTTTGCAAAAACGTTTTGATAGAAAAATTAGACCGGCTATTGTTTTTGCAGAAAGTGTTTTCGTGAAATCAGAACCTAAAAATAGTGCCGAAAATGCTTTTGAACTTCACGAAGGTACTAAAGTATTCGTAAAAGAAACATTAGATAACTGGAAACGAATTCAGTTGACGGATAAAACGGAAGGTTGGATCAAAAAAGATGCAATTAAAGAGCTAAAACCTTAAATACGTTCTTTTTTAAGTTTTTTGTTTGTTAATTTCAATACGATAAAAATACTTATAGCGACCATAATAGCGCAGAACAAGAATAAATATTTCATTCCGAAGAGGTTGATCACTGTTCCTTCCAGAGGACCGGTAGCACCTAGAGAAAGATCAATAAAAAGACCATAGCATGCCAGTGCTGCTCCCGCATTTGAAGGTGGTGCCAGCCGAACGGCTTCAACACCTAAGGCCGGGAAAATAAGAGAAAATCCTAAGCCGGTTATTGCAGCACCTACCAGAGCAAAACCAGGATTCGTAGCTAAAAATAAGAGGAGCAAGCCTATCGTTTCGGTGATTAGACAAATCAGAGATACTTTTAATCCGCCACGAATAGTGATCTGATTCGCAAAAAATACGCGACCAAGGATAAATAAGGCGCTAAAAATACTCAAACATAAAGCGGCATTCGTCCAGTTAAAATAGTCATAGTATAATGTAATAAAATTTGACAATCCCCGAATCCTAATCCGGCCAGACTTAGACAGATTCCGTAAGGAGTAACCAAACCTAAGACTTTTAAAAAGGGAATAGGTTCTGATTTAGAATTTCCTACGACAGATTTCTGAAAAAGCGTATACATCAATCCTAATAAGGCCACAATCGAGATGCAGATCGAAATTGTAGTTATTCCGAAATTTTTACTGATAATAACCCCGAGAGGAGCGCCTAAGGCTAAAGCACCATAACTGGCAATTCCGTTGTATGAGATAGCTGTTGCCGTATGTTGGTCGCCTACAACTAACATGGCCCAGTTGATAGGGCTTGCTCCTACCATACCTTCAGCACATCCGGTGATTAATCGAGTAATGGCTAAAAGAGTTAAACTTAACATTCGGTTTTCTTCGTAATGAAAAGCAATGAACAGTAAGATACCACTGAGTAAAAAATTGCTCATACTGATAATAACTGCTAGTTTAGGGCCTTTGGTATCTACAATTTTACCAGCAATTCCTCTTACTAAAAAAGTAGTAACATATTGCAAGCTTATGATAACCCCTGCAATAATTTCGCTAAATCCAAGTGTTTTATGGATGTAAACGGGTAAAACTGCTAAAGGAAGACCTATGCACAAATAACCCAGAAAGTCAGTGAAACAAAACTGACGATTTGCAATTTAGGGTTGTTAAACGACAAAGGTAAAAGTGTTTTGGGGAACATGTTATAGAAAAAGGATTTTAAAAGTGCAAATTTAAGCTGATTTTACCATAGCAAACCTTAAAAATAAGTTAAGTTCTTTTTTAAGTCTAGGATAAAAAGCAAATTTCTGATACATAAAAGAGACTAATTTTTTTACTTTTGAAAAAAAGGAAAATTGTCTATATGAATCATGAGATTTGGGATCCGATTGAACGTTTTGAGTTTGATCAGGCGGTATCCGGTTACGGATTTATTACTCGTTTAGCTTTTGAAAATAACTGGACTGCATTTTTTACTTTAAAAGCAATAGAGGAATACAAAAAGTTTATGTATCTGGCGGCAGTTGAAAATGTAATGGTTTCACCTTCAAAGATCGTAGATGTGGTTTGGCACCAGCATTTGATCTTTACCCAATCGTATAATGATTTTTGTAGCATTTTAGGAAAAAGAATTGAACATATCCTTCAACACACAATCCGCAAGAAAAAGAAAAGTTTGATAAAGCAGTAATCAAAACAAAAGAACTTTATGAGAGAAATTTTGGTGAGCAGCCAAAAGAATTTTGGTTCGATCAATCATTCGAAGACTCATTTACGTTTAAGCCTTCAAAGGTCAATGTGGTTTTGCAGGTAGTAATAGCTATTGGTATAATGGGAACAGGAGTGTTTCTATTCAGTCGTTATTTATATGATTTCTATATTGGAATTAATACCCCTGAATTTTTGTTTGATTTTCTCCTTTTAATAACAATTAGTTTTTTAGGACTGACAATTTACAATCGTATCAAGCTAAAAAAAAATAGCTAAAGTTCTTTTTACCCATCCTGCTATCCGGAATCTGAATGCAAGCGAATTAATCTACATTAAAACAAATCGTCTTAGAAATGTAATTCATGGGTATCTGAATAATTTGGTTGTTAGTAGAGATCTGAGAATTGTGTCCGAAAATAGTTTTGAAGCTGAAGAAGAGTATGAGCAACATGAGCAAACAGAATTTAATGTGATTATGGATGTTTGCAACGAAAGAACGTCATGGAGATATGAATACTTATTAACAAACTTAGAACAAAAGCCTATATTTCTAAAAGTGAAAAACGCTGTAGATATCATAAAATCAACAGTGTCAAATTCAGTGTCTTTCAAAAGACAGTTTTTCGTTAATCTTTTGGTTCTTTCTATTGTTTTGACTGTTGGTTTAACCAGAGCCTTCATTGGTTTTACAAGAGAAAAACCGATATTCTTTATTGTGCTGATAAATATTGTGTTGATCGTAATTAGTGCCATCTATTTGCAATACTTATATAACAACGTCTTAAAAGAAGTCTCAGGTCATTATGAAAAAGAAATTATCCCCAAAGACAGAACTCACTTTGACGGTTGGGAATGGAATTATTTTTTAATTGGATCGTCTTTATTATCTGTTTCATTTAGTTATTTGTTAGAATCTCAGGGAGGTCAAAGTACATTTACCTCTAATCATGATAATTTTTCTTGCGGTAGTTCTTGTGGTAGCTCATGTGGCAGTTCCTGTGGAGGAGGCTGCGGAGGTTGTGGGAATTAATTAAATCAAAAAGAGTAAACAATTAATCTGTTCTTTTAGCGTTTTTACTTTGTAAAAAATGGATACTGTTTTAAATTTGATATTTTATTGTTTTTTAAAAATTGTAAACTTTTTTAATTTTCAAAAAAATTAATCATCTATAAAACAGTAATTTAGTTATTTTTATTTGTAAACTTTTTAAAATTAACTGTTTTTAAAAATTTTATTTTTTACTTTTACAGAGTTAAAAAATCTGAAGTTATGGATACAAATTTAGAAGTTCAAAAAAAGCAAATCTATTCTAATGAGGAAGCCTATCAGGCATCATTAGAGTACTTTAAAGGAGATGATTTAGCAGCCAGAGTTTGGTTGAATAAATATGCCTTAAAGGATTCAGAGGGTAATGTCTATGAAAAATCGCCTGATGATATGCATTATAGGATTGCTAAAGAAATTGCCCGAATAGAAGCCAGATATCCAAACCCGCTTTCAGAAACGAAAGTATATGATTTGATTAAAAATTTTACCTACATTATTCCGCAAGGAAGCCCGATGACAGGAATCGGAAATCCATATCAGGTGGCTTCATTGTCTAATTGTTTTGTGATCGGAAACAAAGGGCAAAGTGATTCTTACGGTGGAATCATGAAAATTGATCAGGAACAAGTGCAACTTATGAAGCGTCGGGGTGGAGTAGGACACGACTTGTCACACGTTCGTCCTAAAGGTTCTCCGGTGAAAAATTCTGCGTTAACGTCAACCGGATTAGTTCCTTTCATGGAACGCTATTCTAATTCAACACGGGAAGTAGCACAAGACGGAAGACGAGGTGCCTTAATGTTATCGGTTTCCATTAATCATCCAGATGCGGAAGATTTTATTGATGCCAAGTTAGAACAAGGAAAAATTACAGGGGCAAATGTTTCCGTTCGAATTGACGACGGTTTTATGCGGGCTGTAAAAAGTGGCGAAGCATATACCCAAAAATATCCGACTTTCAGTCCGAGTCCGGTGGTGTCCAAAAAAATAAATGCAGTAGATTTATGGAAGAAAATTGTTCACAACGCTTGGCAATCGGCTGAACCAGGAATTTTATTTTGGGATACCATTATTCGTGAATCTTTACCGGATTGTTATGCAGATTTAGGATATGAAACCATTTCTACAAATCCGTGTGGTGAAATTCCATTGTGTCCGTACGATTCTTGTCGTTTGTTAGCAATTAATTTATTTTCTTATGTAAAAAATCCTTTTACAAAACAAGCATATTTCGATTTTGAATTATTCAAAGAGCATGTAGGCTACGCACAAAGAATGATGGATGATATCATCGATCTGGAATTAGAGAAAGTAGATACTATTTTAGCTAAAATTGATAAAGATCCGGAAGATGATGAAATCAAGCGAACTGAACGTAACCTTTGGTTAGAAATCCGTAAAAAAGCAAAAGAAGGCCGCAGAACCGGTGTTGGGATCACAGCAGAAGGTGATATGTTAGCGGCTCTGGGAATTCGTTACGGAAGTAAAGAAGGTAATGCGTTTTCAATTGATGTTCATAAAACATTGGCTTTAGCGGCCTATCGTTCGTCGGTAGAAATGGCTAAAGAACGTGGCGCTTTTACCATTTTTGAGGCGCAAAGAGAAGTAAATAATCCATTCGTACAACGAATTAAAGAAGCTGATGAAGCTTTGTTCCGGGACATGCAAAAGTATGGTCGTAGAAATATTGCTTTATTGACGATTGCACCAACGGGTACAACTTCGTTAATGGCACAAACAACTTCAGGAATTGAGCCTGTGTTTATGCCGGTTTATAAAAGAAGAAGAAAAGTAAATCCAAATGATAAAGATGTTCGTGTAGATTTTGTAGATGAGGTAGGTGATTCATGGGAAGAATATATTGTTTTTCACCATAAATTCAAACAATGGATGGAAGTGAATGGAATCGACACTTCTGTAAATTATTCCAACGAAGAACTAGATAAGATCATTGAACAATCGCCTTATTATAAAGCCACTTCAAACGATGTGGATTGGTTGAGCAAAGTAGAAATGCAGGGTGCTATACAAAAATGGGTAGACCATTCTATTTCGGTAACCATTAATATTCCGAATGATGCTACAGAAGAATTGGTAAACCAACTGTATTTGAAAGCTTGGGAAGTAGGTTGTAAAGGCGTAACGGTTTATCGTGATGGTTCGCGTTCAGGCGTTTTAATTGCTAAAGACGAGAAAAAAGAAAAAGAAGTTGAAGATATTGATGTAACATTCAAACGCGTTTTCCCGACTAAACGTCCGCAGATTCTTGAAGCTGATGTTGTTCGTTTCCAGAATAATAAAGAAAAATGGATTGCTTTTATCGGAAAAATTGATGGTCAGCCGTATGAGATCTTTACCGGTCTGGCCGATGATGAAGATGGAATCTTACTACCGCGTTGGGTAAATGATGGTTTTATTATCAAAAACAGAGATGACAAAGGAAATTCACGTTACGATTTTCAATATGTGAATACCAGAGGCTATAAAACGACTATTGAAGGCTTATCCTTCCGCTTTAATCCGGAGTTCTGGAATTATGCCAAATTTATTTCGGGAACTTTACGTCACGGATTAGAGATCGACAATGTAGTAGAATTAATCAACGGATTACAGTTAGATAACGAATCGATCAATACCTGGAAAAACGGAGTGGCTCGTGCGTTAAAACGCTATATTCCGGACGGTACAACTGCAAGCGGACAAAAATGCGGCAATTGCGGCGGAACCCATTTAATGTATCAGGAAGGTTGTTTAACCTGTAAAGATTGTGGTTCGTCTAAATGCGGATAAATAAAAAAAGGAGCTTTTAAGCTCCTTTTTTTATTTGATTTATTCTGTTTTTTGTTCATTATCAGGTCCAACATCTTCGTTCTCTAAGTCAATTGCATTTTCATTGTCAGTTGAAGGCTGAACGCTATTTTCATACCATTCTTCAATTTTTGGATACAAAAAAGCTGAGATTTCCTTGGTTGGATTGTAAAAAATAGATTCGTCTAACGTTCCTTGTTCAACCAACATATTATTCACATTCATTTTTTCGAAAAGTAAAATTACCACGCTTAACATCAAAATGGTTTTTAAAGCACTGAAAAAAGCTCCGGCTAATTTGTTCATCCAACCTAAATAAGCAAAATCGGCTATTTTGGTCAATAATTTTGCCGAAAGATGGATAACAACTACCACAAAAATAAAAGTCAGCGCAAATGCTGCAATTTCTATGTATTTCGGTTCCCAACTCACTTTGGTTTCTAAAACTGATTTTAAAACATACGAAAATTTTATAGCTACAAAAATTCCGGCCACTAAGGCGATAAGCGAAGCCAATTCCACAAAAAGCCCGTTTTTAATACCTTTATACAAAGCATAACTCAAGAATACGGCGAATACAATATCAATAAAGCTCATTTTTTCAAGAAAATAGATGAAAGAATAAAGAACAAAGACGACAGATTACGTAAAAACCAAAACCATCTTTTATCTTTGCAAAACAAATATAGAAAAACGAGAAGAATCTTTTTTCTTTTCTCTTTTTTCTTTCATCTTTAAAAAAAATGTCCAGAGACGAACAATTAAAAGCACGTTGGGAACGTGTGGTCACAATATTATCTGAAAAATTTGCCGATGGCGACGAACTTGATCTAGATGGAATTATCTATTTGATTGGAATTCAGGAATTAGGTAAATTTAAGCAAACTTTCAAGAAAGACGAAAAAGTAAACCTAATGCACATTGCCATTTGTCGTTTACTAGAACCTTATGGGTATTATCAATTTGAACATTTCGATAACGAAGGTTGGCCACATTACAAAGTAAAAGAACAATTACCAACGCTTAAAGCCGGAGAACAAGCCGTTTTAATGAAAGAAGCTGTCGTGAATTATTTTTTAGAGAAAGAACTGATCGATTAAATTATTATGGCTGATGAAAATCGACAAATTTGTTTTAGCAATAATAACTACGGTTTTTCTGGCGTATCTATTTCCGCAATGGGGAGCCAAAAGCAGTCCCATCCCTTTAGGTTTGATAGGAAGTTTAGGAATTGCACTGATTTTCTTTTTCTATGGGTTAAAATTACATCCGGATAAAATCAAAAGCGGACTCAAAAACTGGAAATTGCACGTTGTAGTTCAATTATCTACGTTTTTATTGTTTCCTTTAGTTATTTTAATAGTTAAACCATTAATTCACTCGGAACATACCGAAATGATCTGGTTAGCCTTTTTATTTTTAGCTGCGCTACCTTCTACTGTTTCATCTTCAGTGGTAATGGTTTCTATCGCTAATGGAAATATTCCGGCAGCCATTTTCAACGCCAGTATTTCCGGATTGATCGGTATTGCGATAACACCACTTTGGATGGGATTATTTTTGCAGCAATCAGCAAGTGATTTCGATTTAGGTGCAATCTATATCAAATTGTTGACAGAGATTCTTCTACCGGTTGTTTTAGGGTTGTTATTGCAACGATTTTTAGGAAAATACGCTGCAAAGTACAACAAACAATTGACCTTGTTTGATAAATCAGTTATTCTGTTGATTATTTATAAAAGCTTTTCGGAATCTTTCGAAGAGAAAGTCTTTACTTCTGTGAAGTTAATAGATTTACTCTTCATTTTTGCAGCAGATATTTTATTGTTTTTCGGGGTCTATTATCTAATTGGATTTCTTGCGAAGAAACTAAAATTTAACCGTGAAGATCAGATTACAGCTCAATTTTGCGGAACCAAAAAATCATTGGTACACGGAACTGTTTTTTCAAAAATTCTGTTTCCGACCACGATGGCTACCGGAGTGATTTTATTACCCCTAATGTTGTTTCATGCCACACAAATTTTTATTATCAGCGTCATAGCTTCCAAACTCGGGGTTGAAGAAAACAAATAGTTTTTCTTCTTAAAATGAGAAACTTTACAATTAAATCAGACCAAAAAAAATTTAATTTGTAAATTTGCGATCTATTTTAAGATTTGCAATGATTGACAAGATAAAAGAGCACATTGAAGAAGTAAAAGCTTTTCATGCTGACAATAAGGAGAAAATTGAAGAATTCCGCATCAAATATTTGGGAAGCAAAGGATTGCTAAGAGAACTGTTCGCTGACTTTAAAACGGTTCCGAATGAAATGAAGAAAGATTTCGGGCAAGTGATCAATCAATTAAAAACCATTGCTGAAGAAAAAGTAGCTACTTTACAAGAACAAATTGAAAGTAAAGAAGTAGCAAAAGGTATTTATGGCGATTTAACACGTCCCGGCGAACCTGTAACTTTAGGTTCCCGTCATCCGATATCCATTGTAAAAAATCAAATTATTGATATATTTTCCAGTGTAGGTTTTAATGTGTCCGAAGGGCCTGAAATTGAAGACGACTGGCATAATTTTACGGCATTAAACCTGCCGGAATACCATCCGGCAAGAGACATGCAGGATACCTTTTTTATTCAGACAAATCCGGATGTCTTGTTGCGCACGCACACGTCATCGGTACAGGTGCGTTATATGGAGAACAATCAACCGCCTATTCGTACGATTTCTCCGGGTAGAGTGTTTCGTAATGAGGATATTTCAGCTCGTTCACACTGTATCTTCCACCAAGTAGAAGGTTTATATATTGATAAAGATGTTTCTTTTGCCGATTTGAAACAAACGTTGTTGTATTTCACTAAAGAAATGTTCGGTAAGTCAAAAATTCGTTTGAGACCTTCTTATTTCCCGTTTACGGAACCAAGTGCTGAAATCGATATTTATTGGGGACTTAAAACAGAAACCGATTATCGCATTACGAAAGGAACCGGTTGGTTAGAAATCGGAGGTTGTGGTATGGTCGATCCGAATGTGTTGAAAAATTGCGGCATTGATGCTGATGAATATACCGGTTTTGCTTTTGGTATGGGAGTAGAGCGTATTGCTATGTTGTTGTACCAAATCGGAGATATTCGTATGTTTTACGAAAATGACGTACGTTTCTTAGAGCAATTCAAATCAAGTTTGTAATCAAGTGGTTTGTCATTCCGAGCGAAGTCGAGGAATTTCATAATCTTAATAAAATAAGGAACGAAATATTCGTTCCTTTTAATTATCATGAAAAAAGACATTATCATCCCAAAAGTAGAAGGCGTTCAAATCGTAGCGATTCAAGAATGGAACGATGATTTTCAGGAACATTCTTGGTACGCTTATTTATTGAATGAAACTGACCAAAAGTTAGAAATGGCAATTGTAGTTTCAAGAGCTTATGGACTAATTAATGGTGAAAATAGAAAAACCGGGACTTTCCGTCATGCTTTCAAAGAAGTGGAGCCTAAATCGGCGGTAAAAGTTGAGTTCTTAGAGAATAATGTGTTGCAGTTGAACAATGAATTTATGCTGAGTTATTTTTTAGAGGGCAAATTGTACGATAAAAAATTCATTTTCAAAACAAACAGTATCAACGAAAAAGCACAAACCGACTTACCGGTTATTGGACGTAGAGGTGTTTTAGCGGTGTAAATGTATATTATTGTCATGCTGAACTTGTTTCAGCATCTTTTTAATTATGTCTTTTAGAAATTATCATAATTATTGGGTCTATATATTGACTAACAAGCCAAAAGGGACTTTGTATATTGGAGTTACCGGAGGAATTGATGATAGAATGGAAAGACATATTAGTGGACAAGGAAGTAAATTTACAGCAAAATATAAATTGAAAATATTAGTTTATTGTGAAGAATTTCAGTTTATTAATGACGCGATTGCGAGAGAAAAACAGTTAAAAAACTGGCATCGAAATTGGAAAATCAATTTGATAGAAGAGCACAATCCAAATTGGGAAAATTTATGGAATTTTTCAGAATCTGAAAAATGAGTAAGTTACTGACTTAGTAAATAAGTTTAGATTGATTTTTAGATCCCGAAACAAGTTCGGGATGACAAGATCGCCTGTCATGCTGAACTTGTTTCAGCATCTTAAAACGCTATAATTTAACCACAATTACTGTTATTTTATTCCGGTTAATTGTGAATTTTATATAAAATCCTCAATTTTACAACTTTAAACAAACTGTAAAATGAGGATTTTTCTTTTTAGTATACTTTTAATTGTCAACTCTATTTTTGCACAAGACGTTGCAAATCATGTCAATCCGTTTATCGGAACGGGTGGTCACGGACATACGTTTCCTGGTGCAACAGTTCCTTACGGAATGGTGCAATTATCGCCGGATACCCGTATTGATGGTAGTTGGGATGGTTGTTCCGGTTATCATTATTCTGATGCTGTAATTTATGGTTTTTCGCATACACATTTGAACGGAACCGGTGTTTCTGATTATGGCGATATGATGCTGATGCCAACTATGGGTGAGCCTTCTTTTGATCATAAAGTGTATTCTTCGTCTTTTTCACATACTAATGAAAAAGCTTCAGCCGGATTTTACAGCGTAAAATTAGACAAACACAATATCGATGTACGTTTAACAACGTCTACTCGTGTGGGCTTTCATGAATATACGTTTAATAAAGCCGGACAAGCCAATATTATTTTGGATTTAAACCATCGTGATAAATTATTAGAAGGAAGAATTAGAGTTATTGACAATAAAACAATTGAAGTTTTAAGAAGAAGTGAAGCTTGGGCACAAAATCAATATGTTTTCGCACGAATAGAATTCAATGTTCCTATGATTATTAACAAGGAAAAAACGAGGTATAAAAGTGACGGGAAAATTTACGAAGGTGTTGAATTAGCTTTAAGTTTTTCAAAACAAGTCAAAAAAGGTGAAAAAATTCTAATAAAAGTATCGCTTTCACCAACCAGTTATGAAGGCGCCGAATTGAATAGTTCCGAAATCAAACATTGGGATTTTGAAAAAGCACATCAGGATGCAGTAGCACTTTGGAACAATGAGTTATCAAAGATTGAAATCACTTCTAAAGATAAAGACAAGTTAGCTATTTTCTACACCGCTTTGTACCACACCATGATGCAACCCAATATTGCACAAGATTTGGATGGAAAATATCGCGGTCGCGACAACCAAATTCATCAAGCGGAAGGATTTGATTATTATACGGTTTTTTCACTTTGGGACACCTTTAGAGCAGCACATCCTTTATATACATTAATTGATAAAAAGCGAACTTCAGATTATATCAATACGTTCATCAAACAATACGAACAAGGCGGAAGATTACCGGTTTGGGAATTGGCTTCAAATGAAACCGATTGTATGATTGGCTATCATTCCGTTTCTGTGATAGCTGATGCTATGGCAAAAGGTATTAAAGGTTTCGATTACGAAAAGGCTTTTGAAGCTAGTAAAGCTTCCGCTATGCGAGATGTTTTAGGTTTAGAAGCTTATAAGAACAACGGATTTATAGCAATTGACGATGAACACGAAAGTGTTTCTAAAACGGTAGAATATGCCTATGATGATTGGTGCATTGCCCAAATGGCAATGTTGTTAGACAAGCAAGACGACTATCAATATTTCATGAAGCGTTCCCAAAATTGGAAAAACATATTCGATTGGGAGATCGGATTTATTCGTCCGAAGAAAAATGGCGGTTGGGACGTGCCATTCGACCCCAAAGAGATCAATAATAATTTTACGGAAGGGAATGGTTGGCAGTATACTTTTTTCGTGCCTCAGGATATTCACGGTATGATTGAGGCGTACGGCGGACCATCAATCTTTGAAGCCAAGTTAGACGAAATGTTTAACAGCGAAAGTAAAACGACCGGAAGAGAGCAGGTAGATGTTACAGGTTTGATCGGACAATATGCTCACGGAAACGAGCCAAGTCACCACATGGCATATTTATATAATTACATTGGTAAACCCCAAAAGACAAATGAAAAAGTAACATATATTTTAGATAATTTCTACAAGAATACACCAGATGGTTTGATTGGGAATGAAGATTGTGGTCAAATGAGTGCCTGGTATGTATTGAGTTCGATGGGAATTTATCAAGTGACACCAGGACAACAATACTTTAACACTTGTAAATCAACTTATCCTAATGCAAAAATCAGAATCAATGAAAATAAAATTGTAGTTCCTAATACTGATGAAAGTGAGAATAAGTTTGTAAACTATAATTTGAATTATTTTCTTAAAGGACCAGATACTTTAGTTGCTCCTCCAGATGGTTTAGTTTCTATATTTCCAACTGTCCCTGTAATTGTAGCGAAAAGTAAATCATTTAAGGAAGAATTGCCAATACAGTTTAAAACATGGAATAAAAGGGCAAAAGTGTTTTACAGTATAAATCAATCAACTTTTACCCATTACCAAAAACCTTTTACCTTAAAAGAATCTGCCACTATTCATTTTTATTCAGATGATGAAAAAGGAAATAGAAGTGATACGATTACAGCTCAGTATTTCAAAAAGCCAAACAATTATACGATCGACATTAAATCGGAATATAACCCACAATATCATGCCGGAGGACCGGAAGGTTTGATCGACGGAATTTTCGGTTCTGTCAACTGGAGAAAAGGCGATTGGCAAGGGTATCAAAATAAGGATTTTGAAGCTGTTATTGATTTAAAGAAGAAAACAAAAATAGAAACAGTTTCAGTTGATTTTTTACAAGATACTCGTGCTTGGATTTTAATGCCGACTCAAGTTGAACTCTATGTTTCTGATGATAATGTGAATTTTGAAAAGATTGCCGTAGTTAAAAATACTCTTGATCCTAAGGATTATGAAGTGCAAACTCAAAAATTGACAACAAAAGTATCTGCAAAAGCACGTTATGTAAAAGTCATTGCACGAAACTTCGGAAAACTTCCTGTATGGCATCAGGGTTATCCTTTCGACGGTTTTGCATTTATTTTTATAGATGAAATAGAAGTGAACTAATCTCTGTGTTTAAAAAAGAATTATTTTTTATAAGGAAATAATATGGACCAGAAAATCGAGATAACCAAAATGCTCCCTACAACAGCTAAAGAAGTAGGAGAAGATATATGAACAAAAGGAGCAATAATCATTTTTGTACCGATAAAAGCTAAAATTAACGCCAATCCGTAATGTAAACGCCCGAACATATACATGAAGTTAGCTAAAAGAAAATAAAGCGATCTAAGCCCTAAAATAGCAAAGATATTAGAGGTGTATAAAATAAAAGGATCGTCCGGAGCAATTGCAAAAATGGCTGGAATACTATCAACGGCAAATAACAGATCGGTAAATTCCACAATAGCTAATACAACTAAAAGAGGCGTAGCCATTTTAATTCCGTTCTGAACAGTAAAGAATTTATCACCGTCAAATCGGTCGCTTACTTTAAAGAATCTATGAATAATTCGGGCTCCTGGACTTTTAGAAAAGTCTTTATCTCCTTCGTCCTCTCCGTGACTAAACCAAGATTTGATCCCTGCTACAATCAGGATGAATCCGAAAATAGTTAATAGATAATTGATCCTTACATGATGCCCGAAAAGCTCCATTTCAGGTAAATACGTATAATTTAAGATCCAAACCCCTGAAAAAATAAATATGGCTCTGAAAAATAAAGCTCCTAAAACCCCCAAAATAAAACTTTGTGTTGTAATTCACGACCTACATTAAAATAACCGAAAACCAAGATAAAAACAAAGAGATTATCGACAGATAATGCTTTTTCGATCCAATAGGCTCCTTGAAATTGTGAGAATTTCTCGATTCCCATATAATGGTAAATGATACCGCTGAATCCCATAGCCAACGAGATCCAGATGGCAGACCATATTGCAGCTTCTCTACTGGATATTGCATGACTTTTTTTATTTAAAATACCTAAGTCTAAAAGAAGCATGACAAAAATAGTGATCGCAAAAACAGTAATTATAACCGGATGATTAATTAAATGGTCCATGTAGAAAGTTTTTGCAAAGATATGAGGTGTTTTTTAAACCAAGGGATTTGTAATTACTTTTCTGAAAATCAATTTATTATAAAAATATAAAAACCATTAAAAAACAGGTAAATACTTGTTTTTTAATGGTTTATGTTTGTTTTTTTAAGAAACGGCTTTAATCCAGTTTTTCTGTTAATTTTTTAAAGACAGTTTTCGGATCCTTATTTTCATATAAAATGCTGTAAACAGCATCAATAATAGGTGTTTTTGCACCGTACTTTTGGTTCAGCAAATAAGCGCTTTTAGTGGCGTAATATCCTTCAGCGACCATGCTCATCTCCATTTGTGCTGATTTTACAGTATACCCTTTGCCTATCATGTTCCCGAACATACGATTTCTTGAAAAAACTGAATAACCGGTTACTAACAAGTCACCTAAATAAGCTGAATTGTTAATGTTACGTTTCATTTTGTGTACTTTTCGGATGAATTTTTTCATTTCCCGAATAGCATTACTCATCAAAACTGATTGAAAGTTATCGCCATAGCCTAAGCCATGAGCAATACCGGCTGCAATAGCATAGATGTTCTTTAGCATGGCAGCATATTCCGTTCCTACAATATCGTCAGAAGTTTTAGCAGTAATGTAATTACTACTCAGGTTTTTAGCCATTATTTTAGCTTTTTTCAGGTCGCCGCAAGCAATCGTCAGATAAGAAAGTCTTTCTAAAGCTACTTCTTCAGCATGGCAGGGTCCGGTAATAACGCCTATATTCTCATACGGAATATTATAGTGGTCGTGAAAATGCTGACCGACAATCAGGCTGGTTTCCGGAACAATGCCTTTAATAGCGGAAAAGATGACTTTATCGTCAAGACTTTCCGTTAATTTTTCAAGTTCCCCGTTTAAAAAAGCTGAAGGAATAGCAAAAATGATATAATCCGCAAATTTTACGGCTTCATTGATGTCATTAGTGAGGTGTAACTGTTTGATATCAAATTCAACAGAACTTAAATAATTAGGGTTGTGTTTTTGGTGTTTTAAATGTTCAACAGCATAAGTACTTCTCATATACCAAGCGATCTCACTTTGATTTTCGCATAACATTTTGGCTATTGCTGTAGCCCAACTTCCTCCGCCTATAACGGCAAATTTGGGTTTTTCTTCCATTCGTTTACAAATTAAGGAAATTCAAAGGTAAACATTCTGTTGAGAAATAAAAAACGTTTTCGTTGGCCGGGATTTGCCGTTCGATAAAACTTTAACAAATTTTTAAAACAATAGGAGGCAATTAAAAAAAGGATAAGGGCGTTATCTTGGTAATTCATGTTTATAGCTTTGCTACCGTTAAATAGTTTTTGGGTTAAGTCTATTTAAGTTTAGGTTGGTAAAAAAGCGGCTTGGTCCTAAAACCAAGCCGCTTTTATTTTTTTAAAGAGAATTAATAACTCATCTCTACGATTTCGCGAACTTTTTCCGGAGTCACATTTTGTTTTTCTCCTAAGCCTTTCCATCCGCGTTCTTCAAAACGTTTTACAATGATGTTAGCTGTTTCTTCATAGCTATCAGTGTTTTCCGAAATTTTGGTTTTCATTCCCATAGTGTGGAAAAAATTTACTGTTTTTTCAATGGACTGATGTGCTATCTCTTCATCCGTTCCGGTTAAATTCCAAACGCGTTTTCCGTACTGCGTTAGTTTTTCTTTTTTACTTTCAAACATTACTTTGTACAAATTCGGTCCGATAATGGCTAAAGTACGAGCATGATCAATTTCATATAGAGCTGTTAATTCGTGACCAATCATGTGTGTAGCCCAATCAGTAGGAACACCTTTGCTGATTAAGCCATTCAAAGCCATTGTACAGCTCCACATATAATTTGAAGCTAAACTATAATCGGTGGGATTTTCAACAACTTTAGGTCCGATCTCAATTAAAGTTTGTAAAATTCCTTCGGCAATTCGATCTTGTAGAATAGCGTCATGAGAATAAGTTAAATATTGTTCCATGACATGAGTAAAAGCGTCTACTACGCCGTTTTGCAGTTGACGCTTAGGAAGTGATTCAATAACTGTCGGATCACAAATAGAGAATTTTGGGAACAAAGCACTTCCGCCCAAAGTTAGTTTCTCATGAGTAGCTTCAATTGTAACGACAGCTCCAGAATTCATTTCAGAACCGGTTGCCGGCAGAGTTAGAACTGTTCCGAAAGGAACTACGTCATTGAGATCCTTGAAAAGAATTCGTTTTCTCAGAATATCAGCTTCGTCACCTTCAAACTGAACGGCAGCCGAAATAAATTTTGTCCCGTCAATAACACTTCCTCCTCCAACAGCTAAAATGAAATCTATTTTTTCTTGACGAATGATCTCAACAGCTTTCATTAGTGTTTCAAAACGAGGATTGGGTTCAATTCCTCCGAATTCAATTACTTCCACATCTTGTAAAGCATTTTTAACTTGTTCATAAATACCGTTTTTAAAAATACTTCCCCTCCATAGGTCAAAAGTATTTTTTGTGAATGAATTAATTCTGAAAGTTTTGCAATTTGTCCTTTTCCAAAGACATAATTTACCGGATTGTATAACTCAAAATTGTTCATAGCGTTTGTTTTATAAATTGTGCCTAACAAAGTTACAAAAAGGAAAAGAGAACAGTTGGTAATAGAATGTTAAGCTTATTTCGTTATTTTTGTGTATCAGTTACACAAAATAGAGAATATGCAACAAATAAGACTGGCGGTTGATGCAATTATATTCGGATATAGAGATACGGAACTCTATGTATTGTTGATCCAGCAGAAGTTCGGGAGTCAAAATTCATATTGGGCAGTTCCGGGAGGTTTAGTCAAGGAAGATGAGTCGTTGATAGATGCTGTAAAAAGAGAGTTGAGAGAAGAGACCAATGTACGAGTGAATTATTTAGAGCAACTGTACACTTTTGGTGATGATATTACCAGAGATCCGAGAAACCGAGTGGTTTCTGTTGCTTATTTTGGTTTGGTTGATCCTGCAAAGCTGGTTTTGAAAGCTGATACGGATGCAGATCATGTTGCCTGGGTAAAGATTAAAGATATTCCGAATCTGGCATTTGACCACAATGAAATGATTATCAAGGCTATTCAGCGTTTAAAAGATAAGCTGACCTATAAACCGATCGGGTTTGATTTACTTCCTGAAAAATTCTTATTTTCAGAATTGGAGAATCTCTATGCAACAATTTTAGAGAAAGAGATTGATAGAAGAAACTTTAGAAAAAAAATGTTGAGTTTCGGAATTATAGAAGAAACTGAAGAATTTGCCAATAAAAAAAGCGGAAGACCGGCTAAATTATATAAGTTTAAAAGTGCCGAATATCAGAAACTTGAAAAAGAAGGTTTTCACTTTGAAATTAAATTTGCGTAATTTTTACACAAATTATTTTGTGATAAAAGAAATATAATTTATTTTTGTGTAAAATAAACGCAAATATTATGTTTCTCAATTTAGATCCACACTTTATTCCTTTCGGAAAACAAAATGAAATAGAGTTCAAAAGTTTTATTTTTTCCGGAGGGGAGCCACATATCAAAATCCTGGCTGATTTTGATACCAATCACATTGTTACGGTTACCCATCGTATAAATTCATTTAATGATCTGGGTTTGTTTTGTTTGGCTGTAGATGCTCTAAGAAGAATGGGGGTAAAAACAGTTAATGGATTTATTCCTTATTTTCCGGCGGCGAGGCAAGATCGGTTAATGGTGGCAGGAGAACCTTTGTCTGTAAAAGTTTATACAGATATTGTAAATGGTTTAAATCTAAATAAAATACAGGTTTTTGATCCACATTCAGAAGTAACTCCGGCTTTGTTGAATAATTGTGAAGTTATTAGCAATCATGAGTTTATTAAAGAAGTCAAGAGAAGAGTAGGACAGGATGTTTTGTTGATTTCTCCTGATGGTGGTGCTTTGAAGAAAATTTATAAAGTGTCGGAATATCTTGGAGGTGTTGAAGTAGTGGAATGCAGTAAAAGCAGAGATGTGAAAACAGGAAAGCTTTCCGGATTTAAGGTTTATGCAGAAGATTTACAAGGTAAACCTTGCTTGATTGTTGATGATATTTGTGACGGAGGAGGAACTTTTGCCGGTTTGGCTGAAGAATTGAAAAATAAAAATGCAGGCCAATTGTATCTGGCTGTGAGCCATGGTATTTTTAGTAAAGGATTTGATAGTCTGAATGATTTTGAACAAATCTTTACAACCAATTCATTTAAGGATATAGAAGATGATAAAGTAGAAATCATACATCTTTAAAAAATGGAGAAAGATAAATTATATGGTGCGTTATTCGGATTGGCAATAGGCGATGCTTTAGGTGTTCCGGTAGAATTTAAAAGCAGAGAGTTTTTAAAAAAATATCCGGTACAGGACATGCAGGAAAATGGTTCGCATGGACAGCCAAAAGGAACATGGAGTGATGATAGTTCATTAGCCTTTTGTTTAGCTGAAAGCTTGTGTGAAGGATTTGATATAGATAAAATAGCATTGCTTTTTTTGCAATGGTATAATGAAGAAATATGGACACCTCACGGAACAGTGTTTGATATCGGTATTGCTACAAGGAAAGCTATTCATAGAATCTCTCAAGGGGAATCACCCGTTTTATGCGGAGGTTTTAATATAGGAGATAATGGTAACGGGTCATTAATGAGAATATTACCATTAGTATTTTGTTTAAAGAAAGAGAAAGATTATCATGTTGTGTATCAAAGAGTAAAAGACGTTTCATCTATTACTCATGCCCATTTTCGTTCTGTTTTTTCTTGCTTTATTTATATTGTTTATGCTTTGGAAATAATGAAAGGATTAAATAAAAAAGAAGCTTATCATAAAATGAAAGAGGTTGTCAGTGACTTTATATCGGATAAAAGCTTTAATAAAATAGAGTTGCAATTATTTGATCGGGTACTCAGAACAGATATTTCTAATTTAAAAGAGAATGAGATACGTTCAGGCGGTTATGTTTTGGATAGTTTAGAGGCAGGTTTATGGTGTGTACTCAATTCAGACAACTATGAGGAAACAGTATTGAAAGCTGTAAATTTGGGAGATGATACTGATACTACCGGTGCCATAGCTGGAGGTTTAGCGGGATTGATCTATGGATACAAAGTTATCCCGGAAAAATGGATAAGCCAATTGGTTCGAAAAGATGATATTACAAAATTATGTGATAGGTTAAGTGAAAAATATGAAATACACAGTTGAAACTATAAATACAGAGAACAAATTTCTTTTCTTTTGGGGGCATCAACCGGTCAAAGATGGACGAATAATCAAAACGTGTCTGAGCCAGTGGTGGGAAAGTAGTTTTAGTGTAGATGAGGTGGAATATAAAACAGCAGAGCACTGGATGATGGCTAAAAAAGCTGATTTGTTCGGAGATCAGGAAATTTTAGAAAAGATATTGGCTTGTAAGTCTCCTGCTGAAGCAAAGAAATTAGGAAGAGAAGTTAAAAATTATGAGGATTCAGTTTGGAACGAAAACCGATTCAGAATAGTGAAAGAAGGTAATTATCATAAATTTAATCAAAACCAGTTACTTAAAGAGTTCCTTTTGAACACTAAGAATAGAATACTTGTAGAGGCAAGTCCGGTTGATACTATTTGGGGGATTGGATTGGCAAGTGACCATAAAGATGTTTACAATCCGGAAAAGTGGAATGGATTGAACTTATTAGGGTTTGCTTTAATGGAAGTTAGAGATGAAATAAAACTGTAGCATGGAAATTAAGCTTATTCAGGGAGATATAACTCAAATTAAAGCCGAAGGTATTGTAAATGCAGCGAATACTTCATTATTGGGTGGAGGCGGAGTAGACGGGGCTATTCATAAAGCAGGAGGAAAACTGATTTTAGAAGAATGTATAACTATCAGAAACAGACAAGGTGGTTGTAATGTAGGCGAAGCAGTTATAACAACGGCAGGTAATTTACCGGCAAAATACGTGATTCATACAGTGGGTCCGGTTTGGAATGGAAATAAAACAGAGAAAGAACAATTATTAGCCAGCTGTTATAGCAATTGTTTACGGGTTGCAGAAGAGTATCAGTTAAAAACGATAGTTTTTCCTAATATAAGTACCGGAATTTACAGGTTTCCAAAAGATAGAGCTGCAAAAATTGCAATAGATACTATAAAACAGTTTCAAACACAAAGCATACAAGAAATAACCTTTGTTTGTTTTGATGAAGAAAACTATAAGTTGTACCAACAACTTTTATAAAGAAGAGAAAAATGAAATTAGAATTAGAGAGATATACAGAACAAATTGAAAGATGGCCACAAACTGGCTATCATATTATGGCACAATATGACGATAAAGAAATTGTAGTCTATCAATCCTATAATAGAGAAATCGGAAATTCTGCGGTTCAAAACCAATTTTTTGGTGGCGCATTTAGCTTTGAAAGGATGACATGGATAAAACCCAACTTTCTTTGGATGATGTATAGGAACGGATGGGGAACGAAAGATAACGGACAGGAAGTTGTTCTGGCTATTCATTTAAGAAAAGAATCTTTTGAAAAATATTTAAATAATGCAGTCTATTCTTCTTATAATCAGGTAGACGGGGAAATTACTCATGAAGAATGGAAAGAAGCTGTGAAAAAATCTGATGTGCGTTTGCAATGGGATCCTGATCATGACCCTTATGGCGTTAATCTAGAGAGAAGAGCTATTCAAATCGGGCTTCGAAATGGATTTATAAAAACATTCGCTACAGAGGATATTCTTTTAATAGAGGATATAAGTGATTTTGTGGCTGAGCAATATACGCATGTTAAAAACAATTCATTAGAGCTTTTAATGGTTCCTAAAGAAAAGCCTTTAGTTTTTGAAGACGAAATGTTGAATAAAAAACTAAAAATATCAAATTAAAATGAACGGGAAAGACGCAAAAGAGATCAGCAAATTCCTTAGCTTAATTCTAAGACACGCTCCACAAACAATACAATTGCAATTAGATGAAAACGGTTGGGCTAGTGTAAATGAGCTTATCACAAAAAGCAATCAGTTTGGTAAAGAATTGGACGAGGAAATACTAGATTATGTTGTTAAAAATAATGATAAAAAGAGATTTGTTTTTAATGAAGACAAGACAAAGATAAGAGCAAGTCAAGGACATTCTATTGAAGTAGAGTTAGACTTAAAAGAAGCTCATCCTGAACATTTTTTATACCATGGAACAGTGGCAAAATTTCTGGAAGCTATTCAAAAAGAAGGTTTGCAAAAAATGAGTCGCCAACATGTGCATTTAAGTAGGGATAAAGAAACGGCTACTAAAGTCGGAAGCAGGAGAGGTAAGCCGATCATTTTAAGTATTGATGCGCCAAAAATGATAGCAGACGGTTATTCTTTTTACCTTTCAGAAAATGGTGTTTGGCTTACAGACCACGTACCTGTTGAATATATTAAATTTTAATGTAATGTTACAACTCAAATTAGTTTATAGAGGAAAGGTCAAAAACAAAAATCATTAAATTTTTGAGACACCCAAAAATTTCAATATAGATTAAATGAAAAAGGACTGATCTGGGACTATTAAAAACGAAGTAAAAGGAAATAGTTTAATTATTATAAAAACAAAAAACATGAACCCCATATTATTAACAGACGGATACAAAGTCGATCATAGAAGACAGTATCCGATGGGAACCAGCTTAGTATATTCGAACTGGACACCAAGAAAATCAAGAATTCAAAATGTAGATGAAGTAGTCTTCTTCGGCTTACAGTATTTCATTAAAAAATATATTTTAGAAGATTTTCAAACCCATTTTTTCAGCAAACCGAAAGAAGAAGTTACTCAAAAGTACGCGCGTCGTATCAATAATTATTTAGGAGAAAATCAGGTTGGTGTAAAACACATCGAAGCATTACACGATCTGGGCTATATCCCGATGGTCTTCAAAGCATTGCCGGAGGGTGCCACCGTTCCGGTTCGTATACCTATGTTTACGATGTACAATACCTTACCGGACTTTTTTTGGCTGACAAATTATTTTGAGACCTTATTGTCTGCTGTTGTTTGGTTACCTTGTAATTCTGCTACTATAGCAAAACAGTACCGAAAAGTGTTAGACAAATATGCAGAAGAAACTTCCTCTGTTCCTGAATTTGTGGATTGGCAGGCACATGATTTTTCCATGAGAGGGATGGCAGGTATTGAAGCGGCAGTTAGTTCTGCAGCCGGACATTTATTGAGTTTTACTGGAACTGATACAATTCCCGCTATCGAGTTTTTGGAAGAATATTATAATGCAGATTCGGATGAGGAATTAATCGGAGGATCAGTTGCTGCTACAGAACATTCTGTAATGTGTATGGGGACGACAGAAGGGGAATACGACACTTTTAAACGGTTGATTTGCGAAGTTTATCCGAAAGGTATTGTCTCTATAGTTTCTGATACATGGAATTTATGGAAAGTACTGACGGATTATTTACCACGTTTGAAAGATGAAATAGTAAATCGTGAAGGAAAAGTAGTAATTCGTCCTGATAGTGGCGATCCTGTTCATATTTTATGCGGGAATCCGAACGGTAAGACGGATGAGGAAAGAAAAGGAGTAGTAGCATTACTTTGGGAAATATTCGGAGGAACAGTAAATGAAAAAGGCTATAAAGAGTTGATTCCGCAAATCGGAGCTATCTATGGTGATAGTATTACAATCGATAGAGCGACTCAAATATGTGAGATGCTGAAAGAGAAAGGATATGCTTCTACAAATGTAGTTCTGGGAATAGGGTCCTTTACTTATCAGTACAATACCCGGGATACTTTCGGTTTTGCCATGAAAGCCACCTATGGAGAGGTTAATGGCGAAGGAAGAGCTATTTTTAAAGATCCGATTACTGATGACGGAACTAAAAAATCGGCTAAAGGATTGATAAAAATTGAAAGGGAGAACGAAAAGTATAAACTGGTGGATGAGGTTTCTTGGGAAGAAGAGAGAACAGGAGAATTACAAGAAGTTTTCCGAGACGGAAAATTATTGATCAACCACTCTTTAAAAGATATCCGTAAAAGAATGCGATAGAATGTAAAAGGCTGAATAATTTCAGCCTTTTCTTTTTTTTATTTCTTGTAAAATAAATTGTGTGCTACATATTCCAATACACCCTGAGGAAGCATAGGTCTCACATTTTTGCCGTCTTTAATGCTTTTGCGGATAAATGTAGAAGAAAGTTCAATGACAGGAGCACCTACACGGTGTATTTTAGGATGATCGATAAATTGTTCATCAATCTCTCCCGAATTCACTCTCGGATAAACATATACCTCATGATGCTGTAAAATGACCTCATAATTCTTCCATTTATGTAACGAATTGAGATTGTCCTCTCCCATGATGAGACAAAATTCATGTTTAGGAAATTTTTCCTGTAAATGGGCTAAGGTATTAACCGTGTAATTCGGTTGAGGTAGTTTGAATTCAATATCGCTAGGCTGTATTTTTTCGTAAGCTTCTGTTGCCAGATGTACCATGTGTAAACGATGGTAATCGTCCAGCAACGTGTTTTTCTTCTTATGCGGATTATGAGGAGTTACCACCATCCAGATCTGATCTAAATCGGAATATTCGGCAAAATGATTAGCAATAATCACATGCCCGATATGTATAGGGTTAAACGTTCCGAAATATAATCCGATTTTCATGTTCTTAATTTTGAGTAACAGTTCAGCTTAGCCAAATTAGGGCATCGAGAATCATTAATAAATGCTGATTATTTAGAAATAAAATCTTTAACCAATTGGTAAGATTCCTCTTTAGCAGTGTCTAGATCATAATTTTTAATAATTCTGTCAAATTGCGGAGCAGTAGCTAATTCAACGTGTGCTTTGGCAATCCGCATATTGATCTTATCCTCACTTTCGGTTGAGCGTTCTTTTAAACGGCGTTTTAGTTCGTCAACACTAGGAGGTTTGACGAAAACGGCCAAAGTTTCTTCCGGAAATTTGCGTTTTATACGCAGTCCTCCGGCTACATCAATATCAAAGATCACGTGTTTTCCTTTTGCCCAAATGCGCTCCACTTCTGTTTTTAAAGTTCCGTAGAAGTTATCGGTGTAAACCTCTTCCCATTCAACAAAATCCTCTGCTTTAATATGCTTCTTAAAATCTTCCCAGGAAATGAAATAATAATCTTTTCCATCTATTTCTTCACCACGAGGAGCGCGGGTAGTACAAGAAATGGAGAATTCTAAGTTTAAATCTTCTTTACCTAATAAATACCTGACAATTGTTGTTTTTCCGGAGCCTGAAGGAGCTGAGAAAACAATTAGTTTGCCTTTATGTGTTGAACTCATTTTAGTATCGTTGTGTTGTTTTTCTATTTTTCTTAAAGGACATTTAAAACCTGTTCTTTAATTTTTTCAAGTTCGTCTTTCATCATAACCACCAGTTTTTGCATTCCGGCATGATTGGATTTGGATCCCATCGTATTGATTTCACGTCCCATTTCCTGTGAGATGAATCCTAATTTTCTTCCATTAGCATCTTTACTATCCATAGTTTGAAGAAAATACTCTAAATGATTGCCTAAACGTACTTTTTCTTCTGTAATATCCAGTTTCTCAAGGTAATAAATCAATTCCTGTTCAAATCGGTTTTCGTCGATTTCCGTTTTTAATTCAGAAATGGCATTTTGCAGACGATTCTTAACATTTTCAATGCGTTCTGCGTCCAATGCAACAACTTGTTCCATCAGGTTCTGAATATTTCCGATGCGCAATCTGAAGTCTTTTTCTAAGGAAGCTCCTTCAGAAGATCTGAACTGATTGATGTTGGTTAACGCTTCATGTACAATGGTTTCAATTTGTTTCCATTCATTTTCATCAATTTCCTCGCGTTCCGTTTTTAAGGCATCCGGCATTCTGACTGCCATCTTCATCAATTCAGTTAGGTCAGCACCTGGGATAACTTCTTGCATCTGGTGGATGTAACTTTTAACGATAGGGACATTTATTCTTGAAGTGGTTTCTTCCCCTGTGATCTCTATATAAAGTGAAAAATCTATTTTTCCTCTTTCAAGGCTTTGAGAAATAGTATTACGTAGTGAAAGTTCCATTTCTCTGTATGCAGCAGGCATTCTTACGTTTAAATCCAACCCTTTGCTATTCAGGGATTTTATTTCAACGGTAATTTTTTTGGTTGGCAATTGCAAATAAGCTTTGCCGAAACCGGTCATAGATTGTATCATATATATATTAAATAGTCTACAAAAGTAATTAATTGTGGCGGATAACCCAAAATATCAGGTAGTATCATTTATAAAAGTAAAAAGCCAGATTCGTTAGAATCTGACTTTTATATAACGCTTTATAATTATAGTAAGGATTTACAAAACCTTTTGAAAATGATCTCGATCTTCGGTTAAAAAGATACGGATGTTAAGCGAATTTAAGAAAAATTATCTTTTTTAAAAGAAAAATATGTATAATTTTTGACGAATTTAATTAAAAAACGCAGCCAAGGCCTTTAAATTTTTCGGACTGTTACCAATAAATATCTGTTCGTCAATAATGATTACCGGTCGTGCTAAGAAAGTGTAATGTTCAAGAATGTAGCGTTTAAAATCATTTTCGGAAAGCTTTTCGTCTTTTAGTCCCATTTCTTTGTATAACTTAGCTCTTTTGCTGAATAAAGCTTCATAACTTTTAGAAAGTGAGTGCATGTCTTCTAATTGCTTAACTGTTATAGGCTGTTCTTTGATGTCTTGAAGTTCAAAAGAATCTAAATTAGGGATCGATTGTAAAATTCTTTTACAAGTGTCACAAGTCTTTAAGTAATAAATTTTACGCATAGGATTGAAGTTTTTGCAAAAATAAGCTTTTCGTTAAAATAAACGTTATTTCAATTCAGACAAAAAAATCTGATTACATTTGATAAACTTTAAGAAGAATGAGTGTTTTTACAAAAGAAATTTCGATTCGCTGGTCAGATTTAGATCCTAATTTTCATTTACGGCATAGTGCTTACTATGACTTCGGAGCTCAGCATCGTATAGAGATTTTAGACAGTCAGGGATTGACTTTACGAGTGATGCAAAAGGAACATTTTGGTCCTGTTCTTTTTCGAGAAGAGTGTATTTTCAGGAAAGAAATTCACTTAGGAAATCGTATAACTATAAGTACTAAGATCGGAAAAATGAAGCCCGATGCTTCCCGTTGGACTATTGTACATGAATTAAAGAATGAAAAAGAGGGATTGTGTGCAGTGATATCAGTCGAAGGAGCATGGCTCGATACGAAGTTACGTAAATTAGCTAACCCTGTTCCGGAAATTGTACAGAAAGTAATGAATACATTTCCGAAAGCAGACGATTTTATAATGTTATAAATAAAAATATGATGGAAACAACGTTTAGAATTAATCAAACCAGTAGAAACTTTTCAGAAAGTTTTTTAAAAAATTTAAGTTTAGACCAACTTAATAAAATTCCAGATAATTTTAAAAATAATATTATCTGGAATATAGGGCATATTATAGTAACACAGCAACTTTTAGTTTATAAATTATCGGGACTTCCAATGAAGATTTCGGATGAGTTGATTGCTAAATATCAAAAAGGGACAAAACCGGAAAAACCGGCTTCTCAGGAGGAAGTGGATGAAATAAGGTCTTTATTGTTTTCAACGATTGAAAAAACAAAAGAAGATTATGAAAATGGTGTGTTTAAAAATTTTATGCAATATACTACTCAAACCGGAAACTTTGATATACACAATGTTGAAGATGCCTTAGAGTTTAATAATTATCATGAAGCATTACATGTTGGTGTTATGTTACAACTTAAAAAGTTTGTATAATTAGCTAACTTTGTACCCTAAAATTTTGAAAATATGAAATTCAACACAAAAGCGATACATGGTGGACAACATCATGAAAAGGTTACAGGCTCAGTAATGCCGCCTGTTTTTCAAACATCAACATTTGCACAGGTTTCTCCGGGCAAACCGGTTGGGGAATATGAATATAGTAGAGCCGCAAATCCAACCAGAACAGCGTTAGAAGAAGCTTTGGCAAGTATTGAGAACGGAACGAAAGGTTTGGCTTTTTCTTCCGGTTTAGCAGCTACTGATTCGGTTTTAAAATTGTTAAAACCCGGAGATGAAGTAATAGCGATGGATGATCTATATGGCGGAACGTATAGAATGTTCAGCCGTATCTATAGCGAATTCGGGATCAAGTTTCACTTTGTGGATATGACGAATTTGGAAGCTTTAGAATCTTTAATAAACGAGAATACAAAATTAGTGTGGGTTGAAACACCAACGAATCCGTTAATGAAGTTGGCAGATATTGAGGAAATAGCTAAGATTACTAAAAAATATCCTAATGTATTATTTGCGGTAGATAACACCTTTGCTACGCCGTATTTACAACGTCCTTTAGATCTTGGTGCGGATATTGTGATGCATTCCGCAACAAAATATTTGGGAGGACATTCAGATGTCATTGCGGGAGCTCTTGTAGTAAAAGATAAAGAGTTAGGCGAAAAATTACATTTTGCACAATTTGCAACCGGAGGAACTTTAGGGCCTATGGATAGTTATTTAGTATTAAGAGGTATTAAGACATTGCATTTGCGTGTGCAATGCCATTGTGAAAACGGACAAAAAGTAGCAGAGTATTTGAACGCTCATCCTGCTGTTGCAAGAGTGTATTATCCGGGTTTAGAATCTCACCCGAACCATGCTATTGCAGCAAAACAAATGAAAGGTGGCTTTGGCGGAATGGTAAGTTTTACCTTTGTTTCCGGAAAAAAAGAAGATGCGATCCATTTTCTTGAAAAAGTAAAGGTTTTTACACTTGCAGAGTCATTAGGGGGAGTAGAGTCGTTAGCTAATCATCCGGCGTTAATGACACACGCTTCAATTCCGGCAGATAAAAGAGCTGAGGTTGGAATTACAGATGATATGGTTCGTCTAAGTGTCGGAGTAGAAGATATCGAGGATTTATTGAAAGATTTAGAACAAGCTTTAAGATAAAGAAAAATAATATCATAAAAAATGCCTTGATTTCTCAAGGCATTTTTTATTTATGTAAAGTCAATTTTTTATCTTTTTAATCTAAGTAATAAATGTATCCGAAATTAAGCCACAAGTTCCAGTCGTTAGATTTATTCTCACTGTAGATATCCGGATCTTTTCGTAAACCGTCAACCCAATCAGAGAAGTAGTATTGCCAACGTAACTCAACAAATAAATCGGATAACTCAGTTAATTTGTAACGAGTACCTACAGATGATACAACAGACCAAGTTGTTCCTCCTTCAGTTGACCAGCCATCCGGTAAATAATCAGGATAGGTAGTTAACGGAGAACCTAAAGGGCCTAGTTCAGAATACGTGTTGTTTTGGAAAATAGAGAAATGAGCACCTAAAGCAACGAATGGAGCCCATGAACCTTCAGTAGCTGTAAACTCTCTGATGCTCAAAGGAAAATATTCTAATTGCATACCGATATCGGTTACTTTCGCTTCACCTTTCATAGCCGCTAATTGCGTTCCGAAAATACTGTTTTTATCAGCCCATTTACCAAAGTGTTCTAACTTAGTGCTGTTGTAAGATAACTCCGAACGAAGTTTAAAGTGGTCATTAAAATAAGTGTCCGGTGTGTAACAGTTACATTCAGCACGATAAGAAAAGTTCATATAATGAACTAATCCGATTGCAAAACCGGTATTACCGGCATTTGTCTTAAAGTCGTGACGAACCCCAAAGTCAGACTGAAAAGCCACTCCTCCAACGAATGCTCCAATCTCATGTGAAAAACCAAACTGGGCTTGAATGGTAAGGGGAGCCAAAAATAACAATAACAGTAGGTGTTTTATTTTTTTAGTCATCACTAAAAGTTTTCTATTATCTGACAAATATATAAAAACAATGCACACTTCAAAAAAAAATATTAAAATTCTCTTTAAAAAATATTAAAAAAAAACTGAGTATCAGGGTAATTAGCAATTTGATAAAATTTTGCCAAAAAAATAACTACTTTTATAATTAGATGTATATTTGTTGGACAAAAACAAACTGTGATTTATTATAAAAACTAAACCAAAAAAGAGTGATGAAAGAAAGTGTAAAATCTTTTGTTGAAACGGTTGCTAAGCGTAATGCAAACGAACCTGAATTTTTGCAAGCAGTGCAAGAAGTTGCAGAAACTGTAATTCCATTTATTGAGGCTAATCCTAAATACCAAGGCAAAATGCTGTTGGAGCGTATGGTGGAGCCGGAAAGAGTGGTTATGTTTAGAGTAGCATGGGTTGATGATGCAGGGCAAACACAAGTAAACAGAGGATACAGAATTCAGATGAATTCAGCTATTGGTCCATACAAAGGAGGGCTTCGTTTTCACCCTTCGGTAAATTTAAGCATTCTTAAATTTCTAGCTTTTGAACAAGTGTTCAAAAATTCATTAACAACTTTACCAATGGGCGGTGGTAAAGGAGGATCAGATTTTGATCCGAAAGGCAAATCAGATAATGAAATTATGAAATTTTGCCAAGCTTTTATGACTGAGTTAAGCCGTCATATCGGAGCAGATACAGATGTGCCTGCCGGAGATATAGGTGTCGGAGGACGTGAAGTAGGATATATGTTCGGGCAATATAAAAAATTACGTAACGAGTTTACAGGAGTTCTGACCGGAAAAGGAATCACTTTCGGAGGGTCGTTGATCCGTCCGGAAGCAACAGGCTACGGAGCTGTTTATTTTGCTGAAGAAATGCTTAAAAGAAAAGGAGATACGATTCATGGTAAAATCGTAGCGGTTTCCGGTTCTGGAAATGTGGCACAATTTGCAATAGAAAAAGTACTGCAAATGGGAGGAAAAGTAGTCACAGCTTCTGATTCTTCAGGATATATTTATGCACCTAACGGTATCCATACTGAGAAGTTAGATTTCTTAAAGGAACTTAAAAATGAAAGAAGAGGTAGAATTGAGGAAATGGCAGATAAATTTGAAGATGTACAGTTTTTTCCTAATGAAAGAGCATGGAATGTACCGGTTGAAGTTCATGTAGCCTTACCTTGTGCAACCCAAAATGAGCTAAACGGAGAAGAAGCAAAAGCATTAGTAGCTAACGGATGTATCTGTGTGGCAGAGGGAGCAAATATGCCATCAACTCCGGAAGCAATTGAAGTGTTCCATACTGCGAAGATATTATTCTCTCCGGGTAAAGCATCTAATGCCGGTGGTGTAGCGACATCAGGGCTTGAAATGTCTCAAAATTCATTGCGTTTAAGCTGGACAAGAGAAGAAGTAGACGAAAGATTAAAAGCTATTATGGCAGATATACACGATGCTTGTGTAAAATACGGAAAACAAGAAGACGGTTTTGTAGATTATGTGAAAGGAGCTAACATTGCCGGATTCGTTAAAGTTGCTGACGCTATGTTAGCACAAGGAGTTGTATAGTTTTCTTTAAAAAAACTAATAATATATAAAAGGTTCTCGATAGAGAACCTTTTTTTATGTTTTATATACCGAAATTATTATTCCTTCGTTTATACTATATTTGTAAAAAGTAGTTAAAAAATGAAAAATATCTTTTTTGCCTTTGCACTATTAATTTCCGTTACGGTTTCTTTTTCACAGAACAATCAGTTGTGGAAAGGATATTTTTCTTATAATGAAATTGTTGATGTGGCTTCTGCTACAAATAAAATATATGCGACCACTGAAGTTTCGGCTTTTTATAAAGATCTCCTACTATCAAACGTTGAGCAGATAAATTCTGTCAATGGATTTAAACCTGAAGATATCACGACAATCTATTACTCTGATAGTTTTAAAAAGTTTATTGCAGGAAACTCAAACGGTTTGTTGCTGATCGTTAACAATGATGGGACAGTTGTAACGAAGGTCGATATAATAGAGGAAGTTCCGGTAGCTCCTAATGTTAAAAGAGTGAACAGCTTTTACGAATACGACGGTAAATTATATATTTCATGTGATTACGGAATTTCAGTACTCAATCTGGCAACCAATGAATTTGTTTCCACCTATTTTATCGGTACTTCAGGAGAAGAAACCAAAGTATACCAGACAACCGTTTACAATAATGAGTTGTATGCGGCAACACAGGAATTCGGAATACGCAAAGCAACAGTAACCAATCCCTTTATTTATGACTTTTCACAATGGCAAACTTTTGATACAGGCTATTGGAATGGTATAGCAACATTTAACAATCAATTGGTGGCTATGAATACAAATTCCAAAACCTATAGATATAATGGAAGTAGCTTTGTAGAAATACTCAATCATAATCAGGCAGGATTAACTTTAAAAGTAAACGAGGGATATTTGACCGTCACGACTCAAAATAATGTCTATGTTTTAGACGATTCGTTTTTGCAAGTAGCACATGTTACAAACATTCCTGACTATTCAGTGATTTTTACAGCGGCAACAGTTGTAAACGATCATGTTTTTATAGGAACAGCGACAAACGGGCTTTTTTCGGCTTCTTTGTCTAATCTTTTTTCGTTTGAGAACTTATCACCGGACGGGCCGGTAAGAAACTATATTTTTCGACTAAAAAAAGCACCAAATTATCTTTGGGCAGTTTACGGAGATTACACCCGATTATATAACCCTTATCCGTTAGATGAATTCGGTGTAAGCAAATATTCCGGAGAGGACGGCTGGGAGTTACTACCATACGATGATGTTTATCAGGCAAAATCGTTAAGCGATATCATTTTAAACCCGAACAATGCAAATGAGGTTTACATCGCGTCATATTTCTCGGGACTATTAAAAATTAACGGCGATAACATTACACTGTATAACGATCAGAACACAGGGTCAAACGGATTAGAATCACTTGTATTAAGTGGGAATCCTAATTATGTAGACATCAGGATCAATAGTTTAGCCTTTGACAGAGAAGGAAATTTATGGATGAGCAATGCCTTTGTCGACAGAGGACTCAAAGTGTTGAGAGCCGGTGGACAATGGCAGTCATATAATTTGTCAAATGTATTGACAAATATTGCTACCGGTCGTTACGGAAGTATGGCGATAGATAATAATTTAACCAAATGGCTTCCTACATTGAATGATGGTTTGCTGGCTTATAACGAAACGCTCAATAAATATATTGTTTTAGATACGGAAACAGCAAATTTACCGGATAACGATGTTAGAAAGGTCGTGATTGATAATAATAACCAGCTGTGGATCATTACGTATAGAGGATTAAGGATTTTGTACAATGTCAGTACATTTTTGCAGCAAGAAGAACTGACCACTAATAATATTGTGATACAAGAAGGAGATCTGGCACAAGAACTTTTTTATCAGCAATCATTAATCGATATCGAGGTAGACGGAGCCAATAGAAAATGGATTTCTGTAGCTGACGGAGGAGTGTTCTTGGTGTCTTCAAACGGACAACAAACCATATATCAGTTTAATAAGAATAATTCGCCATTGCCAAGTAATAATGTAAATGATATTGAAATTGACGGAGTTACCGGTGAGATATTTTTCGCAACCGATAAAGGAATGGTATCCTTTTTAGGGACATCTACTAAACCAAGTGACGATCTGGAAAATGTATATGTTTACCCTAATCCGGTGCGACCTAATTATGTAGGAACTATAAAAATAGCCGGTTTGACCGATAAAGCAAATGTAAAAATAACTGATATAGAGGGAAATCTGGTTTTTGAAACTACTTCTGCCGGAGGAACAATAGAGTGGGACGGAACAGCCTTCGGGAAACACAGAGTGGCATCGGGAGTATACATGATTTTTGTAGCAACCGAAGACGGAATGGATACTACAGTTAAAAAAGTAATGATCATCAGGTAGTTAGTTGTTGTATGCTGGTCAAAACGAAAGCAATAGTTATCTCATCCCTAAAGTATCAGGAAAAAAGCTTAATTGTAAAATGTCTGACGGTTTCCGATGGCTTGAAATCGTATTTCATAGCCAACGCTTTCACCGGAAAAAAAAATCAGCAAAAAAGCTCATTTTTCCAGCCTTTGACTATCTTAGGAATAGAAGCCTATCATAAAAACAAAGGAACACTGGAGCGATTTAAAGAAATTCAGATAGAAACACCGTACCAAACGATCCATCAGGATATTTATAAAACGACCATCACACTTTTTCTTTCAGACATGCTGCACCATGCGCTGAAAGAAGACGGAAAAAATGAAACCTTATTTACGTTTTTAGAAACAGCCTTAACATGGCTTGATTCGCATGATGAAGTCTCTAATTTCCATTTGATCACCTTGCTGCAATTAACGCGCTATTTAGGATTTTATCCGCAATCAGACGTTGATTTACCTTTTTTCGAAATGACAGAAGGCATTTTTGTGCCTTTCCAGTCCCTTACCTGCTTGTCAGAAGAAGAAACCAAACTCTTTAAAACACTGCTTCAGCTGAGATTTTCAGACGATCAAAAAGTATTTTCAGGAAGTCAAAGACAAAAGTTACTTAAAATGATCGTAGACTATTACAGTTTTAATATCGAAGGCTTCCGGAAACCCAAATCTTTAGAAGTTCTAAAAGAAGTTTTCGGATAACATTTAAAGAAACAAACTTTTTAAATTTTAAAAAAGACTTAAAATTTCCTGTTTTCAGATAAAAATCAGCTCTCTTTAGCCTATTTTTTGTTCTCTTTTATTAAAAATCCTTACTTTCGCAAATCGATTTAAGCAAACGACAAAATGAGTACAAAATTTACTGAATACAAAGGACTTGACTTGCCTAATCTGGCAACGGAAGTCTTAGATTTTTGGAAACAAAACGATATCTTTCAAAAAAGTGTGACGTCACGCGAGGGAAATCCGCATTATGTGTTTTTCGAAGGACCGCCATCCGCAAACGGATTGCCGGGAATACACCACGTAATGGCACGCTCTATTAAAGATATTTTCTGTCGTTACAAAACACAAAAAGGATTCCAGGTTAAACGTAAAGCAGGTTGGGATACCCACGGACTTCCGGTAGAATTAGGAACCGAAAAAGAATTGGGTATAACCAAAGAAGATATCGGAACAAAAATTTCAGTAACCGAATACAACGAAGCCTGTAAACGTACAGTGATGCGTTATACAGACGTTTGGAACGATTTGACCGAAAAAATGGGCTATTGGGTAGATATGAAAGATCCGTATGTGACCTATAAACCCAAATATATGGAAAGCGTTTGGTGGTTGCTAAAACAGATTTACGATAAAAACCTATTGTATAAAGGATATACCATTCAGCCGTATTCGCCAAAAGCCGGAACCGGATTGTCTTCGCATGAAGTAAACCAACCGGGAACGTATCGTGATGTAAGCGATACGACGATTGTAGCTCAATTTAAAGCAGTTGAAGCAACGTTGCCTGACTTTTTACAAGGTTTCGGAACCATTCATTTTTTAGCTTGGACGACAACACCTTGGACGTTGCCAAGTAATACAGCATTAACCGTTGGACCAAAAATTGATTATGTTTTAGTAAAAACCTTCAATCAATATACTTTTGAGCCAATCAATGTAGTTTTAGCGAAACCATTAGTTGGAAAACAATTCGGAGGAAAATTCTTTGTGGCTGAAAGTGAGGAAGATTTTGCAAACTATAAGCCGGAAGACAAAAAAATACCTTATCAAATTATTGCTGAAGCTAAAGGTGCTGATCTGGTTGGTATCAAATACGAACAATTATTACCTTATGCTTTACCATATCAAAATCCTGAAAATGCGTTCCGCGTAATTTCTGGTGATTTTGTTACTACAGAAGATGGTACAGGTATTGTTCACACGGCGCCAACTTTTGGTGCAGATGATGCTAAAGTAGCCAAAGAAGCTACTCCGGAAGTGCCGCCAATGTTAGTTTTAGACGAAAATGGCAACCCCGTTCCGCTAGTTAACTTACAAGGTAAGTTTGTAGCTGGGTTAGGGGATCTGTCCGGTAAATATGTGAAAAACGAATATTATAATGATGGTGAAGCTCCTGAGAAGTCAGTTGATGTTGAAATAGCGATTCGTTTAAAAGAAGAAAATAAAGCGTTCAAAGTTGAAAAATACGTACACAGTTATCCGCATTGCTGGAGAACCGATAAACCTATTTTATACTATCCGTTAGATTCTTGGTTCATTAAAGTAACTGAGGTAAAAGACAGAATGTTCGAATTGAACGAAACGATCAATTGGAAGCCTAAGGCAACCGGAGAAGGACGTTTCGGAAACTGGTTGAAAAATGCAAACGACTGGAACTTATCACGCTCTCGTTATTGGGGAATTCCATTGCCTATTTGGAGAACAGAAGACAAAACAGAAGAAGTTTGTATCGGTTCGGTAGAAGAATTGTTCAATGCTATTGAAAAAGCGGTTGAAGCCGGTTTCATGACCGAGAATCCATATAAAGGATTTGAAATCGGAAATATGGAGGAAACCAATTATGATCTTGTGGATCTGCATAAAAATGTGGTTGATAATATTGTGTTAGTTTCACCTTCAGGAAAACCAATGAAGCGTGAATCTGATCTGATCGATGTTTGGTTTGATTCCGGTTCTATGCCTTATGCACAATGGCACTATCCTTTTGAAAATAAAGAATATATAGACAAGCACGAAACCTATCCGGCTGATTTTATTGCGGAAGGAGTGGATCAAACTCGTGGTTGGTTCTATACGTTACACGCTATCGGAACGTTGGTTTTTGACAGTGTAGCCTATAAAAATGTGGTGTCAAATGGTTTAGTGTTAGACAAAAACGGACAAAAGATGTCGAAGCGTTTAGGAAATGCGATCGATCCGTTCACTACTTTAGCCGAATACGGACCGGATGCTACACGTTGGTATATGATCTCCAATGCTAACCCGTGGGATAATTTAAAATTTGATCTGGAGGGCGTAGGAGAAGTACGTCGTAAGTTCTTCGGAACCCTGTATAATACCTATTCATTCTTTGCGTTATATGCTAATATCGATGGGTTTAAATATGCTGAGGCAGAAGTACCGTTAGAAGAAAGACCGGAAATCGATCGTTGGATCTTATCAGAGTTACACACGTTGATCCGATTTGTAGATGAATGTTATGCGGATTACGAGCCTACAAAAGCCACTCGAGCTATTTCTGACTTCGTTCAGGAGAATTTGAGTAACTGGTACGTTCGTTTATGTCGTCGTCGTTTCTGGAAAGGTGAATATGCACAGGATAAAATCGCAGCATACCAAACGCTATATACATGTTTAGTAACGGTAGCTAAGCTTTCAGCTCCGGTGGCTCCGTTCTTTATGGATAAACTTTACAGAGACTTAACTTTAACGACACAAACTGAAGCTTTTGAAAGTGTACATTTGGCGGAATTTCCGAAATATGTTGAAAAGTTTGTTGATAAATCTTTGGAAAGCAGAATGTTGAAAGCGCAAACTGTTTCGTCGTTAGTTTTGTCATTGCGTAAAAAAGAGATGATAAAAGTACGTCAGCCGTTGAAAAGGGTTATGATTCCTGTGCTTGACGCTGCTTTTAAAGCTGAAATTGAAGCTGTTTCAGACTTGATTAAAGCGGAGGTAAACGTTAAGGAAGTGGAATTAATGGATGATGCTTCAGGGGTTTTAGTAAAACAGATAAAACCTAATTTTAAAGCACTCGGACCACGTTTCGGTAAAGATATGGGGTTGATTTCCAAAGAAATACAGAGTTTTTCTCAGGAGCAGATCAATACATTAGAGCGACAAGGTGAAATAACGCTTGACATTTCAGGAAAAAGTATTAACTTAACAACCGAAGATGTAGAGATTTCGTCACAAGATATTCCGGGATGGTTAGTAGCCAATGCAAATGGTATCACAGTAGCACTTGACATTACCATTACGGATGCTCTGCGCAATGAGGGTATAGCAAGAGAGCTGGTGAACAGAATTCAAAATATCAGAAAAGATTCTGGTTTTGAAGTTACCGATAAGATTAAAGTTCAATTGCTAAAAAACGATCAGATTGAACAAGCTGTTAAAGCAAATGAAGGTTACATCAAGTCCGAAACTTTAACAAACGAACTTGTTTTTGTGGACCAAATAGAAAATGGTACGGAAATTGAGTTTGATGATTTGAAAACAATAGTATTAATTTCTAAATGATCGAAATTATGGTAGACGAGAAAGTAAGATATTCCGATGCTGAACTTGCGGAATTTAAGGAGTTGATTTTAGCCAAAATCGAAAAAGCGAAAGCAGATTTAGATTTGATTAAGAGTGCTTACATGAATGATTTGAATAACGGAACAGACGATACGTCTCCTACATTCAAAGCATTTGAAGAAGGAAGCGAAACCATGTCTAAAGAAGCCAATTCTCAGTTAGCCATACGTCAGGAAAAGTTTATCCGCGATTTAAAGAATGCCTTGATTCGAATTGAGAACAAGACTTATGGTGTTTGTAAAGTAACAGGGAAATTAATTGGTAAGGAGCGTTTGAAAATTGTTCCTCATGCCACTATGAGTATCGAAGCAAAAAATTTGCAACGATAAAATACAAACAAATTCCCGATTTAGGGGAAAGATTCCAGACTCCCAATGACTTAACCGAGGTTGAGCAGGAAGAGTTTGGAATTTTTTTTAGTAAATAGAAAAGTTAAAATTAGGCTAAAATAAGTGGTTAATTCAATAAAATTACTTTTTTTCGTTTTTAAAATAGGAATGTAGAAATTTCAGTACTTTTGCAGCTCAAATTCAAGAATATGTCATTAAAGAAAGCTTATATTTTAGTTTTTTTAGTCCTTATAATCGATCAAGTATCCAAAATATATATCAAGACCCATTTTTATTTAGGAGAATCCGTTAAAGTATTAGGTTGGGAATGGTTCCAGATTCATTTTATTGAGAATGAAGGAATGGCTTGGGGAGCCGTAATTCCCGGAGATTACGGAAAGTTGGCATTAACAGTTTTTCGTATAATAGCCGTTTTTGGTATCGGTTGGTGGTTATGGGATTCTGTGAAAAAGAAAGCTTCAAATTACTTAGTTGTCGCTATTGCATTGATCTTGGCAGGAGCTGTAGGAAACATCATTGATTCTGTTTTTTACGGTGTCATTTTTAACGATAGTTACCATCAGGTGGCAACGCTGTTTTCTGAAGATCCTTACGGTAAATGGTTTTACGGAGAAGTGGTAGACATGTTCTATTTTCCTATTTGGGAAGGTAATTTGCCGGAATGGTTGCCCATCTGGGGCGGTAAATATTTTACATTTTTCAATGCTATTTTCAATGTAGCAGATGTTGCTATTTCTGTGGGCGTTGGAATTTTGATCGTTTTTAACAAAAGAGCTTTTGGAGGCAGTAAAGAAGAAAAAACGCTTGCTGCTACTGCCGGTATTGAAGAAAAATAAGAGCTTGTCGGATAAAAATTCTTCTTAAAAGGAATAAATTTTACTATCCGTTACACAAAAATCCAGTTTCATATCTGTTTCCAGAATGTCTTTAATTTTTTCTTCCGGTTCAAAGAACGAAAGCCCGATCTTAATAACATCCGGTTTGCATTCACTTAGGAAAATATCATAAAAGCCTTTTCCGTAACCTACACGATGTCCTTGTTTGTCAAAGGATAATAAAGGAACAAAGACCACGTCAATTTTAGATACAGGGACTTCAATTCCGTTAACAGGTTCCGGAATATTGTATTCGTTTTTTTTGATTCGTGTAGCATCAGTCAATAAAAAATGAGTCATTCTTCGGGTTTCAAAATCACTTTTTGACACAACGGTTTCCTTGTCTTTTCCGGCTAAGATTTGCAAGATAAATTCAGTATCCACTTCTTTATGTTCCACAATAGGTAAAAAGAGATGATAATACGTCTTGTCCCATATATTCAGTTGTAATAAGTTATTAGCTATCGCTAAACTCTTTTCTTCAATATCGTTTGAAGAAAGTTTTTTTCGTGCTTCTTTACTCTTTTTTCGTACTTCTTTTTTATCCATTTATAGCCGCTTTCAAATCTGCTATAAAAGTAGTTAAATGTTCTACTTCAACATGATCCATTAAGACAATTTTATACCATTTGTTGTGTTCGTTATGTTGCTGCGGAACCAAATCGTATTTTTCGGCTATAGTTTCAGGAATGTTTTCAGAATGAATGGTCACCAGATTCATAAAAGGTTCGCGGAAATATTCAATGTTAAGTTGATCCAGTTCCTGACATAAAAATTGAGTTCTCATTTGAAGAACACTGATTTTTTCGTACCAACCGTAAGCGCCGTACGTAAACAAAATCATCCAGACCGCAACGGCATTAGCCCCCGAACGGCTTCCGCAAAGTGTCAGATCCATTCCTTCAACATATTCGGCCTCTTTGGTCAGAACATTTTCAATTAAACCCTTTCTGCAAATAAAAACACCGGTTCCGTAAGGAGCCTGCAACATTTTGTGAGCATCAATAGTAATAGAACTAATTTTAGGATTAGAAAAATTGATGTTGGAATTCGGATTACTGAATGGGTAAACAAACCCGCCGTAAGCGCCGTCTATATGTAATTTATAGGGTACATTATGTCTTTCTAAAACCGTACTATATATATCCGGATCATCAACAGAACCGAACATGGTAGTAGCCATATTAGCCACTGCCATAAAGTATTTCTTTCCGTTTTGAATAGCATTTTCTACAATTTGTTCCAGTTGGTCTTTTTGGATTTCTCTTGTATTAAAATCAACAGGGATCTTTAGCCATTCTACCTGAAGAAGGTTTGAACCTTTCGGAATAGAATAATGAGTGTCTTCAGAAGATAAAATAGCTATTTCATCCGGTTTAGCATTATAGGTATTAAAGAAATAATTACGAAAGATCCAAAGTGCCTGAATGTTTGCTTCTGTTCCTCCCGGAGCAATATAACCGTCAAATTCGTTTTCTTTGGCTTTAAAAATATCTACGGCAATTACGTTTAGTACTTCTCGTTCGATCTCCTGAGTACCGCTGAAAGCTTTTTCAGAGGTTCCGAAAGTATGGCAACCGATGTTGTTAGGATTAGCAACATAGGTTTGCAATGTCGGAGCATCTTTTAGAAAAGGAGCATCGTCATTAAATACCCGACTGTCTAATTTTGAGGCAGGATAACCTAAAGAAGCATCCTTTGAAAAGTTGACATTTTGCTGTAAAGCCAGTTGAATCCTCTGTTGGCGTTGTTCTTGAGTAAGTTTTTTCCAGAATTGCATACCTAAAATTTTGACAAAGGTACTGCTTTAAAAAAATAAAGAACATGACAAATGTTAGGTGTCCAGACTTGTTGTGATATGAAAAATAGCATCTCCTTGGTATACAAAAGGAGTGTGATTCACATTGATCAGATAGCCGTTATTAGGAGATTTAACGTTGTGTTCTACTTTACCGTAAGGATCTGAAATCGTAGCCAGAATGTCTCCTTTTTTTACAAAACTGCCTATTTGGGCTATGCCATGGAACATGCCTGAATATTTAGCTCGGATCCAGTTCGATTTTTGAATATAAATAGATGAATGTGGCGGTTTTGAGGCTTTCTTCTTCGGGTTTAACATGTCTAAATGTTCTAAAAAACGTTTAGAACCTTGCAAAGCTTCGTTTGTTATGTCGTCATTTAGGTCAAGTGATTTTCCTCCTTCAAAAAGTAACATTTTAACGCCAAGTTTGTCGCAGGTGTTTCTGAATGAACCCGAAATGTTCTTAGAGTATAAAGTAAAAGGAGCATGAAAAACTTCAGCCAGTTCTTTTAATTCAGATTTCCCTTGTTCAATGCGGATTTGAGGCGCATTAAAACGTTGAGCCCCTCCGGCATGAAAGTCAATTACATAATCTACATTCGGTAAGATCTCTTTTACAATGTAATAAGCGAAACGACTGGCCAGAGAACCACCTTTGCTTCCGGGGAAAACACGGTTCAGGTCACGTTTGTCTGGAAATTCACGCGTTTGGTTTACAAAACCGAAAATGTTGATAATGGGAATACAAATAATTGTGCCGCGTTTTGGTTTGTTGAGTTTTTTTATGATCATCTGGCGAACGGTTTCCGTTCCGTTGATCTCGTCGCCGTGAAGCCCTGCCGAAAAAAGGACTGTTGGTCCGGGAACTTTAGAGCGCTCTATGATAATAGGCACTTTCAGCTTATTCATAGTATGAAGTTTCGCAATTTCCATACTGATAGTTTTGCTTTCGCCGGCTAAAATGCTTTCGCCAAAAAGGGTTAACGGTTTTAATGACTCCATATCAATCACATAACGTATTAAGTGCCTAAAAGTAAAAATTTAATTGGTAAATCCTAAAGCTGATTTTGTAATTTTGTGTCATGCAAACGCCACTTGAACTTCAGATACAAACTTTGCCCGATGGTCCGGGGGTTTATCAATATTTTGATAAAGACGGAAAGATCTTATATGTTGGTAAGGCTAAAAACCTTAAAAAAAGAGTTCAATCCTATTTTACCAAGCATCATGATAATTATAAAACAACGGTCTTGGTTAAAAAAATTGTTTCGGTTAAACATATTGTAGTCCCTACAGAAACGGATGCTTTGCTCTTAGAGAACAATTTAATTAAGAAATTGCAGCCGCGTTATAATGTATTACTGAAGGACGATAAAAGTTATCCGTGGATTTGTATTAAAAACGAACCTTTTCCCAGAGTGTTTCAGACCCGAAGAATGATTAAAGACGGTTCGGAATATTTTGGCCCGTATACCAGTGGTAAAACAGTTCATACACTTTTAGATCTGATCAAAGAACTGTACCCGTTGCGAACCTGTAACTATGATCTGTCAAAAGCAAATATTGATTCCGGAAAATACAAGGTGTGCCTGGAATACCATATAGGAAATTGTAAAGGTCCTTGCGAAGGTTATCAGACTTTACAAAATTATCAAGACCAGATACAGGCAATACGAGAGATTTTAAAAGGAAATTTCAAAGAGAGCCTGAAAGATTTTAGAAACCTGATGCTGGAACTGGCGGGAGAGATGAAATTTGAGGAAGCGCAGAAGATAAAAGATAAAATAGAAGTTTTAGAGAACTATCAGGCCAGATCAACGATTTTAAATCCGAAGATTACCAATATCGATGTTTTTTCAATAGTTTCTGATGAAACTATGGCTTATGTTAACTTCTTGCAGATATCGCACGGTGCTATCATTCGTTCACATACGTTAGAGTTAAAAAAGAAATTGAGTGAGACGGATCAGGAACTTTTAGAATTAGCTATTGTGGAACTAAGAGAGCGTTTTCATTTACTTTCTAAAGAGATCATCGTTCCGTTTAAAGTAGATTTAGGAGAAACTATAAAAGTAACCGTTCCTAAATTAGGAGATAAAAAACAGATTCTCGATCTATCAGAGCGCAACGCCAAACATTACCGTTTAGATCAATTGAAACAAATCAAGATTGTTGATCCTGATCGGCATACGAATCGTATTATGGCGCAGATGAAAAAAGACTTACGGCTTTCTGTAGAACCGAGACATATAGAATGTTTTGATAATTCTAATATACAGGGAACCAATCCGGTTTCGGCCTGTGTAGTTTTTAAGGACGGAAAGCCGAGTAAAAAAGATTACCGCCATTTTAATATCAAAACCGTTGAAGGCCCCAATGATTTTGCCTCTATGGAAGAAGTGGTATACCGAAGATACAAGCGTTTACTGGATGAGAACCAACCGTTGCCTCAACTTATTGTCATTGACGGAGGAAAAGGGCAATTGTCATCGGCTCTGAAGAGTTTGGATGATCTGGGATTGAGGGGCAAAATAGCCATCATAGGAATCGCTAAACGATTGGAAGAGTTGTTTTATCCGGAAGATCCCGTTCCGTTGTATCTCGATAAAAAATCGGAAACCTTAAAGATCATACAACATTTGCGTAACGAAGCGCACCGTTTCGGTATTACGCATCACAGAGATAAACGCAGCAAGTCGGCCTTACAGACTTCTTTGGAAACGATTCCGGGAATCGGTGAAAAAACGATGATTACGTTACTAAAGCATTTCAAAAGTGTTAAAAGATTGCAAGCAGCTTCAGAAAAGCAAATTTCTGAGGTTGTAGGAGTTTCAAAAGCCAAAAAAATTTCCGAATTTTACAAAACATTGAATCCTAAAAAAGAATGAAATATATTTTCTTGTTGATAAGCCTACTATTTCTCGCCCCAGCCAGCTTAGCACAAGAGGAAAATTTGACAAATCAAGAGCAACACCCTAAGATCGGATTGGTTTTAAGTGGTGGTGGAGCCAAAGGTTTAGCCCATATAGGCGTTTTAAAAGTCATAGATTCTCTCGGTATAAAAATTGATTACATTGGTGGTACCAGTATGGGTGCTATCATAGGGGGCTTGTATGCTTCCGGATATACTGCTAAACAATTAGATTCTATTTTCAGTAACGTAGATACAGATGCTTTGATCCAGGACTATATTCCACGAGGAGCAAAGAACTTCTACGAAAAAAGAAATGATGAGATCTATGCGATCACGCTCCCGTTCGATAAATTCAGATTAGGCTTGCCTACAGCGCTTTCAAAAGGGCTTTATAATTATAATTTGTTGTCGAGGTTGACCTTTAATGTTTGCGGGATTCAGGATTTTAAAGATTTACCGATTCCCTTTTTCTGTATTGCAACTAATGTAGAGACCGGAAAAGAAGTGATTTTAGATTCCGGAAGCCTTCCTCAAGCTATCATTGCCAGTGGCGCAATACCTTCATTGTACAATCCTATTGAAATAGACGAAAAATTGTTGATCGACGGAGGAATTGTTAACAATTACCCGGTAGAATTGTTGCGTGAAAAAGGTATGGATATCATTATTGGGGTAGATGTACAAGATGGTTTAAAATCACGTGAGGATTTAAAAGGCGCTTCTAGTGTTTTGTTACAGGTCAATAATCTGGGAATGATTCAGAAAATGCAAAACAAAAGAAAGTTGACCGATGTTTATATTAAACCGGATATCCGTAATTACAATATGATGTCATTTGATGAAGGGTATAATATTATTTTGAAAGGAATTGAGGCCGCTACTATTAAAGAAAAAGAATTGGTAAAGTTAGTTCCCGAAAAACCGATTTACAGGGAACCCTTAAAAGTGATGGATTCTTTAGTGGTTTCTGATATTGAGATTAATCAATTGCAGGATTTTACCAGGGCATACGTAAGAGGAAAATTAAAGTTTAAGACCAATGTTAAAATTAGTTTTGATGATATTGTGAGAGGAATTGATAACTTGAATGCAACTCAAAACTTTAAAACCATCAATTATAATTTTACAAAAGGATCGATAAAAGGGACTAAACAATTCAATTTGTTTTTACAGGAAAAAGAGAAAACAACGTTTTTAAAGTTCGGATTGCATTACGATGATTTATTGAAAAGTTCTATTTTGATCAATTATACCAAGAAGAAATTTTTAACAAAGAATGATGTTTTTTCGTTTGATTTTATTTTGGGGATAATGTTCGCTATAATTTGAATTATTATATAGACAACGGTTTTTATTGGAGTTTTGGTTTTAATTCTAAAATGATAAGTTTCAACAGGAATATACCCAATGATTTTAACAACGGCTTAACCTTGACAGATTTAGGGTTGAGTTCAATTAATGTTGATTTTACAGATATTAGTAATCAGATCTATTTGCAAACCATTTTCGCTCAAAAATTTTCCATAGGCGGCGGCGGCGAGTTGAAGTTCCTAAAAATCAAATCTGAAAATATTGGTAATACCAATCCGGTTTTTGAAGATAACAATTATTTTTCTGTTTTTGGCTATGCCAAATATGATTCGTTTGACAACAGGTATTTCCCTAAAAGAGGTTGGTATTTTAACGGAGAGTTAAAATCGTTTATTTATTCATCGGACGATCCCGATAATTTCCAAAATTTTACCATAGCTAAAGCCGATATGGGGTTTGCTAAAACATTTTACAAAAAAGCAACTATTAAACTGCAATGCGAAGGAGGGTTTAAAGTCGGAGATAAATCAATAAATTATTTTGATTTTGTTTTAGGAGGGTATGGCTTTGCGCCGATCGTTAACTTCAGACCGTTTTACGGATATGATTTTGTAAGTTTAATGGGTGACAGTTATGTAAAAAGCAGTGCAACGCTGGATGTGGAAGTTTACAGAAAACATCATTTGAATTTTACCGGAAACTTTGCTAACATTGGTAACAATTTATTCCAAGATGTCGATAATTGGTTGAAAAAGCCTGCTTATACAGGTTATGCAATTGGATATGGACTTGAAACAATCATAGGGCCTATTGAAATAAAACATTCCTGGGCACCCGAAACCCGAGATCATTTCACATGGTTTACAGTTGGTTTTTGGTTCTGATTTTTAGAAATGTTCAAAAATATTTCCCTATATTTGTGATATCATGAATTTGTATTGGAAAAATTTATTATCTCATTTAAAATTCCTCATCAAGAGAAATCCTGAGTGAGAAATTCAATTTGTCAATTATTCAGTGTAACAATGAAAATTGCTACATACTACATTGTTTAATTTAAAAAATTGAAGAGATGCCGATATATCACAAACTAGGAAAAATTCCACACAAACGCCATGTTCAGTTTAGAAAAGAAAATGGTGATTTGTATTACGAACAACTTTTCGGTACTATTGGATTTGACGGAATGTCAACCAATATGTACCATGAACACCGCCCTACACAAGTAAAAGAGATAAAAGGGCAATATGATGTTGCGCCAAAAATCGCGAAATCTAATAATATTCAATCATATCGCTTGAGAGGGTTTCAGGTGGAACCACAAGATGATTTTCTGGAGAGCCGGAAGATTGTGTTGACAAATTCTGACTGTCATATTGTTTTGGCAGCGCCTAAAAAATCTACTACAGATTATTTCTATAAGAATACGGATTCAGACGAGGTCATCTTTATTCATAAAGGAACCGGAAAGCTGAGAACCATGTTAGGAAATCTGGATTTTAAATATGGTGATTATTTAGTTATTCCGAGAGGGATGATCTATAAAATAGATTTTGATACAGAAGATAATCGTCTGTTTATAGTAGAGTCTCATCGTCCGGTTTATACTCCTAAAAGATACCGTAACTGGTTCGGGCAACTTTTAGAACATTCTCCGTTTTGCGAGCGCGATATACGTCGCCCCGAAGAATTAGAAACCAATGACGAAAAAGGAGATTTTCTTATCAAAATCAAGAAAAGAGATGAGATCTTTGATATGGTCTATGCTACACATCCCTTTGATGTAGTGGGGTATGACGGTTACAATTATCCGTATGCTTTTTCAATTCATGATTTTGAACCGATTACGGGAAGAATTCATCTTCCGCCGCCAATCCATCAAACTTTTGAAACAGACGCTTTTGTAATATGTTCATTCGTTCCGCGTTTGTACGATTACCATCCGCAATCTATTCCGGCGCCTTACAATCACAGCAATATTGATAGTGATGAAGTACTATATTATGTTGATGGTGATTTTATGAGCCGTAACGATATTGAAGCCGGACATATTTCACTGCATCCGGCAGGGATTCCACATGGTCCGCATCCCGGAGCAGTCGAAAGAAGTATCGGGAAAAAAGAAACATTGGAGTTAGCAGTTATGGTAGATACTTTTAAACCTTTAATGGTTACGGAAGATGCTATGAAAATAGCAGATGAGAAGTATTACCAATCTTGGTTGGACTAATTTTCGTTGGAAAACAAAAACTATTAAATAAACACATAAGGTCATTGACCTAAAATAACACACAAACTATAGATTATCATGGCAAAAGAAGTAAAATCCGTAGAATACGGACTGGAAAAAATATTTGAAGGAGCACAAGATTTCCTTCCGCTTTTAGGAACTGATTACGTTGAATTTTATGTAGGAAATGCAAAACAAGCCGCTCATTTTTATAAATCGGCTTTTGGCTTCCAATCTTTAGCATATAAAGGATTAGAAACAGGATCAAGAGATGAGGTGAGCTATGTTTTGGTACAAAATAAGATCAGATTAGTGTTGACAACACCGCTAAATAGTAAATCGCCTATCAATGAGCATATTGTAAAACACGGTGATGGTGTTAAGGTAGTGGCTCTTTGGGTGGAAGATGCGCGTTCTGCTTTTGAAGAAACAACAAAAAGAGGGGCAAAAGTATTTATGGAGCCTACTGTTGAAAAAGATGAATTCGGGGAGGTTGTAAGAGCAGGTATTTATACTTATGGAGAGACTGTTCATATGTTTGTAGAGCGCAAAAATTACAACGGTACTTTTATGCCGGGCTTTGTAGAATGGAAAACACAATATAATCCGGAGCCGGTAGGTTTAAAATACATAGATCACATGGTAGGAAATGTAGGTTGGGGTGAAATGAACACCTGGGTAAAATGGTACGAAGATGTAATGGGCTTTGAGAATTTCTTATCTTTTGATGATACTCAGATCCATACTGAATACTCTGCCTTGATGAGTAAAGTAATGAGCAATGGTAACGGACGTGTTAAATTCCCGATTAACGAACCGGCAGAAGGAATTAAAAAATCACAGATTGAAGAATATCTTGACTTTTATGAAGGGGCAGGAGTACAACATATTGCCGTAGCAACAGATAATATTATTGAAACAGTATCAGCATTGCGTTCAAGAGGTGTGGAATTTTTAACAACTCCGCCGGAAGAATATTACAAAGCAGTTCCGGGGCGTTTGGAAGAGCACTCTCATGAATTGAGAGAAGATATAGAAACGTTAAAAGGCTTAGGGATTATGATTGATGCCGATGAAGAAGGATATTTGTTACAGATTTTTACAAAACCTGTTGAAGACAGACCTACGCTTTTCTTTGAAATTATACAAAGAATGGGAGCAAGAGGCTTTGGAGCAGGAAACTTTAAAGCACTTTTTGAATCTATTGAAAGAGAACAGGCTTTGAGAGGTACATTATAAAAACTGATTTTTATTATAAAGTAATCAATTTTTAAACCTAAAGTATTGAAAATAATGTGTTAAAAAGGTTAAAGTTTATTTTTCATAAAGAAAAATTTAAAAAGTAATTACCTTTGCACTCGCAAAAAAAGGGACGATATGTTCGTTTTTTTGCAGATAATTTTTCATAATTTATAGTTTTTGGTTGGTTAATAGCATAAAAAACTCAGTCATTAATTTTGACTGGGTTTTTTTGTTTTAGTATTTTTGGAACAGAAATTGCATTTCAAGTGTGTTTAATCACAACAGAAAAGTTACACATTGGTAATGAGTAGGTTATGTGATTGTTATAATTTAGACACTCACTAAAAAGCTGACAAATGAAAAAAATAGCCCTTTTACTTTTAATTTTTGTTACGACAAATTCTTTTGTACAAAATGAAGAAGCATTTCAAACGGGAGAATGGTTCAAGTTGCGGATACATTATGGAATGATTAATGCCGGTTATGCTACTCTTGAAATCAAAGAAGCAACCAGAAGCAATAAAAAAGTACATCATGTAGTAGGGAAAGGTTGGACTGTAGGGATGGCGAAACTTTTCTTTAAAGTAGAAGACGACTACCAAAGTTATTTTGATAAGGAAACCGGAAAGCCGTATCAGTTTATAAGAAAGATAGACGAAGGCGGCTATACTAAAAACCAGATAGGCTACTTCAATCAGAATAGAAATACCGTTCTGGTAAAAGATTATAAAAAAGATACCGAAAAAACGTTTTCTGTGCCTGACAATGTTCAGGATATTGTTTCCTCATTTTATTTCTTAAGAAATCATCCGCAGCTCGATAATCTAAAAGTCGGAGAATCAATTGTTATTGATATGTTTTTTGACGACGAAACGTTTAAGTTTAAGTTAAAATATATTGGTAATGAAGATTTAAAAACTAAATTTGGAACGGTTCCGTGTAAAGTCTTCAGACCTTATGTACAAGCGGGTCGCGTTTTTAAGGAAGAAGAAAGCTTAACGGTTTGGATATCAAATGATGAAAATAGAATTCCGATACGTATAAAAGCCAGTTTGGCAGTAGGATCCTTAAAGGCAGATTTAGAAGCTTTTAAAGGACTAAAAAATTCTTTTAAAATTAAAGTTGAAAATTAATTCATGAATACAGAAACGCTTTATCAGGATAAGATAGAGGCTTTAGAAAAAAAATTTAAGGCAATCAATCAAAATACGGAAACGCATTTGGAAGGATTGTTATGGTCAAAACCCATAACATATTGGGATTATATACAAACAGATGCACTTCTAAATTTACAAACACAAAGAACAACGTTGCCCGATGAAATGGTATTTATTATGTACCACCAGATCAATGAACTGTTGTTTAAAATGATCTTGTGGGAAATAGATCAATTGTGTCATACAGAACTTCCGTCTACAGCATATTTTACTGAGAAATTAGGTCGTATCAGTCGTTATTTCGACATGTTAACGACCTCTTTTGATATTATGACAGACGGAATGGAGGTGGATCAATACCTGAAGTTCAGGAATACATTAACACCGGCAAGCGGATTCCAGAGTGCGCAATATCGTTTGATTGAATTTGCATCTACAGATCTTATTAATCTTATAGATGCCCGCTTCAGAGCAACAATTGACAGAAATACACCGTATGAGCATGCTTTTGAACATTTGTATTGGCAGGCAGCCGGAAGGATTATAAAACAGGAGAGAAGTCTTATCTGATTCAACAATTTGAGAAACGCTATAAAAAAGAATTTCTTGATTTTATGGAGGAATATAATACAATCAATGTTTGGCGAAAGTTTAAACAACTTCCTCTTGAAGATCAGCAGAATGAAGATTTGGTAGAAGCAATGAGGCATTATGATAAAACGGTTAATATTACTTGGGTAATGGGGCATTTTCGGACTGCGGTGAAGTACATTGAAAGTTCACAAGGGAATGGAGAAGCAACCGGAGGAAGTGATTGGAAAAAATACATGCTGCCGAAATACCAAAAAAGAATTTTCTTTCCGGAGCTGTGGACCAAAGAAGAATTGGATAAGTGGGGCGAAAATGTTTAATGTGAAAAAGAGTTTAAATTGAAATACCTAACATCTCTATTGCTGTTACTTACTGCTGTAATAGCATGTGATACTAAAAATAAGAAAGAAGAAAAACAAGAAGAGAAAATTGAAAATGCAGAACCTGTAATTAAAAGATACGGATTTGTATATAATGATTTTCATGTTGTAAACGATACAATTAAAAGCGGTGATACGTTCGGTACCTTACTACAGAATTATGTCCTTCCGGATAGTATGAATGTACATCAACTGACTGAAAAGATCAGAGATTCCTTTAATTTACGAGGAATGAAAGCCGGTAAGCCCTATGTTTTACTTTTTGATAAGCAAAAGCAAAACGACCTGAAAGCTTTTATATATGTAAAAGATAAGATACACTATACCGTAATTGATCTAAGAGATTCTGTTGCAGTTCTTAATAAGAAAAGACCGCTTTCTATTAAAAAAAGAACAATTGCAGCAGAGATAGAAGGCTCATTGTCTGAAACATTAGATAGAGAAGGAGTAAGCGCTTCTTTAGCGCCCAAACTGGCCAGTGTATATGCTTATTCCATTGACTTCTTTAAAATTCAGAAAGGAGATAAGTTCGCCGTAACACTTTATGAGAATTTTATAGAAGATTCTATCTATGCAGGAATTGACCATATTGAATCAACGTACTTTCAGCACAGAGGAAGAGATTTTTATGCTTTTCCATATAAATTAAAGCCGGGACAAAGAGAATATAGTTATTATGATGAAGAGGGAAAGGCATTAAAAAGTATGTTTTTAAAAGCGCCTTTAGATTATTATAGGATATCCTCAAAATTTTCAGGGAAACGCTTCCATCCGGTACAAAAAAGATGGAAAGCTCACAACGGAACGGATTATGCTGCTCCGCATGGTACACCGATTAAGGCAACAGCAGCCGGAGTGGTGTCGAGAGCAGGCTATACTTCCGGGAATGGTAATTTTGTAAAGATAAGACACAATGCAACTTATTCCACACAGTACCTTCACATGTCTAAAATTTTAGTCAAAAAAGGAGAGTACGTTGCACAAGGACAAGTCATCGGGAAAGTAGGAAGTACAGGTTTAGCAACAGGACCACATGTATGTTACCGTTTTTGGAAAAACGGAGTACAGGTAGATCCTTTTAAAGTACAATTGCCAAGTGCAGAACCTATGGCAGAAAAAGACAGGTTGAAATATATAGAATATATTAAACCGTTCAGAAAAGAATTAGACAGCATTTTAAAAGTTAAATTTAAAGAATAATGAGCTTACAATCTATTAATCCGTCAGGTACGGTTGCATGGCAAAACATCAGAGAACATTTTACTGAAATGTATAATGTTTCTATGCAGGAAATGTTTCAGGAAGATTCAAAACGTGCCGAAAAATTCCATATCAAATGGGAAAAGTTTTTAGTGGATTATTCTAAAAATAAGATCAATGAAAAAACATTGGCATTGCTTTTAGATTTGGCAAATGAAGTAGGTTTAAAAGAGGCTGTTGAAAGCTATTTCGGAGGTGAAAAAATTAACCGGACCGAAAAAAGAGCTGTTCTTCATACAGCTTTACGAGCTAATAAAGAAGATGTTGTTTTAGTTGATGGCGTAAATGTAATGCCGGAAGTTTTTGCAGTTAAAGAGAAAATTAAAACTTTTTCCGACAAAGTGATAACGGGAGGTATAAAAGGTTTTACGGGTAAAGCATTTACGGATATAGTGAATATAGGGATAGGCGGATCTGATTTAGGACCGGCTATGGTGGTTGAAGCTTTACAATATTATAAAAATCACTTAAATGTTCATTTTGTATCTAATGTTGATGGTGATCATGTTCAGGAAGTTTTAAAGAAAGTCAATCCGGAAACAACTCTTTTTGTTATTGTTTCTAAAACATTCACGACTCAGGAAACATTGTCTAATGCTGAGACAATAAGAAGTTGGTTCTTGCAATCTGCCAAACAAGAAGATGTTGCCAAACATTTCGTAGCCGTTTCGACCAATATTCAAAAAGTAACAGATTTTGGTATTGCTGAAGATAATATTTTTCCGATGTGGGACTGGGTCGGAGGAAGATTTTCGCTTTGGAGTGCGGTGGGACTATCCATAGCTTTAGGTGTAGGATATGATAATTTTGATACACTGTTAAAAGGAGCTAATAAAATGGACACTCATTTTAAAACGGCTGAGTTTTCACAAAATATACCGGTAGTTTTAGCCTTATTAAGCGTTTGGTATAATAATTTCTTCGGAGCTGAAACGGAAGCTTTGATTCCTTACACCCAATATTTACAAAAATTAGCACCTTATCTTCAACAGGGGATTATGGAAAGTAACGGAAAAAGCATCGGAAGAGATGGAAATCCGGTAAATTATCAGACCGGAACTATCATTTGGGGCGAACCGGGAACTAATTCTCAACATGCTTTCTTTCAATTGATCCATCAAGGTACGAAACTGATCCCGACTGATTTTATCGGTTTTAAAAAATCGCTTTACGGAGATACAGATCATCACAACAAATTGATGTCCAACTTTTTTGCACAAACAGAAGCTTTGTTGATGGGTAAAACAGAGAAACAGGTGAAAGCAGAGTTTGAAAAGCAGGGAATTACCGGAGATTTTGCGGATTATTTATTACCTTTTAAAGTATTTGACGGGAATAAACCGACCAATACGATTTTAATTGATTCCTTAACACCGGAAACCTTAGGGTCATTAATTGCTCTATACGAACATAAGATCTTTGTTCAAGGAGTAATTTGGAATATTTTTAGTTATGATCAATGGGGAGTTGAACTGGGTAAACAATTGGCAAATTCAATTTTAGAAGAGATAAATCAAGAAAAAATTAATGCACATGATCCGTCAACGGAGTTCTTGTTACGCAATTTTCTGTCGGAATAAATAAGAACTTTAAAAAAAGCTTGAATTTTTATCGGTGATCTGTTAAAAAAAACGTTAAAAAGTTCGTTTTTAGAAAGATTGTTATAAGTGTTTTATTGTTAACAATTTCTTAACCTTAGTTAAAATCTGTTGTTTGAAATTTGCAAAAAAAAACATAAAACACAAGAAATGAGAGATTTTGCAAAAAAATTACTTTTTGGATTTGTCTTTTTGACTTCCTTAACGGTTTTTTCTCAGGCAACAGTTACCGGAGTAATTGTTGATGCCGATTTGAACGAGCCTTTAGCAGGAGCTAATGTTGTAGTTAAAGGAACTACAGATGGTGCAACTACCGATTTTGATGGTAAGTTTGAATTTACAACTTCAGAAAAATCAGGACAGATTGTAGTGTCTTATTTAGGTTTTGAGTCTAAAGTTATTTCTTTTACAGTTTCAGGAAACACAGTTAACTTAGGAAACGTTACTTTAACTCCTGATGAAAATCAACTAGAAGGAGTTGTAGTAGTAGGTAGCGGAGTAATTGACTTAGCTAAAGATAGAAAGACACCTATTGCCGTTTCAACAATTAAAGCAGCTGAAATTCAAGCTAAGATCGGTACTGCAGACGTAACGCAGGCATTAGTGAATACACCTTCGGTATATGTAGCAGGACAATCAGGTGGTTATGGTGATTCAAGAATGACTGTTCGTGGATTTCAACAAGACAATACAGCTTTCTTATTGAATGGTCAACCGATCAATGGTATGGAAGACGGTAAAATGTACTGGTCTAACTGGTCAGGTATGTCTGATATTGCTAATGTAATCCAGATTCAAAGAGGTTTAGGATCTTCAAAATTAGCTATTTCATCTGTTGGGGTACAGTAAACTTTGTTACTAAAGCAACCGAAAAGAAACAAGGTGGTTTTGCTTCAATGGGTGTAGCAAATAGTGATTATTTCAAATCAACTGTAGGGTACAACACAGGAATGTCTAAAAAAGGTTGGGGATTCAGTGTAATGATGTCTCACTGGCAAGGTGACGGTTACAATATGGGAACCAGAGGGGAAGGACAAAATTATTTTATCTCTTTAGGATATAAGCCAAGTGATAAACACAATTTCAACTTCTTATTGACAGGTGCACCACAATACCACGATCAGAATTTTACTAAATCAATTAGTACATATTTACAATACGGTAGAAAATACAATAATAACTACGGATACCTAAATGGTCAGTATTTATCTGAAAGAACAAACTTTTACCACAAACCGGTAGCTAATTTAAACTGGGATTTCAATATTAATGAAACAACACAGTTATCAACTGTATTATATGCTTCTTGGGGTAGAGGTGGTGGAACCGGTAATTACGGAACCAGATTAAGAACAGCTGATGGTTTAGTTGATTTTGACACAATGTATGCTAATAACCTAGCTACAGCAAACGGAGAAGGATCGTATTCAAACGGAAACTATCTTATCAGAGCTTCAATGAACAACCATGCGTGGTACGGAATGGTTACTAATTTGAAAAAGAAAATTAATGAAAACCTTTCTTTTAATGCAGGGATGGACTTAAGAACCTATTATGGTACACACTATAGACAAGTTGCAAATTTCTTAGGCTTAAATTCATGGACCGAAAGTAGAAACTTAAAAGGACAGAATGATTTACCTACCGGTACTATTGTTTCAAATACAGTTACAGATTACGGTATCGCAAGACCATGGGAAGCAATGTTTAATACTGTAGGGAAAGCCAAAGAATTGATTACGATTATAGTGAGAGAATTTCTTACGGAGGAGTGTTCGGACAAGTAGAGTATGCTACAGAAAAGGTATCAGCCTTTTTCCAAGGATCAGTATCTGAACAAATGCACCAAAGATTTGACCGTTATGATTATTTGCCGGAATATAAAGATGCTAAGAAAGTAGACAACTTTGGTTTCAATACTAAAGGTGGTGTAGCTTATAATATTACAGGGCAACACACAGTTTTTGTTAATGCAGGATATTATTCTCGTCAACCGTATCATGATAATATCTATTTGAACTATACAAATGCAGTTAATCCTTTAACAGAAAACGAAAAAATATTAGGGTTAGAAGCAGGATATACATTTACTTCATCAATTTTTACGGCTAATTTAAATGTTTACAGAACATCTTGGAAAGATCGTGTAACTACAACTTCTACTGTATTAACGGCAGATGGAACAATTGGAACCACACCGGTATCAACAGGCGATTTGATCTATACAACCAGTCAAAACGATGAGCAGTTACATACAGGGGCTGAGGTAGATTTCACATTAAAACCAATAAAAACATTAAGTGTTAAAGGTTTTGCATCAGTTGGAAACTGGGAGTACAGGGGAAATGCTGTTCAAAGAAAATATAATGAAGGCTTAGATGTATTAGATGAATCAAAAGTTGATATTGAAGGAGGTAAAGTAGGTGATGCTGCTCAAACAACTTGGGGTTAGGTGCTAAATATGAAATCTTTGAACGTTTCTCAATTGACGCTGATTGGAGAAATTACGATAAATTGTATGCAAATGTTTCTGCAAGAAAAGAAAATATAGAGTTACCGTCTTATGATTTAGTAGATGCAGGTATTTCATATAAAATGTTAGTAGGGAAAGATAAAAAGAACTCTGTTGGTTTCAGATTCAATATGAATAACGTTTTCAATGAAGTTTATTTATCTGAATTAACTACAGCAAACAAAGTTCAAGCCGGAGATGAAACTTGGAATGGAATTAATGTTTCAAATGCAGGATATTTCGGTTTAGGAAGAACATGGAATTTCTCAATCCGTTACAATTTCTAATGACTGTTTAGTTTTAATTATAAAAAAGCCCTTTAGCAATTTTGTTAAAGGGCTTTTTAAATTTTATATCTTTGTAAAAACACAAATAAAACTAATCAGTATGTATACAGCCGTTCAAACTGCCCATTCTATTTTTGCTTATGTAGTATTAGCACTATTGTTTTTAGCTAGTATAAACGCCATTGCAGGTTTGGCAAGTAAGAGACTTTTTAAAGATAAGGATCTGCGTTTGTCCTTATTTGCACTTATTGTTACCCATTTACAATTAGTATTGGGAATTGTTGTTTATTTTATCTCTCCGTTAGGATTATCCGCATTCGGACAAATGTCAAACTCTGCTTTGCGACTTACATCTTTAGAACATCCGCTAATTAATGTTATTGCTATAGCATTCGTTACAATCGGTTGGTCTAAGCACAAAAGAGAAGAAAGCAACAACGGGAAGTTTAAAAAAATAGCCCTGTTTTATTCTATTGGGTTCTTGTTGATTCTATCAAGAATTCCTTGGTCAAACTGGTTAGGCTAAAATAGTATGCATCTGTTTTCATGGAATAATAGATTTTTTAGGTTTTCCCTGATAGCTCTCCTGTTAGTAGGGGCTTATTGAGTTTGGGATTCAAAGCGTCTGAAACAGATGATTCTAATAAAATAAAGCGTGATTCAGTACAACAGGATTCACTAAAAAGAAATAAATTCTACAAAACAAATGTCCATGCGTCTTATTATCATGATAAATTCAATGGCAGAAAGACAGCAAGCGGACAACTATTTGATAATAAATTATATACTGCAGCACATAGAACACTGAAATTCGGGACAAAAGTTAAAGTGATTAATCCCGATACCGATAAATCAGTGATCGTGGTAATTAATGACAGAGGGCCGTTTGTTTCGGGTAGGGAAATAGACCTCACCAAAAAAGCCTTTAGTGTAATAGCAGATAGTAAAAGAGCAGGTTTCTTAATTGTAAACCTAGAGATCATAGAGTAAGTCAGGTATTTTGCCTGACTTTTTTCTTTAAGTAAATTTAACAAAACTTTAAGTTCGGTTGCAACCGAACTAACCGAACTATTAATTATTTTTGCGTCAAAATTGTAATTATGGATAATAATGCAGAAAAGGAAAAAGAAGAATTAATAGAAATGTTTGGGGTACATTTTGAAAAATTTCACATGTTGCCACCTTTAGCAGCCAGAATCTTGGCTACTTTAATTCTGAACTCCAGAGAAAAAGACCTGAGTTTTGAAGATTTGGTGTGTATTACAGGGGCAAGTAAAAGTTCGGTCTCAACAAACATTAATCTGTTACTTAAACTAGAAAAAATCATCTATTATACAATTTGCGGAGATCGTAAAAAGTTTTTTAAACCTGCCAGCCTAGCCGATAGAATTAAAAACCATCTGGTTTTTATAAAGTCAGAACAAAATATAATAAAAAGAATCAGTAGTTACGAAGAAAAGTACAAAAGAAAACCTTTGACGGTTATGGAAGAGAAAAGTCTGGAGATCTATCGTGAATACGTCAATAATTTTGAAGTGCTGCTTCAGGATTCCATCAAGAAAATAGAAGAATTAGAAACCAAATAACCCATTTATTTTATAGTTGAATTTTATGAAAAAGAAGTTTGTTTCAGCCGTAGTGTTTGTTAGTGTTCTTTTTGTTTCGTGTAAAAAAGAACAACAGCAACAAGCGAAACCAGTAATGCCTTATAAAGTTGTGCAAATTGCTAAAACCAATACAACATTGCAGGCAGAATATCCGGCTACCCTTGAAGGGGTCATGGATATTGACATCCGTCCTAAGGTTGACGGTTATATTCAAAAAATCTTTGTTGATGAAGGACAGGAAGTAAAAAAAGGACAAGTTCTTTTTAAATTAGAAACCCAATCTGTATCCCAAGACGCAGCAGCAGCAAAAGCAAAAGTAGATGCTGCTCAGGTTGAAGTGGATCGTTTAGTTCCGTTAGTGGAAAGAAACATCATTAGTAAAGTACAATTAGAAACAGCTAAAGCAAATCTTGCAAGCGCAAAAAGCACTTATCAAAGTGTAATTGCAAATATCGGATATGCTACTATAACAAGTCCGGTTAACGGAGTTGTAGGTACAATCCCGTATCGATTAGGAACGTATGTAAACAGTCAGACAGATCAACCGCTAACCCGTGTTTCTGATATCACTAAAGTATATGCTTATTTCTCAGTAAGTGAAAAGCAGCAATTGGATATGGTAATGAATTCCGAAGGAAAAACATTTCAGGATAAAATTGCTAAAATGCCGGCTGTAAGCCTGATCTTAAGTAATGGGATAGAATACAGTCAAAAAGGAAAAGTAGAAACTTTTAGTGGTTTAGCTAACCCGGAAACAGGTTCGTTTAATGTGAGAGCCGGTTTTCCTAATCCGGAAAAGATATTACGTTCAGGAGGAACAGGAACTGTAACAATTCCGACAGATTTAAAAGATGTAATTCTTATTCCTCAAAGCGCTACTATGGAAATGCAAGATAAAACAATTGCTTTAGTAGTTGATAAGGAAAACAAAGTGAAAATGGTACCGGTTGAAGTGCGTCCGGTTCCCGGAGGAAAATTCTTTGTAGTAGACAAAGGCTTAAATGTAAACGATAAAGTTCTTATCGAAGGAGTAGGACTAATTACAGAAGGGACACCTATTAAACCGGAAGTAGTTCCATTGAACGACATATTAAATCCGACTGAAAAATAATCGACTAATCAATATTTGAAAATATTATTTTATGTTAAGAAAATTTATTGACAGACCCGTGTTGTCAACGGTGATTTCTATTATCATCGTGATTTTGGGAATCCTGGGGCTTATCACTCTTCCGGTATCTCAATATCCGGAAATTGCACCGCCAACAGTTACGGTATCGGCTAGTTATCAGGGAGCCAGTGCCGAAGTAGTGATGAACTCGGTAGTTATTCCGTTAGAAGAGCAAATCAACGGGGTAGAAGATATGACCTATATGACTTCTACTTCAAGTAATGACGGTTCGGCAACGATTAATATTTATTTTAAGCTGGGTACAAATCCGGATATGGCTGCGGTAAACGTTCAGAATCGAGTGTCAAGAGCCACTCCGTTATTACCACAGGAAGTTACCCGGGCAGGTGTTACAACAGCTAAGCGTCAAAGTGATAACATTTTGATCTTTGGTTTGTATAGTGCCAATGAAACCTATGATATGACATTTCTCCAAAACTATGCTAATATCAATATTATCCCTAAATTAAAAAGGGTAACAGGTGTTGGTGAGGCTATGGTTTTCGGACAGAAAGATTATTCGATGCGTATTTGGTTAAAACCGGATGTAATGGCTTCACATAGTTTGGTTCCGGCTGATGTAATGAATTTATTGTCGGAACAGAATATTGAAGCGGCTCCAGGACAATTCGGTGAGGATAGTGACCAATCTTTTCAATATACTCTAAAATATAAAGGACGTTTACAAAGTATCAAAGAGTTTGAGCAAATAGTAGTGAAGTCAACAGAGAATGGAGAAGTTTTACGTTTAGGAGATATTGCCCGTGTGGAACTAGGGGCTCAAAATTATGCAAGTAATACTTTGATCAACGGACATCAGGCAGTGGCAGTAGCCATTGCACAGACTGCCGGTTCAAATGCACAGGAAGTTATTGAAGGTTGTTTGAAAGTTTTAGAACAATCAGAAGTAAGTTTCCCTAAAGGAGTTGAATACGCATCTTTGGTTAACGCAAATGATTTCCTGGAAGAATCCATTTCAAAAGTACTTCATACCTTAATTGAAGCCTTTATATTAGTGTTTATCGTGGTATTTGTATTCTTACAGGACTGGAGATCTACATTGATTCCGGCAATTTCAGTACCGGTAGCTATTGTAGGTACATTTTTTTTCCTGAACTTATTCGGATTTACGATAAACATGTTAACCTTGTTTGCGTTAGTGTTGGCAGTAGGTATTGTTGTGGATGATGCTATTGTGGTAGTAGAAGCGGTCCATGCTAAAATGGAAGCCGGCGAGCACAATCCTAAAAAGGCAGCTCACAGTGCAATGGATGAGATCAGTGGGGCTATTATTTCCATTACCTTAGTAATGTCGGCCGTATTTATCCCTGTTTCGTTTATTAGTGGATCAGCCGGAGTATTTTATAAGCAGTTTGGTTTAACATTAGCCGTTTCGATTGTTTTATCAGCGATTAATGCACTTACTTTATCACCTGCATTGTGTGCTATTTTCTTAAAACCGCATGATGAACATGAAAACAGTAAGAAAGGACTTTTAAAACGTTTTTACACAGCATTTAATGTTGCTTTTGATTCTACAACCAGTAAATACAAAAGATCAGTTGAGTTTTTCTTGAATCGTAAATGGTTAGCATTCTTCGGCATCATTGTTTTTGCAGGAATCTTCGTTTTCTTAATGAATATTACACCAAAGTCTTTCGTGCCGAATGAAGATACCGGAACAATTATGTCTGACGTGTCATTGCCGCCGAGTACTTCTTTAGAGCGTACGGAAGCTGTACTGTTACAAATTGAAAATGCCGTAAAAGACATCCCTGAAATTGAAAGAGTTTTGCGTATTTCAGGGCGAAGTTTGATCAGTGGTACAGGAAGTAATTACGGAATGATCATCGTAAACTTAAAGCCATGGGCTGAACGTAAAGAAGTGAATCAGGAAATTAATGCAGTTGTGGGCGAATTGTTTAAAAGAACAGCTACGATTAAAGATGCTAGAGTAATTTTCTTTGCCCGCCCTACTTTAACCGGTTTCGGTTTCAGTAGTGGATTTGAATTTCAGTTACAGGATCAAAAAGGAGGAACTATTCAGGAACTGAATACCATTAAAGATAAGTTTTTGGGAGCATTGAACAGTCGTCCTGAGATTAAGTATGCAACGACTTCATTCTCACCTAACTATCCGCAATATCAAATTGATTTGAATGTTCCGGCAATTAAGAAATCAGGTTTAACAGTATCGGATGTGTTGGGTACTATGCAAGGATATTACGGTGGGGTTTATGCCTCTAATTTTAATAAGTTTGGAAAACAATACCGTGTAATGTATCAGGCTGAACCGGAATACAGAAGTGATCCGGAATCGTTGAACAAAGTAATGGTTCGTACGGCTAGTGGCGTTATGGCACCGATATCACAGTTTATAGATCTGAAAAAAGTATTCGGACCACAGGTAATCAATCGTTTTAACTTGTTTACTTCCGTAAATATTAATGGAGCGCCTGCTGACGGATTCAGTTCAGGAGATGCTATTAACGCTATTGAAGAAGTAGCTCAGCAAACTTTACCGATCGGATATGGTTATGAATATTCTGGGATGACTCGTGAAGAGATCAATGCCGGTGGTCAAACAGTCTTTATTTTCTTGTTGTGTTTGATCTTTGTTTATTTCTTGTTATCTGCACAGTATGAAAGTTATATGTTGCCGTTTGCAGTATTGCTATCCTTGCCGGTTGGTTTGGCAGGAGCCTTTATCTTTGCTTATTTGTTTAATGTGAGCAATAATATTTACCTGCAAATTACATTGATCATGCTGATCGGTCTGTTAGCGAAAAACGCCATTTTGATTGTAGAATTTGCTGCTGATGCGAGAAGAAAGGGAATGAGTATTTCCCAAGCAGCCGTTCAGGGTGCTGTAGCTCGTCTTCGTCCGATTTTGATGACCTCATTTGCTTTTATTCTGGGGTTAGTTCCGTTGATGTTGGCACAAGGAGCCGGAGCCGTCGGAAACCAGTCGATCGGTACAGGAGCAATCGGAGGGATGTTGATAGGAACTATTTTTGGTGTTTTGATTATTCCGGTGCTGTTTGTTGTATTCCAAAGTTTACAGGAAAAAGTAAGTTCAAAAAATGCATAAATAAGGGCGGCCAAAAAGAGTAATAAATATAAAATTCAGTGATATGAAATAGAATTGAAAGACGGGGAAAGTCATTGAAATTTGATAATCACGATGATATTTTCAACCTGACAGAGCAAACTAAAGAATCAGACAGGTTTGAAGAATTTGCACCGACTTTCAGAGCATTTATGGGAAAACTGAAAGGAAAAAATTAGCCGTAAAGAGAAAAAGATACCACATAACGGGTAAAATAGTCATAAAATGAAAAAAATCATTCTTTTAATAGTTGTAGGGTTGACAATGCAATCGTGTTTTGTTGCCAAAAATTATAAAAAACCCGAAGTAGATACAACTAATTTATATAGAACAGAAGAAGTCTTAGACAGCACTTCCATAGGAACCTTATCTTGGAAAGAGCTTTTTACGGATGTTAAATTGCAAGAGTACATTAACGAAGGGATCCAAAATAATTTAGATCTTCAGATTGCTTTGCAAAACATGGCTTCAGCGGAAGCAGTGTTAAAGCAGGGAAAAGCAGGCTACATACCTTCTTTGACTGGTAATGCAACTTGGACACATCAGGAAACATCCTCAAATAGTCAGTTTGGGCGACTTTTCAGTAGTATCGATCAGTATGAACTATCGGGCGTGTTAAGTTGGGAAGCAGATATTTGGGGTAAAATCAGAAGTACAAAGAGAGGTGCTTTAGCGGCTTATCTTCAAACAGAAGCTGCTAAAAGAACAGTTCAGTCAGAACTAGTTGCCCAAATAGCCTCTTTATATTACCAGATGTTGGCAACAGAAGAGCAAATCAAAGTGGTAACACAAACGTTAGAGAATCGTAAAAAAAGTGTTGAAGTCATCCATGCTCTGAAAGATGCCGGAAATGTTAATGAAGTAGGAGTTAAGCAAACGGAAGCGCAACAATATGCTACCGAAGTAACGCTTAGTGATTTAAAGTACAATCTGAGAGTACTGGAAAACTCATTTAATGTGTTGTTAAACAAAAAACCGGGTTCTGTTGAAAAGGGTAATTTTAATGAACAGAATATAACGGTTGATATCAAAACAGGAGTGCCGGCAATGTTGTTGAGCAATCGTCCTGATGTGGTTTCAGCCGAATTAAATTTCAGAAATACTTTTGAACAAACCAATGTGGCTCGTAGTAATTTCTATCCTTCATTAACAGTAACAGCTACGGGAGGTTTTCAAAGTCTAGAGTTGAAAGAATGGTTTAGTGCGAAATCATTATTTGCAAATATTGTAACAGGTTTAACACAACCGATCTTCAACCAAAGAAAAATAAGAACACAATATGAAGTTGCTAAAGCAAATCAACAAGTAGCTTATTTACAGTTCGAAAAATCGCTTTTAACCGCCGGAAAAGAAGTGTCAGATGCTTTAGCAAGCTATACAAATGAAACAGATAAGCTGGTGTCTCGAAAAAAGCAATTAGATGCATTAAAAGCAGCAGCAAATTATTCAGATGAATTGCTTCAATATGGTATGGTAAACTATTTAGAAGTATTAACGGCTAAAGATAATGCGTTAAGTACTGAGATAAATTATATTGATAATAAATACCAACAGTTGAATGCTGTGATCAGCTTATACAAAGCACTGGGTGGCGGAGCAAATTAAAAAATAATGCTGTCTGAAAATCCATTTTACTGAATATTTGGTTTTCTGAGAGAAAGGGTTGATTATTTCTTAGGAGGTAAAATGATTTCAGACAGCTTTTTTATTAGATATGGAAACAAAGAAACACGAGTTGATTCAGCGAACATTGGATTATTTCCTGAAATACGGAAGTAAAAATGTTACTATGGATGATATCGCTTCTGAGTTTGGTGTTTCCAAAAAGACGATCTATTCCTGCTTTAAAAATAAGGAAGAACTCGTTCGTGACTGTACCCAATTTTTGTGGGAAAGATTTCTTGAAGAGTTAGATAAAATTGAAGTGAAAGATCCGATCAGAAAAATTATTCTGATCTATCAAAAAGTAATAGAGCATATTAGTTCAATAAGACCTGTGTTTGTTTTCTCTTTAAAAAAGTATCACAAAGAGTCATTTGAGGATTACGATCTCTATAAAGTATATTTCAGAGATCACATTGTATTACCATTGCTTAAACAAGCTCAGGAGGAAGGTAAGATCGATACTGAGGTATTACTGGAGCTGTTTTACCAAGTAAACTTTGATGATATCGGAGAGCGATTGTGGCAATTAAAATTCTTTGAAGAATATTCCAATAAAATGGCACTGGAATATTTTGTGATCCAGAAACTTAAAGGCATTGTGAAAGTAGACTATCTGGATTTGTTTTTATTCTCTTAATTTTTATTTTTTACCAAGTGGCGTAAGGATGTTGGCTTAAATAAGAGTTGTAATAGCGAGGATCCTGTGTGACTTCTTCACCTAACCATTCCGGTTTTTCAAACTCCTCGTCTTCTGATTTTAATTCCAATTCAGCTAAAACCAAGCCTTTGTTTTCTCCTTCAAAAACATCTACTTCAAAAACATGAATCCCGACCATTACCTCATAACGGGTTTTATCGATCATTCCTTCTTCACAAAGTACTAATAAAGCGTCAGCCTCATGAACATCGATTTCCTTTTCCCATTCAAACCGGCTGATTCCGTTTGCACTACTTTTTCCCTTAACCGTAATGTACCCTTTGTTCGATTTGATGCGAACCCTAACCGTACGTTCGGGAGCTGAGTTTAAGTACCCTTGAACAATTCGGTTTATACAAGTACTTTCTTTGACGAAATCGTCTGATTTGACCAAAAATTTACGTTCAATCTCTTTCAAAGTTTCTTCTTTTTTATGTCACGAAAGTATTAAAAAATACCAGTATTTGCTATATTTACGGGAGATTTTTACCTATGAAAATTTTTAGAAGAAATACCAACGACACCTTTGAAATCCTAACGAAATCTTATTTTAATGAATTACACGTCTGGAAAGATACAGAGAACAAAGTAGAGATTTTAGCAGGCCTGATAGATACCATTCGCCCTAAGAAAACAACAAACCTGAAGTTCTTCAATATCGATCCTATAATTGATTTTTTTAAGGAGAATGAGGTAGAACGCCAAAATTTTATAGCTTTTTTAAAAGAAATATTAGTTTATAAACGAATTAATACCATTTTTTCAGATGCCGGAATTTTACAGGAAACCGATTTTTTCTATGAGGTAAGAAAACGCATTTTCGCTAAGATAATACCTTATCAGGCTCCTAAGAATACTTTAGAATTTGTTCTGAATCAGGTATTTTATGACGCTTCAGATCCGGAATGGCTGGAAAAAATTCCAATGATCCAGCTAACGGAACTTTTTTATCTGTTAGAATTCACCAATATTTACGAAGAGAATCAACCGGATTTGTTTTTGGCTGAAGTAATACAATCGATGAATCTGTTATTGCAACGTTCCAGCGGTAAAGCACTAGAAACAGATGTGGTACAAATGGTTCCGGAATATCATGAACACAGAAGTCCTTTTTCCGGTTTTGAAAAAGAACTATATCTTTTAGAAGATATTCTGAAAGAAGAGAATACACCCTGTTATGTTAGCTCAGAAGATATTATTTACAAGCAGTTGAACATTATGTTCCGGCAGTGTAATGATTTTGTAGACAAAGCATTTCATAATGCCTCAAAATACGGGATATCTTTACGGGTAAACCAAAACCTGCTGCGCATTCGTCAGCAATTAAAACGCTTGGGAGAGCTAATGCCTTTTCTGGTCATTGATAACGAAGAAGACAAGACACCTAAGACCATTCAATTAGTTCTGCTGCTTATCAGACACAATTCCCAGAAAAATAATATTGAAACTTTAGTAAGCGATAGCGTTCAGGTGCTTTCCTATGAAATTACACAGCATACGGCCAAAACCGGAGAAAAATATATTACAGAAACCCGCAAAGAATATTTTAAAATGTTTAAAGCGGCTTTAGGAGGAGGTTTTATCGTGGGAATACTTTGTATTATTAAAGTATTGTTCTCTAAACTTCCGGTGAGCGATTTCGGTCATGCAGTACTCTATAGTATGAATTATGCTTTCGGATTTATAGCGATTTATTTAATGGGATTTACATTGGCTACAAAACAACCCGCAATGACCGCTTCGGCACTTGTCAGAGCCATTCAGGAGGGCATGAAAAAAAAGAAAGCCCTTCCGGAAGAAAAACATCATGAATTTGCAGTTTTATTTTCGCATATCTTTCGCTCACAATTTATTGCCTTTTTAGGCAATATTATCATGGCCTTCCCAATTGCATGGTTAGGGATTTGGCTGATAGATACCGCTTTTAGTTATAATATCGCAGAGCAAAAATGGCTAAGACTCATAAATCATTTAAGCCCGGTGAAATCTCCAGCTGTTTTACATGCCGCTATTGCCGGGATATTTCTTTTTCTTTCCGGGATCATATCCGGAAGTGTATCAAACAGAGATAAGCATTTTCAGGTATATTACCGTATCCAGGAACATCCTTGGTTGAAACGGAACTTTGGAAAGGGTATGGCGAAAAGAATTTCAGAATGGTATGAAAGGAAATGGGCCGGAATAATATCTAATTTCTGGTTTGGAGTATTCATGGGAACAACAGCCTCTATAGGTGCTTTTATAGGGCTTAATCTGGATATCCGTCACGTTACATTTTCCGCGGGGAATTTTGCATTAGCGATGTATGGTTCGCAGTATCAATTGACCATTTCACAGATCGCATGGGATCCGTAGGATTGGTTCTGATCGGATTTATTAACTTTATAGTGAGCTTCGGTTTGTCATTAGCATTGGCCTTTAAATCCAGAAACATACCGTTTCAGGAATTGAGATCGATCAGCAGAGCAGTTTGGAGATATTTCAGAAAAAAACCATTGCGTTTTTTCTTTCCGGCAAAGATAAATGATGCCGAAGCTAAATAGAAATCATTTTTGTTATGGATTCCAATTTGTTTGCCAATCGAAAAATAATCCACATTGATATGGATGCCTTTTATGCCTCTGTAGAACAAATGGATAATCCTGAATTAAAAGGCTTACCGATCGCTGTCGGAGGAAGCGAACAGCGAGGAGTAGTAAGTGCAGCTAGTTATGAGGCAAGAAAATTCGGTGTGCGCAGTGCAATGAGCAGTATTCATGCCAAAAGATTATGTCCGGAACTTATTTTTGTAAGACCCAGATTTGACCGCTATAAAGAAATATCTAAAAAAATCCGGAAGATATTCCTGGAGTATACTGATCTGGTAGAACCCTTATCACTAGATGAAGCTTATTTAGATGTTACAGTTAATAAAAAAGGGATGCCCAGTGCCACATTAATTGCTCAGGAGATAAGAAAAAGAATCCTTACAGAAACAGGTTTGACCGCTTCGGCAGGGATTTCAATTAATAAATTTGTCGCAAAAGTGGCTTCCGACTACAATAAACCAGACGGACAAAAAACAGTTAATCCTGAAGAAGTAGAAGCCTTTCTGGAACAATTAGATATTAAAAAGTTCTATGGGATCGGTAAAGTTACAGCAGAAAAAATGTATCAGTTAGGAATATTTACGGGACTGGATCTAAAACAAAAAAGCCGGGAGTTTCTAGAAAAACACTTTAGTAACAGCGGAACTTATTATTATCAGATCTCAAGAGGGATACACCACAGTGCCGTAAAACCGAATCGCACGATTAAATCGGTAGGAGCCGAGCGCACATTCTTTGAGAATCTCTCATCTGAAATTTTCCTGGAAGATAAGATTATAAACATCGCCGATGAATTGGAAAAACGTTTGCAACGCAGTAAAATAGCCGGTAAAACGATCACGCTAAAATTGAAATACTCTGATTTTTCACTACAAACAAGAAGTAAGACATTACCTTATTTTATATCTGATAAAAATTTAATCATTGATGTGGCAAAAGAGCTATTGTATCAGGAGCGACTGAAAAATTCTGTACGGCTTCTGGGAATCTCTCTTCACAATCTGAATAATCAGTTTTCAAAAGACACTGAACCTAAACAAAAAAGTATCTCTATTCAGTTGCAGTTTAATTTTAAGGATTAAAACTTTAACAAAATATACATTTTTTCTGTATCCGAGTTAGGTTCAGGCTGTCGTATATTTGTGATGGTTAATAGCAGTAATTTTATTTCTTATCAAGAACATCTAGTCCCGAAATCCTTTCGGGACTTTTTGTTTTTTTATAGAATTTTAATTCTATATTTGTATCATTATAAGCCAATTAATTCATATACGCCATGCAACAGAACGATTTGTTCTTTACACTTGCTTTATTGCAAGTGGAAGGAATAGGAGATGTGATCTCAAAAAGATTATTACAAAACTTCGATACTGCTGAAGAAGTTTTTAAAGCCAAAAAGACAACATTGGCAAAAATAGACGGGGTAGGGAAACTACTTATCGAAAATTTAAAGAACCCCTCAGTTTTTCAAAAAGCAGAAAAGGAATTATTTTTTCTGGAGCAGGAAAAAATAAAAGTTCTGTTTTACAAAGATGATATCTATCCGGAACGATTGAAACATTGCTTTGATGCTCCGGTTATCTTGTTCCAATCCGGAAATGTAGAAATGAAACAGCAAAAACTGATAAGTATTGTCGGTACGCGAAAAATGACAACTTATGGTTCTGATTTTACCAGAAGATTTATTGAAGATTTAGCACCGTTAAATCCCACAATCATTAGTGGATTTGCCTATGGAGTAGACATCCTTTCACATCAGATGGCGATGGATCATGGTTTACAAACTATAGGTGTTCTGGCACACGGTTTAAATCAGATATATCCTAAAAATCACAAAAGATATATGGTAAAAATGGAACAGAAAGGAGGTTTTCTAACGGAGTTTTGGACACATACAAAACCGGACAGAGAGAATTTTGTTAAAAGAAATCGTATTGTAGCCGGAATAAGCGAGGCCATTATTGTAATTGAAAGCGCAGAAAAAGGAGGTTCACTCATTACGGCTCAGATAGCCAATGATTATAACAGAGAAGTATTTGCTGTTCCGGGAAGAGCGGGAGATAAGTATAGTCAAGGGTGTAATCATCTTATTAAAACACAAAGAGCACAATTGTTAACATCGGCAGCAGATTTGGTCTACATGCTTAATTGGGAAGTTAAAAAGAAAGAACCTAAACCTGTTCAAAAACAATTATTTGTTTCTCTGACGCCTGAGGAACAAAAAGTATATGATTTCTTGTTTCGTAACGGGAGGGAGCACTTGGATAGTCTTTCTCAAATATGTGGCATACCTGTTTTTAAATTGTCAGGAATCTTATTGAATATGGAATTGAAAGGAGTCGTAAAGCCTTTGCCCGGAAAATCTTTTGAAGCCATTTAAAAAATCGTTACCTTTAAATGTTTTTTCAAAAAGAAAGCTATGTATTCTTTACCTAAATTAGAACGTTTTAATCAAAACGTCGCCTCAAAATACAATATTTACAACAGCATATTCATTACACTCCCATTCGATGAGATCAATAATACCGGAGTTTTATTGCCGCTATTTTCTGAAGTCTGCGAGCAGGGGTTTAAAAGCAATATGAGCCCTGATGAAATTTTTAATGCGTTTGTAAGCAAGTATTTGGATAACCCTACTGAGGGCCAAAAAATAAGCCTGATGTTGCGATTTATTCAATATGTTGAACGACAGGTAGTGTTGTTTGATGCAATTGAAGATGCTGCTTTTTCAGTAGTGAACAACCTTGAAGGAAGAGGATCACTTCGTGATATGAAAGAGAATGCTGACCAGCGTTCTAAACTTCAGGAGCTAAATGATTTTCTGGAAGATTTCAAAGTGAGAGTTGTACTGACAGCCCACCCTACACAGTTTTATCCGGGTTCGGTTTTGGGTATCATAACAGATTTGACAGAAGCTGTTAAAGTCAATGACCTCAATAAAATAAAAGAATTGTTGGCTCAGTTAGGTAAAACTCCTTTTATCAAAAAAGAAAAACCGACACCTTTTGATGAAGCGGTAAGTTTGATCTGGTATTTAGAAAATGTATTTTACCATACAATCGGTGAAATGATGCAATATATTCAAAAGAATATTACAAAAGGGAAAGGTCTGTCCAATGACCTCTTAAACTTAGGGTTTTGGCCCGGAGGAGATCGGGACGGGAATCCGTTTGTTACTACTGAGATCACATTAAAAGTAGCAGACCGATTGCGAACCTCTATTTTGAAGTGCTATTATTTAGATGTTAGAAAACTGAAAAGAAAATTAACTTTTTCCGGTGTTGATGTTTTAGTAGCTGAACTGGAAAATAAATTATACCGTTCGGTATTCTACTCGAGTGGAAACATTTATATTACAAAAGATGAATTTTTAGAGTCATTACAGCAAATCAGAAAATTGGTGGTAGAAAAACATCAATCGCTTTATGTGGATGAAATCGATTTGTTAATCAATAGGTATAATGTATTCGGATTCCACTTCGCAACCTTAGATATTCGTCAGAACAGTAAAATTCATAAGCAGGTTTTTCAGGATATTATTTCCCATGTTCCTGCAATCTTTCCTGAAGATTATGACGAACTGGATGAAGTTGAAAAAATTGAAATTCTGTCCAATGTAAAAGCAAACCTTCAGGAATATGATTTTGATAATGAAATGACCAAAGCAACAATCAGCTCGATAAAAGCTGTTAAAGTTATTCAGGACAAAAACGGAGAATTAGGATGTAATCGTTACATTATCAGTAATAATGAAAGCGCTTTGAATGTAATGGAAACTCTGGCGATGTTTCATTTGACAGGGTGGGAAAATCCTACAGTTGATATAGTGCCTTTATTTGAATCGGTAGAAGATCTGATGAATGCAGATAAAGTAATGGAACGTTTGTATACGAATTCTGTGTATTCGAAACATTTAGCAAAAAGAGGAGGCCAACAGAGTATTATGCTTGGCTTTTCTGACGGTACAAAAGATGGCGGGTATTTAATGGCTAACTGGAGTATCTATAAAGCTAAAATGGCATTGACGGCTATTTCCAGAAAATATAATATAAAAGTCGTTTTCTTTGACGGGCGAGGAGGACCACCTGCACGCGGAGGAGGAAAAACACATCAATTCTATGCTTCTTTAGGTCCGAAAATTGAGAACAAGCAAATCCAGCTTACAGTTCAGGGGCAAACCATAAGCGCTAATTTCGGGACTCTGGATTCCAGTCGTTATAACATGGAAAATCTTTTGAGTGCCGGAGCCAATAATCAAGTATTCCATAGTGATGAAAATGAATTGACAGCCAAGGAAGAAAATGTACTTCAGGAACTTTCTGAAGTGAGCTATCAAAAATATATTGATTTTAAAAAGCACCCTAAATTTGTTCCTTATCTGGAGCAAATGAGTACATTGAATTATTATGCTAAAACTAATATCGGAAGCCGTCCGTCAAAAAGGAAACAATCTGCTCAGTTGAATTTAGATGATCTGAGAGCAATTCCTTTTGTAGGTTCCTGGAGCCAATTGAAACAAAATGTTCCCGGTTTCTTCGGAGTGGGAACTGCTTTAGCTCATTTTGAGAATAGCAATCGATGGGAAGAAGTACAGCAGTTGTATCATTCTTCCTTGTTTTTCAGAACTTTGATCGAGAATAGTATGATGGCTTTAAGTAAATCTTTCTTTCCACTAACGGCTTATATGAAAAAAGATCCTGAGTTTGGAGCATTTTGGCAATTGATATATGATGAGTTCTTAGAAACGCAGCGCTTATTGTTAAAATTGTCAGGCTTTAAGGAATTAATGGAGAATTATCCGGACAGTAAAGCTTCTGTTGCTATGCGGGAAAAAATTGTATTGCCATTACTAACGATCCAACAGTTTGCCTTATTAAAAATCAAGGAATTAAAAGAGTCTCCGGAAGAAAATGCTGATAAGATAGCGATATATGAAAAAATTGTAACACGGTCACTCTTCGGAAATATCAATGCGAGTAGAAACTCAGCATAGTTGATTGATAAGATACAGTAAAACAGAGGCAGTTATTTTAATTAACCGCCTCTGTTTGTTTTTATTTGGTTCCTACAAAGAATAAGATTCTGTTCTTTCAGTAGTTTCGGTATAATTTTCAGTGAATACAGAAGAAACGAAGTTCCATTCAGCATTAACAGTACTTGGTGTAAATTTTACAGTTACATAACCCCTGTCAGAAGCATTCAGATAATCCATATCATCAATTAAGAGTTGTAGGGCATCTTCAAAACCGGAAATACCGGTAGGATCTATTCCCAGATAAACTTCCAGTCCGGGAGAACTCACAGACGAGGTGGCAAACTCTTTACCTTTCTCATTATTGGAATTATCAGTCAATTTATTGTACCAGGCATTGTGTGTGTCTCCGGCAAGGGAGATAACTTTTTTTCCGGCAAAACCGGCATATAACATTTCCCGTTCCATTGGATAGCCATCCCATGCATCTAAATTATAAGGTAGAACAGTGTTTATTCTGGTTAGTTCTGCCGGAGTAAGTGTAGGATCTCCATTTGCAAAACGCAATTTGATTGTAACTAATTCCGTGATTTGCTGTTGAAAATATTGTAATGTGGCTGGCGAAGCAGATCCTTCAGACTGAATGGCGGCTAAAGTTCCTAATAATTCAGCCGGAATCATCATTTTACCCATTAAAACTTGTTGTCCCAGAACCTGCCAATGTGCAGGGCTTCCGGTTACTTCGGAGATCAACCAGTTTCTTTGTGTGGAACCTAAAATAGAGCGGTTAGGGTTCAGCCAATCTGTCTGGAATGAAACCGCATCAAAGTTTCCGGATGTGTCGTAATAATTTGCATAATCCAATTGTTGATCTCGTCCTATGATACGGGTGTCTAACATGATTAAGTTAACAAGATTTCCGATTTTAAAACTTCTGTATATTAAATTGATATCGTTGGTTTTCATCGGTAAAAATTCGCTGTAAGCTTTGATAGCAGCCTCTTTTCGGGCTTCAAAACTACCTTCGCTTGCCTGATGGTTTTCAGCTCCGTCTTTATAAGCATCATTCGCTATTTCATGATCGTCCCATACACAAATAAATGGTTTTTTCTGATGAGCCAGTTGTAAGTTCTTATCAGATCGGTATTGTTTATAGCGTGTTCTATAGTCGTTTAAAGTTATAATTTCATTAGCCGGGTGGTGCGTTCTTCCTAGTGTATTGGTGTAATCGTTTGTTCCATATTGATCTTGACCGTATTCGTAGATGTAATCACCTAAATGAACAATAATATCTGCATCTGAGTTAGCCATAGCATTGTAGACATTAAATAAACCGGCCGGATAATTAGAACAGGAGCAAACAGCCAGTTTTATTTCATTAACATCTAAAGGTAAAGTGATTGTTTCTCCTACAACAGAGGCATTTCTTTCTGTCATATTAAAAAAGCGGTAGTATAATTTTTTATTTGACTCCAGATTTTGCAACTCAATAGCAACAGTATAGTCTCTTGAAGCATCAGTTGTAACTTCACCGGATCTGAAAACTGTTTCAAAATCAGGATCATAAGCTACTTGCCAAATGATGGAAACAGAAGACTCTGTTGTATTGTAGCGGGTCCATATAATGACTTGGTCATGAGTGGGATCAAAACTAGCTACGCCATGAGGAAATTTATCTGAGGTATAATCTCTGGGAATAGCATAGACAGTGTCGTCGTCACTACAACTGATAAAATTAGGAGCTAATAATAAACCACCTGTTGTAAGAACAGAATTGATTAAAAAGCGTCTTCTGGAAAGAGAGTCTTGATTCATTTTTTTATTTTTTTGAATGAATCAAAATTCCAATTCTATTTTTTAAAAGCCTTAAAGGCAGTATTAAAACTTTATTAAGGAAAAAGAAAGAACGCTATAAATTGTTCCTCTTGTTAACATTTTGTAAAACTTTACGTAAAAAATGTTTTAAAGCAGTCCGTCCCATTCCGAGTAAAATTGAGCTAAAAAAAGCTCCATGAACCGATGTCTTTCTTTTGCCATCTTTTTACCCGTTTCCGTATTCATTTTATCTTGAAGAATCAAAAGTTTTTCGTAAAAGTGATTTAGAGTAGGAGCATTACTTTTCTTATACTCTTCTTTAGTCATATTCATTTTAGGTGCAATTGCAGGATCGTACATCGGACGGTTTTTAAAGCCACCATAATTAAAAGTTCGGGCTATGCCTATGGCTCCTATAGCGTCTAAACGATCTGCATCCTGAACTATTTGAAGTTCAAGAGAAGAAAAATCAGGATTGAAATTCCCTCCCTTGAACGAAATATTCTCTATTATGGAGACAACGTGACGAACAATCTCTTCGTCAACCTCTTGTTGTAAAAGAAATTCACGAGCGGTCTTAGGTCCGACGGTTTCATCTCCGTTGTGAAACTTTGAATCAGCTATGTCATGGAGTAAAGCTGCTAATTGGACAATTTCTATATTACAATCAGTTTCATGCTCTGCAATTTGAACAGAATTTTGAAATACCCGTTGAATGTGAAACCAATCGTGGCCACCTTCGGCATTTGCCAATTGTTTTTTTACAAAACCTATAGTGTTGTCGATGATAGCTTTACCCATAGTAAACTTAAACAGTTGCCGGTTGAACCCATTTAAAGATATGGCTTGTTTCCGGAATTACCAAACGTTCTGATATTTTTGCCATTCTTTGCGGTAATTTCATTAGAAAATCCCTTGCTTTCTCGGCTTCATCAGTTAAATTGGTCATTTTGTCAATTTCCCATTTGTCAATCAACTTTTGAAGGATTTCAACATAATCCTGAGCGGTATATACACCGATGCGTTGGGCTGAATCTGAAAATTGTTCAAAAGCGGTACTGATTTTTTGACCTGATTCTCTCAGAAAATGAGCTGGCATGGTAATTTTATGTTTCATCATGTGTTGGAAAGCCAACATCATCTGACTCGGATCAACTTCAAAAATATTTTTTACGAAAGTGCTGTAAGCCATGTGGTGACGCATTTCATCTCCGGCAATGAGTTTACACATTTTGGACAACTTAATGTCTCCGTATTTTTTAGCTAATAAGGCTACTCTGTTATGTGAAATATATGTTGCTAACTCTTGAAAACTTGTGTATACAAAGTTTTTATAAGGGTCAGTTCCTGTACCGATATCAAAACCGTCATTGATTAAATGGTGAGTAGTTTGTTCTACTTCTTTCATATTTACTCGTCCTGACAAATACAAATATTTGTTCAGAACATCACCATGTCGGTTTTCTTCTCCGGTCCATTGACGAATCCATTTGCTCCAACCATTTCTTCCTTCCTGATCGACGCCTTCAACATTCATTAACCAAGATTCATAGGTAGGTAAAGCTTCTTCAGTGATAGTATCTCCTACTAATACTACCCAAAAATCATAAGGAAGATCTTTTGCTATTTCCCGTAATTCTTTAACGTTTTCTAAAAAGTTTTCGTTTTCAGAATCCGGAAGTAAGTCAGATGGTTGCCAGATTTTTTCAACCGGAATTAAAAATTCTTCCACGAAGCTGTCAATTTTTTTCTCTAAAAATTGCATCACTTCTAATCGGATGTTGTGTATAGACATTATTTTTTTATTTAAGATTATTTATAATAACATTTTCGGTCTTTTCGAATATCTCTTCAAAAGAATAATCCGAAATTTTTAAAGGTTCATGGATATTAAAATATAAACGATTTCCAAGCCCTAACGGGAATTGTCCGAATCGAGTCATTTTCCAAGAATTACTGATGCTGATAGGAACAAAATAAGCATCCGGTGCAAACTTGTAGAGCATTTTTAACCCGTTAACAGAAAAAGCTTTAGGTTTTCCGGTTTTACTACGGGTCCCTTCCGGAAATATAACGACAGAATAGTTGTTTTTATTGATATATTCTCCCACTTTTTTTATGGCCGGTAAAGCTTGTTTCGGATCTTTCCGGTCAATAAGTGCCGAACCGCCATGTTTTAAATTATATGAAATACTAGGAATTCCTTTTCCTAATTCTTTTTTACTGATGAATTTCGGATGCCAATGACGCATGAACCAGATGATCGGTGGTATGTCATATAAGCTTTGATGATTTGCGATGATGATCAAAGGTGCATTTTTCGGAAGCTGATCTCTTCCTGTAATTGAATAGGTCGTTCCTAAGATATGAGTAGTCCGAACTAGAAATAAATTTAAGATGGCCACGCTCCGGCGATGAGCATTATAGCCGAAAACGTTAAGACATATACGTTGGATCGGTTCAAATAGTACGAGCCATAAAAAAAACAGCACGTAAAAAATAATAGACAACGGTATAGAGATAATCTTTTGCATCAGATTTAGTTTGTATTACAAAAGTAACTTTAAAAACAAAAAACCATCGTTTTTTTGATGGTTTTTTGCTAGAATGCTATATACTGTAAGTTTTAATTTAACAAAACTCGTCGAAAGCGTCTTTTAGATTTTCTGCAATTAATTCTGCCGGACGCCCTTCAATATGGTGTCTCTCTAACATGTGTACCAATTCTCCGTCTTTAAACAAAGCAATACTTGGTGATGAAGGAGGAAAGGGGAACATGTGTTCTCTGGCTTTTGTCACAGCATCTTTATCAACCCCTGCAAAAGCGGTTACTAAATGAGCTGGTTTTTTAGCGTTGTCTAAACTCATTTTTGCACCCGGTCTTGCGTTTCGGGCAGCACAGCCACAAACGGAGTTTATCACTACTAAAGTAGTTCCTTCTTTAGCTAAAGCATTTTCTACATCTTGTTCTGTATATAATTCCACAAAACCGGCATCTGTTAACTCCGCTTTCATAGGTCTTACCATTTCTTCTGGATACATAGTCTTTTTTTTAAATTATACGCAAATTTACGAATAAAAGTTTATTGAGAATCAATAAAAATATTAAAGTCTTCTTAAAGACGAAATGAAAAGCCTGTAGCCCAATAATATTTCGGAGCAGCTGAATTTAAGCCTAAACCGGCCGAACAATCAACCATAAAATCGGATGAAATCAAATAGGTAAATCCGCCATCAAAAAGATGTTGGGCTGGTTCTTTTTTCGTAAGATTACCAAAAACTTCTGCATAAACCCCTAATCTGCCAGTAATTGAATAGCCATAAGAAACAGTATAAATATAAACCGGAAATAAATCGTTAGTATCCCATTCTGTTCCTAAATTATAGCTGAATGTTTGATTGTGGTGTAGATTGTGTAAAAATGTAAGTCGGAATTCAGGTGCCCATTTTTCATTGCGAAATGCTTTTGAAGCACTTTTAACTAAGTGAGCATGGGCAATGAGAGAAATCTTAGGGAAGATTCCGTTTTCTTCAGTAAGTTTTATTTTAGTTCCGAATGCTATCGGACGGAAGCCGCTTACTTCCTGAGTTTCATCTTTTTCTTTTGTTAATTCGGTTATCATTCTGAATTCGATTTTTTCTGAAAAACCATATTTCCATAAGTTTTCGATAAAATTGATGTTATAACTTTTGCTAGTATGCTTCGTGTAACTAAAACCATTTTCCATTTGAAATCTCCCTTTAGGAACCAAAAAGGCTGTTTCTGTCTGGTCGGGTCTGTCCGTATTAATAGCTGTTACTGCGGATTCCTGTGCCTGTAAAAAACTACCGAAAAGAATTAAATAGATGTGTTTTTTAATCATGTTTTAAATTTATTTTTAGACAAACCTAAAAATTAAATTTGGTTATACAAAATATGTTTTTAAATTTGCTAAACAATTTGATTATCATGACTATTTCAGAAGAAAACTATTTAAAAGTAATTTATCACTTGTCTTTAGTTTCACCAAAAGGGGTTAATACGAATGCTATTGCAGGAATGATGGATGCCAAAGCTTCATCGGTAACGGATATGATTAAAAAACTGGCAGATAAAGAATTAGTGAGCTATATTAAGTATCAAGGTGTTTCTTTAACTGAAAAAGGCTCTTACTCAGCTAAGATGATTGTGAGAAAGCACCGTTTATGGGAAGTCTTTTTAGTAGAAAAATTGCGATTTTCTTGGGATGAAGTACACGAGATCGCGGAAGAACTCGAACACATAAAGTCTGAAAAACTAATCAATCGTTTGGATGAATTTTTAGGTTTTCCGGATTTTGATCCGCACGGAGACCCGATTCCGAATACAAACGGTGAAATTAAGAAAATAAACAAACTACTATTATTAGAAGGGATGTTGCAAACACCTTACGTTTGTATAGGGGTGAAAGATACATCATCAGATTTTTTACGATATTTAGACAAACAAAAAATAGCATTAGGTTCTGTAATTACTATTTTAGAGAAAGATGATTTTGATGATTTGCTGAAAATTGAAGTGAATGGGGTCAGATCTGTGATTTCAACGAAGATTGCCGGAAATTTATATATTAAAAAACAGTAGTTTATGAAGAAGAATAACTCATTGGAAGAAGTTCATAATTCGATAGATACAGGAGCAAAAACATCTGTTTTTAAAAGGATATTAGCTTTTTTTGGCCCAGCTTATATGGTAAGTGTCGGGTACATGGATCCCGGGAATTGGGCCACAGACCTTGCGGGAGGAAGCCGATTTGGCTATACTTTGTTATGGGTTCTCTTGATGTCTAATTTAATGGCCTTGCTTTTACAAAGTTTGAGTGCCAGATTAGGAATTGTACGGCAAAGAGATTTAGCTCAGGCCTCCAGAGATACTTATTCGAGACCTGTTAATTTTATATTGTATTTTTTAGCAGAGATTGCAATTGCGGCTTGTGATCTGGCTGAAGTTCTGGGAATGGCAATAGGACTTGAACTTTTATTTGATATTCCATTATTATGGGGCGTTAGCATTACGCTTTTAGATACGTTTCTTTTATTGTTTCTGATGAACAAAGGCATCAAAAAGATGGAAGCCTTTATTATTTCGTTAATTGCAATTATTGGTCTCTCCTTTATTATAGAAATATTCCTTGCTGAACCGGAAATGAGTGAAATGGCAAAAGGATTGATTCCTTCTATTCCCGGAGGTGAAGCGCTTTACATTGCTATCGGAATTATAGGAGCAACTGTAATGCCGCATAACTTGTACCTGCATTCTTCATTAGTACAAACCCGAAAGTTTGACCGAACCAAAAAAGGAATTAAGCAGGCGATCAAATACAATTTCTGGGATTCAGTAATTGCTCTGAATTTAGCTTTTTTCGTTAATGCGGCAATTTTGATTCTTGCTGCAGCCACTTTTTACAGAAACGGAATGTTTGAAATAGCTGAAATTCAGGACGCTCATAAATTGTTACAACCGCTTTTAGGAACAAAATGGGCTGCTATTTTATTTGCACTGGCTTTGATCGCCGCAGGACAAAGCTCAACAATCACAGGGACATTAGCCGGACAAATTGTAATGGAAGGCTATCTGAATTTGAGAATTCAACCGTGGGTTAGAAGAATTTTAACCCGTTTGGTGGCTATAGTACCGGCTTTTTTGGCTATTTATTATTTTGGAGAGAGGTCAACAGGAGAATTATTGATCTTAAGTCAGGTTATCCTGAGCTTGCAATTAGGATTCGCGATTATTCCATTGATTCATTTTGTGAGTAATAAACAGAAAATGCAAGGCTTTGAAATTTCTTTGCCAACTAAAATAGTTTCCTGGTTAGTAACTTTGGTGATCGTTTCATTAAACATTAAATTGGTGTATGATGAGATCCACTCATGGCTTATGTCTTCTGAAAATCCGGTTTATATCTGGGTATTTGTAATACCTTTAGCTGTTTTTTTCTTATTCTTACTGGTCTATATTACAATTAAACCGGTCTTAGAAAAAGCACGAGGGCAAGCCAAATTAGTACCGCATATCGATAAAATAATCGTGTCAGAGAATAATCGTTCTATTACGTATGCTAATATTGCAATTGCATTAGATTTCTCTGAAATTGATAAGAAAAGTTTAGAGAGTGCTTTTCAGCTTGGAGGAAAAGAAGCGAAATATGTTTTGATTCATATTGTAGAAACTGTTGGAGCGTTTGTTTATGGAGACAAAGCGCATGATTTTGAAACTATGAGCGATGCCAGGTACTTAGATGAATATAAAAAGAAAATGGAAGCTTTCGGTTATAAAGTAGAGGTTAGATTGGGCTTCGGAAATCCTAAAACAGGTATACCGGAAGTAGTAAACGGAGCCGATTTTGATATTTTAATTATGGGAGCTCATGGCCATAATTGGGTCAAAGATTTGCTTTTCGGAACAACCGTGGGGGCTGTACGTCATAAAATAAATATTCCGGTTTTAATTACAGTTTAAAAATGAAAAAGCTCATGATAATAGCAACGCTTATTTTAGTAAGTTGCAATAGCGTTAAAGATTTTACAAAGGATGGGATACTGGAAATTTCCAGCCAGAAGAAAGTACAAGTTAGTGAAACAACATTTCTGAAAATAGAAAAGATAGTTTCGGATAGTCGTTGTCCGAAAGGAGTTGCTTGTGTTAGAGCCGGAGAAGTAAAACTGATTTTAGGTGTTTATGATGAAACAGACCATTCGGAAGTCTTACTAACATTGGATCCTCTTAATTTTGAAACGAATAAAAAATTTTTAGAAAGCCGTATCAAGTTAAATGATCAGACAATTTCAGCTATACATGTTTATCCTGAAAAAGTAGCAGGACAGACAATAGTTCTGAAAGATTATTGGTTGAAGATCATTTTGGAAAAGAAGAATTAATGACAATTACAATCTTCTCCGCAGGAATTGGATTTCTTTGTTTTTTTTCGCCAAAAGAATTTACGAATCAGAAAGATCAGGGCAAAAGCGACTGTTATATAAACTAAAATTTGTTGCATTTTCTGAAAGATTAAAAATAATGTCCGATACCTAAAGTTACAAAATTATATTGAGGTGTCCCAATTTTAAGATGCTCAAAGCCAAATGAACAGACGTTTTTTCTAAAATGATAATTTCCTTTAAAAGTGTATGTGTTTACAGGAATGCTATTCATAGAACTCCAGTTCAGATCTCCTGAAAAACTGATGTTTTTTATTAGAAATGTATCAAAATGAATGCCTAAATTCAATCCCGCCTGTTTGATGTCATTGCCAATATAGGTCAGGCCGATATTCCAACCGAAATTAAATTCCTGAAAACGTATTCGGTCATACATCAAGTTAAACTGAAATAATGACAACTGATCCTGGGTATGGGAAATAGGGTTTCGCTCAAATAACTGATGAAAATCGGTTTTAAAATAAAAATGACTGAAAGGTCTGTATTTCAATGTAAGACGATTGGCAAACAAATTTGAATTGCTGTACAAAAGGTTTTCACTTACGAGAAATTGGAAGTTGCGTTCTTTTTTTAAAGCTGTATAATTGCCGAGTGTTTGCTCTTGAAAAGGATGTCGGTTAACATAATTTCCAAGATGTTCTTCACTGTTATAGTTACCTATAACGACATATTTAAAAACACCCCAAGTCATATACATAAAAACTTTACCGACTAAGGGCATTTCTTTGCGATCGTCAGCAGTAGTTCTCTTTTTTGTCTCGGGTTCTTCTTTTGCTGCTTTTAATTCTTTTTTTGATCGGTCAATTTTGTTTTGACTCAGGCTTACTTGAAATGACAGAAAAAGCAGTAGGAGGAAAATGAGAAAAACTTTTTTCATAAGTTATTTCAGAGCTTGATAAGCAATTAAAGCAATCACATAAGCAAATCCACTCATAAAAACTAATTGTATAACCGGCCATTTCCATGAGTTTGTCTCTTTTTTAACAATAGCTAAGGTTGAGATACACTGCATAGCAAATGCATAAAATAACAGTAAAGAAATTCCTGATGCAAAATTGAAAATCTTGTTTCCTGTAACGGGGTTGACTTCTGCTGCCATTCTGTTTTTGATCGTTACTTCTTCGTCACTATGACTTCCTACACTGTAAATGGTTGCCAGAGTCCCGACAAAGACTTCACGAGCCGCAAAGGAGCTTACAACTGCTACACCTATTTTCCAGTCATATCCTAAAGGTCTGATTACAGGTTCTATCATTTTCCCGGCAATACCAATATAAGAATTCTCTAACTTATAAGAATTAATTTCATCTTCTAATTCAGAGCTCGATTTGTCCTGATGTTTAGCATTTACAATTGCTTCAGCATTGTCAAAACTTTCTTTTGGACCATGAGACCCTAAAAACCAAAGGATCACAGACAGCGCCAGAATGATTTTTCCGGCACCTGTAACAAAGGATTTCGTCTTTTCAACAACGTTGATGGCTACATTACGAAACAATGGAATTTTGTATGAAGGCATCTCCACAACAAAATAAGACTTGCAATTTAATTTCAGGATTTTATTTAAAATGTATGCTGATAAGATTGCCATCCCGAATCCGGCAAGATACAATCCCATTAAGGTTAACCCTTGAAGATTTAAGAACCCCAATACTCTTTTTTCAGGTATTATTAAAGCAATTAAAATAGCGTAAACGGGAAGTCTTGCAGAGCAAGTGGTGAAAGGAGTGACTAATATTGTGATCAGACGTTCTTTCCAGTTTTCTATATTTCGGGTTCCCATAATGGCAGGAATAGCGCAGGCAGTTCCTGAAATTAAAGGAACAATACTCTTTCCTGATAAACCGAATTTCCTCATGATTTTATCCATAAGGAATACAACACGACTCATATAACCGCTTTCTTCCAGAATAGAAATGAATAGAAATAAAAAGGCAATTTGCGGAATAAAGATGACGATTCCTCCTATACCCGGAATCAATCCTTCACTAATTAAATCGGTAAATTCACCAGGTGGCAAATGGGTCTTAGCAAACGAACTCAAATTAGCAAAGAGCTCGTCTATAAAATCCATAGGAACGCTACTCCAGTCAAAAATAGACTGAAAGATCAAAAGCAGAATACCAAAGAAAATTACATAACCAAAAATTTTATGGGTTAATATACGATCTAGCCGAGCTCTCAGATCGGTAGCTTTTGTAAGATCAATCTTTTGCCCTAATTTAAGGGTGTCATTAATAAACTGATAGCGTTTTATGGTTTCTTTCTGCTGTAAACGTTTTAATTCAGAATGCGATTTTGTAAATGAACTTTTGATCTCATTTCGTTCTAAATTTAAAAAGTTTACATCTTGCGTAATGACCAGCCAGAGTTTATATAATAATTGATTTGGAAAAGCTTTTCGAAGTTTATCAAAATATTCCGGATCAATGCCGGAAGCATTTAAACAAGGTTCTGTGGGTAGATCTTCGTAATTTAAGATTAACTCTTTTAGAGTATCAATCCCTGTTTTTTTTCGGGAACTAATTAAGGCTATTTTGGTTTTCAGTTGTTGTTCCAAAACCGGAATGTCTAATTCAATTCCCTTTAACTGCATTCGATCCGCCATGTTGATGACCAAAATAGTAGGAATTTCCAAATCTTTAATTTGAGTAAATAAAAGAAGGTTTCGTTTCAGGTTTTCAACTTCAGAAACAACCACCGCAACATCCGGAAAATCTTCGTCATTTTTATTCAAAAGCAACTCAATAACCACATTTTCATCAATAGAGCTGGCATTTAAACTATAAGTCCCGGGAAGGTCAATGATTTTAGCTTTTACATTCTCAGATAATTTGCTGTACCCTTGTTTCTTTTCAACGGTAATTCCCGGATAGTTGCCTACTTGTTGGTTTAACCCGGTTAGCTGATTAAATACAGAAGTTTTACCTACATTCGGATTACCAATCAGGGCAACTTTTAAAATTTTATTTTGCATCTACATTTAGCGAATTTTCCAGAACGACGGTTACTTCATGAGCGATTTCCTTCCTGATAGCTACATGAGAATCATTGATGTTAAAATAATATGGATCGCCTAAAGGTGCGATCTGTACCAAGGCAACTTCATTTCCGGGCAAACATCCCATCTCTAAAAGTTTTAGTGGGATTTCATCAATATTTACATCAATAATTATAGCCTTTTCACCAATTTTTAATTCTGAAAGAGAGACCGACATCCTTATTTAGATTGAATTAAAATACAAATATACGCTATATTTAATAAATCGAAATGATATTTATCATTAAAATTTATTCGTTGCATAAGAAGTTAATATCTTCTAAGAGCTTTTCCATGTCCTCTTTGTTTGTACCGTCATAAAAACCTCTGATCCTTTTCTTCTGATCTACCAGAACAAAATTTTCTGTATGAACCATGTCATATAGATCTTCAGGTTTTCCCGTTTTAACGACTAAATAAGACTTTCTTGCCAGATAATAAATGTCTTTCTTATTACCGGTTACTAAGTTCCATTTTTCATCAATCACTCCTTTTTCTAAAGCATATTGTTTTAAGACAGGAACGCTGTCAATATCCGGTGTAACCGAGAATGAGAGTAATTTTACTTTTGAATTATCTTTAATTTTATCCTGTAACCACACCATGTTATCGGTCATTTTCGGACAGATAGTTTGACAAGTGGTAAAGAAAAAATCGGCTACATAAACGTTGTTTTCATAATCTTTCTGAGTAATGGTTTTACCATTTTGATTAGTAAAAGCAAAATCAGCAATGACATGATTGTAACCAACATGTTGTACGGTAGAATCTACCAGTTCCGGATTTACATCTCTGGGAGTAAAGACCGGGAGAGTCTTTTTAGGAATAGAAAGTTCATATATTCCGATGAATATGATTATAGAAAGTAGACCGAAAAGAATAATGAAGTTTCTGTATTTTCTGAAGCCTGTTATCATCTTTTTTTTGCAAAAGTACAAAGGAAGAATAGTAGATTAAAATTATTTTAGAGATTAAACAAAGAATGAATAGTTGTAAATATTGCATATTTGCATATTTTTGTTAAAAAAATTTAAAAGTGTATTGGTTTTTGAATTAAAAATTGAAAATAAATAAATTTGCAGATTAAATAAATAGAATTTCAACAACAAAACTTAAATAACCCTAACTATATGAAAACCTCAATGATAATTGTAATAACAGCACTGCTTTTCTCTGTAGGTCATGCTCAGCAAAAAGATAAGCCTGTTACGCATCAAAAATTTGTAAAGATCAGTCGGTCAAATGTGTCTGCTCAACAGGCATTGAACCAATTTTCAAAAGCATACGAATTAAATGATCAAAATCAGTTCAGGCTGATCTCGACTTCCAGAGATAGTAAAGGAAATTTACATCAAAGGTTTCAGCAATATTATAACAACTTTAAAGTTGAATATGGAGTTGCTATTACTCATAGCCAAGATGGAAGTATTATTCTTGTTAACGGAGAGTTGTATAATGCACAAAATTTAAACACTTCTCCTCAGTTAACAGGGCAAGAAGCTTTAGAAAAAGCGAAACAAGATGTTAATGCCTCCCGTTATTTATGGGAAGATTCTGAACAGGCTCAATTGATGGGGTATAAAAAACCGGAAGGAGAGTTGGTTGTGTTTCCGGATCTGAAAGATAATACGGTACATTTAGCATATAAATTAGATGTATATGCAATACAACCAATCTCAAGACAAATCATTTATGTTGATGCAAATAATGGGAAAATCCTTTTTAAGGATGCCGTTATTAAGCATTTACATGAACATGCACACGGTTCAAAAGAAAGTTTTGGAAAAAAAGAGACCAATGCACTTATAGCCGGAACAGCAGCTACACGTTATAGTGGGTCCAGAAATATTGAAACAGACTTCACAGGAACAGAATATAGATTAAGAGATTATTCCAGAGGAAATGGGATTTTAACATACAATTGTCAAACGACAACAAACTATCAGAATGTTGATTTTACCGATGATGACAATAACTGGACAGCAGTTGAATACAACAATTCAGCTAAAGATGACGGAGCATTAGATGCACATTGGGGAGCAGAAATGACCTTTGATTTTTGGGGGAATGTTTTCGGAAGAAACAGTTTTGACGGCAACGGTGCTGCTATCAGAAGTTATGTTCATTATGATTCCGGATTTAACAATGCTTTTTGGAACGGTTCAGTAATGACGTATGGTGACGGAAGCGGAATGGATATTTTTACAGCCATTGATGTTTGTGGTCATGAAATTGGTCATGCCATTTGTTCTTATACAGCTGATCTGGCATATCAGGATGAATCCGGCGCAATGAATGAAGGGTTTTCGGATATATGGGGAGCTTGTATTGAACATTACGGAAGAACAGGAACTATGTCAGGAACAGTAAGTAGTGACGTTTGGCTTATAGGAGAAGATATTAGTTCTACTTATTTGCGTTCAATGCAAAACCCTAATATTAAAGGTGATCCGGATACTTATTTAGGAACGTATTGGTATTCCGGAACTGCTGATAACGGAGGAGTACATACAAATTCAGGAGTATTGAACCATTGGTTCTATATTTTAGCAGCGGGAGAATCCGGAACAAATAACGCTCCGACTCCTGACACCTATAATGTAACAGGTATCGGTTTGTTGAAAGCTGCTGAGATTGCCTATTTTATGGAGAGAGACTATCTGACTTCTAATGCTACTTATGCTGATGCGAGAGCAGCATCAATTGAATTAGCAAGTAGTTTGTATTGCGGAAACAGTCCGGAAGTTATGGCGGTTACTGATTCATGGTATGCAGTAAATGTAGGCGAAACTTATGTTAATGCACCGGATGACGTGGCATTACATGCAATTCAAAACACGAACTTAGTGAGTTGTGACGGAACAGTAGCCGTAAATCCTGAAATTACAATGAAAAATCACGGAACAAATGATATTACATCTGTTGCTATTTCATATAGTATTGATGGAGGAACAGCGACAAATTTAACATGGAACGGGTTGATCTCACCTTGTGGAGAAGAGAATTATTCATTCCCTGTAAGCGGCTTAACAAGAGGAGCTCATGAAATTGAAGTTACAACGACAATAATAAATGACGGTAGAAGCGAGAACAATACACGTTCGGCAATTTTATTGGTAGACGATCAGGGTACAATAGGGGTAGTTAATCCTTTTACAGCAGCTACAGATGCTTTAGTTACATATAACGAAGACAATTCTGCAACACCATGGGTTAGAGGAATCAGAACCGGAGGTAGCCTTTCGGGAGGATTCAATAATTATATTTACAGTACAAACTTAAGTGGCAATTATACTGATATGACAAAAAAATATTTGGTGTCACAATGTTATAATTTAGCCAATGTTAGCGGACCCACGATTAATTTTGATATGAAATATGATCTGGAAGAAAACTGGGACATAGTGTATATAGAATATACTACCGATTTCGGAGCTACCTGGAATGTATTGGGAACAAAAACTTCCGGTTGGTATAATAGCGACAGAACCTTAGCATCATCAGGGGGTAATGACTGTTACAACTGTCCGGGTGCACAATGGACAGGAACTAATACTACAAATACCAATTACTCTTATCCGTTAACAGCATTAAACAATGAAACAAATGTAATATTCAGAATTGTATTCCATTCAGATGAAGCTGTTAATCAGTTAGGAGTAAATATTGATAATTTTGTGATCAACGGAACTTTAGCGGCAGATAGTTTTATGTTAAATAACGAAATTGTTGTTTATCCGAACCCTTCAAAAGGGATGTTTACCGTAAACTTGGGGACGCTGGAAGCAGAGAACATTGAAGTATATGATATTTCCGGAAAGAAAGTATTAGTAAAAGAAAACATTTCCGCAGTTGAAACCAATTTAGACCTAACAGCAGCAGCTCAGGGAATTTATTTTGTAAAAATCAATTCGGATTCGCAAGCAGTTGTAAAACGAATTGTTAAAGAATAGTTGATTTTAGAGAGTTAAAAAACAAAAACTTATATTTGCTTTTTAACTTTCTTTAATTCAAATAAATGAAAAATTATATTATTAAAGGAAGCTTAGGCTTCCTTTTTTTAGCTTCATTCTTAAATTCTTGTAAATCATCGCAGGAATCAGTATCGGTGGCAGCATCAGAGAAGCCGGTTCAAGCGAAGATTGGTATTAATACCGATTATATGGACACTTCGGTAAGTCCGGCTGATGATTTCTTTCGCTATGTAAATGGCAAATGGTTAGATAAAACAGAAATACCTGCTGATAGAACACGTTGGGGAAGTTTTGATGAATTGCGTAAAAATACGGATGATGATGTAATGGCAATTCTGAAAGAGGCCTTAGCAGATAAGTCTATTACTCCTGATTCGGATCAAGGAAAAGCGTTGAGCCTTTATAAATCCGTATTGGATACAATTACCCGAAACAAAATGGGGGTTGCTCCTTTAAAACCCTATTTGGCTAAAATTGATGAGGTTAAAAATGTGAAAGATCTAGTTGCTTTGATTACGGAAATGGAATCAGAAGGAGGAATCGGATTTTTTGGTAGTTACGTGTATACAGATGCTAAAGATAGTAACCGAAATGTAGTATATGTCGGAACCGGAAGTTTAGGTTTACCGGATAGAGACTATTATGTCTCCGACGCGGCTGACACAAAAGAAAAGAGAGAGAAATATGTTGCACATATTACACGTATGTTGCAATATTTAGGAGATAGTGAAGCCTCTGCAAAAAATGCAGCAGAAAAAGTATTAGCATTGGAAACAAAGATGGCAACAGCTTCTTTAGACAGAGTTGCTAGAAGAGACAGAAGAAATACATATAATCCGATGAAAGTTTCCGATCTGCAAAAAATTGTTCCGACTGTAGATTGGAATAATTATTTTGAATCCACAGGAATTGGAGCCATTGATTCAGTAGTAGTTTCGCAACCGAAATACATGGAAGAAGTAGAAACTATTTTTCAGGAAGCCGATATCGATTCGTGGAAAGCTTATTTACGTTGGACTTTATTAAATGATAATGCCGGAGTATTGTCGACAGAAGTTGCCGATGCAAATTGGGAGTTTTACGGGAAAACATTAAAAGGAGCCGTAAAACAACGGCCGGCCGACGAAAGAGCTTTAGCGACTGTTAACGGAAGATTAGGGGAAGCATTAGGTAAATTATATGTAGCTAAAAAGTTCCCGCCGGAAGCAAAGACAAAAGCACAAGCAATGATTGCTAACGTGATGAAGGCTTTTGAGAACAGAATCGACCGCTTGCCTTGGATGACTAAAGAAACAAAAGAAAATGCCAAGTTAAAATTAAATAAACTGACAGTAAAGATCGGTTATCCTGACAAATGGAAAGATTATTCAAAATTAACAGTGACCAGCCCTGAAAAAGGAGGAACTTATTTTGAAAATACAATCCGCTACAGACATTGGTCACACCAAAAGAATATTGAAAAATTAGGAAAACCGGTTGATAAAACAGAGTGGGGAATGTCTCCTCAAACAGTTAATGCTTATTTCAACCCTTCTAATAATGAAATTGTATTTCCAGCGGCTATTTTGCAGCCGCCGTTTTATGATTATAAAGCAGATGAAGCCGTAAATTACGGAGGAATCGGAGCCGTAATTGGTCATGAAATTTCACATGGATTTGATGATTCAGGTTCCCGCTATGATTCTAACGGTAACTTAGTGAACTGGTGGAGCGATGAAGATCTGAAACAATTTACAGGACTTGGAGGAGCTTTGGCAGACCAATATTCAGCTTTACAACCGCTACCGGGAATCTATGTTGACGGTAAGTTTACTTTAGGCGAAAATATCGGAGATTTAGGAGGTGTAAATGCTGCATTTGACGGTTTACAAATTTATTTGAAAGAAAACGGAAACCCAGGATTGATCGACGGATTTACTCCGGAACAACGTTTCTTTATTTCATGGGCGACCATCTGGAGAACTAAGATGCGTGACGAAGCGATTAAGAACCAAGTAAAAACAGATCCGCATTCACCGGGAATGTATCGTGCATCAGTGCCTTTGCAAAACGTTGACGCATTTTATAATACGTTTAATGTACAAGAAGGTAACGGAATGTATGTAGCACCTGAAAGCAGAGTTAAAATTTGGTAATATAGACCCTACAATTAAAGTAAAAAGCCAACTTTATTATTGAAGCTGGCTTTTTTTGTTCTTCTAAAACTTTAACAAAATATACATTTTTTCTGTATCCGAGATAGGTTCAGGCTGTCGTATATTTGTGATGGTTAATAGCAGTAATTTTATTTCTTATCAAGAACATTTAGTCCCGAAATCCTTTCGGGACTTTTTGTTTTTATAGATTTTTAAAATTGTAAAAAATAAAATTTCAACAAAATATAGTTTAATAAAGCAATAATGCTACTTTTTTCAATGAATTTGCAAAAACTCTTTATATTTATTGTATAACCTGTTTAGTTATTTTTAAAGTCAACAACAATGTTAGATGTTTTGAAAAAAAATCTAATATTTCTGAATGGGGGATGCTTTTTTTCTTGCTTGTTGTCTCGATAAAAATCATTAAGTTTAGTAAACGAGGTAATAGAAAAAAATAAAAAGCAGGCAAAAGCCTGCTTTTTAAGTAATCAAAAATTATAAGAGATTTTTATTCGATTTCAGAAACTCTTAAGGTATTTACCATCCCTTTTTTCATGATTGGCATAGCAGCAAGATTAATTACCATGTCGCCAATATTTAGATAACCTCTTTCTTTACAAATATGATTCAGATCGTCAATAGTGTCGTCAGTACTGACAAATTTATCATAATAATAAGCTCTTACGCCCCATAAAAGGTTTAACTGTGTTAAAATACGCTTGTTAGAGGTAAAAACTAAAATATGGGATTTAGGTCTCCAAGCAGAAATCTGGAAAGCCGTATAACCTGAATTCGTTAATGTTGTAATTGCTTTAGCATTGATGTCATCTGCCATAATAGCGGCATGATAACAGATTGATTTTGTAATGAAACGCTTTGTGCGGATATGAGGTGGGTTTAAAGGTACTTTGATCAACGGCGAATCTTCAACGCTCTCAATAATTTTTGTCATCGTTTCAATAACCTGAACCGGATAGTTTCCTACTGAGGTTTCTCCCGAAAGCATAACGGCATCAGCACCATCCATAACTGAATTGGCAACATCATTGACTTCAGCTCTTGTAGGCGTTAAACTTGTGATCATAGTTTCCATCATCTGAGTAGCTACAATTACAGGGATACGGGCTGTTTTAGCTCGGTTTATCAGTTTTTTCTGAATCAATGGTACTTCCTGAGCAGGTACTTCTACACCAAGATCCCCTCGGGCAACCATTAAACCGTCGCAGAAAGCTACGATTTTGTCGATATTTTCAACTGCTTCCGGCTTTTCGATTTTTGCTACGATCGGAATCTTATGATCAGAGTGTTTAGCAATAAGGTCTTGTAAGTCCTCTAAATCTTTCGGAGTTCTTACAAATGAAAGAGCAATCCAGTCAACATTACATTCAATAGCAAAAATAGCATCGCGAATGTCCTTTTCGGTAAGTGCCGGTAGCGAAACTTTAGTATTAGGCAGGTTAACCCCTTTTTTAGATTTCAAAGGTCCTCCTTGAATTACAACAGCTTCTACTTCTGTCTTTTTATCCGTTTTAGTGACTTCAAAGATCAACTTTCCGTCATCAAGTAAAATGCGTTCGCCCGGGTTTACATCATTAGGAAAGGTTTTATAGTTCATGTAAACGCGTTCTGCTGTTCCTAAAATATCTTCTGCAGTAGTAAAGGTGATTTTGTCTCCTTTGTTTACAACAACATCTTCTTTCATTACACCTACACGAAGTTTAGGTCCCTGTAAGTCAGCCAGGATCGATGTAGTATGTCCCATTTCATCATTTAGCTCACGAATCATATCAATTCGTTCCCTTACATCTGTATAATCAGCATGTGAAAAGTTAATTCTGAAAACGTTAACACCTGCTTCGATCATGTCTTTTAAAATGTGTTTTTCACTACAGGCAGGTCCTAATGTTGCTACAATTTTAGTTTTTTTAGTTGTTGGCATTTTTAATTAAAAAATTAAATTATTTTTTGATTTTAGTTTGTCTTGGTTTATGGTATAAGCCATAGTAATAAATTTAATCCGGCTTAATTGTTTAAGAACAATATCTGAGTCAAAAAAAGAATCAGTATTGTCAACTTTTAAGATGTAATCGGCTTTTTTAAATTCAGGTACTAAATGAATAGTGGCATCAACGTTATCAAACAAACTTGCAGTTTGCTGTTTGGTTGTCAGTACACTTTTGTTTTCAACTAAATGCCAGCAGATATCCTGTATTTCATCATCAAAGATAAAATGCTCAAAAGAGCTTTTGCTATCTAAAACACTTACTTCAATTGCATTCGAATTTTTCTGAAGTTTAATATTGAGTAACTGATTAATAAAATAAGCCAATCTGTAATCTTCCAAATTAGAATGAATGGCGATTAATTCATAATCAGTTGAAATAAAATCGTTTATTTGAATTTTATGAATAGCCATTAGTCCAAATTTGCTCCGTAAATATACTATTAATTAGGTACAAAAATGCTACTTTTGGTAAGAGTTAACGATTTTTTATAAACGAAATCGATATAGTCTCGGTTATTTCTTTTGTATTTTTTCCTGTAGCGCAAAAAAAGCACGTTGGGACGCTTTTTCTTCTGCTTTTTTCTTTGAAGTAGCCCGTGCTTTGCCCATTACTTTATCATCGATTAGTAACTTAACACTAAAGTAACGTTGCTCTTCATTTTTAGTGGTGTCATCAACAGCGTCATAATGGAACGTTTTCTTCTCTTTTTGGCACCATTCTATAATTAAACTCTTATAGCTAATGATTTTGCCTTCTAATTGAGCAATGTCTACATAAGGTTCAATAATTTTCTTTTGGATAAATTTTTCACAATAAATGAATCCTTTATCGAGATAAATAGCGCCGATAAAAGCTTCAAAAATATTTCCGTGAATGTTTTCTCCGAAATACTGAGGATTTACTTTGCTTTCAACAAAATCGATTAATTTAAAATCACGTCCCAGTTCGTTAAGGTGTTCCCTGCTTACTATTTTAGAACGCATTTTAGTTAGATAACCTTCATTTCCGGTAGGGACTTTGTTGTAAAGGTGAGCGGCGATCACACTGCCTAACATTGCATCGCCAAGAAATTCGAGGCGTTCATAGTTGAATGGGTTGCCTTTAGCATCTACTTTATTAGTCGATCGATGTGTAAAAGCTTTTTTGTAATAGGTAAGATTGTTAGGTTTAAAACCCAGAATTTCGTAAAGTTGATCAAAAAAAATCCCGTCTTCAGGAGAACGGGAATTTTTGTATATTTTTTTGAAAAGTTTACGCATGGAATTAATCTTCAAATTTTTTGAATAACACACACGCATTATGACCTCCGAATCCAAAAGTATTACTCATGGCTACTTTGACTTCTCTTTCCTGTGCTTTGTTTAAAGTCAGGTTCAAAGAAGGATCGATCTTTTCATCATAAGTTGTATGATTGATCGTAGGAGGAACAATACCGTGTTTGATGGCCATAATAGAAGCAATAGCTTCAATAGCACCGGCAGCTCCCAGTAAGTGACCTGTCATGGATTTAGTTGAGTTGATATTGATGTCTTTGGCATGGTCACCGAAAACAGCCGAAATAGCTTTTAATTCAGCCACGTCTCCAAGAGGAGTAGACGTACCGTGAGTGTTGATATGGTCAACATCTTCGGGATTTATACCGGCGTCTCTCAAACAATTTTCCATTACAGCTATAACCCCGATTCCTTCCGGATGTGGAGCCGTTAAGTGATAAGCATCTGATGATAAACCACCACCGCCTACTTCACAATATATTTTTGCACCACGAGCTTTAGCATGTTCGTACTCTTCCAATACTAATGCACCGGCACCTTCTCCTAAAACAAAACCGTCACGAGTAGCATCAAAAGGTCTTGAAGCCGTTTCGGGTGATTCATTTCTTGTAGAAAGAGCCTGCATAGAGTTAAATCCGCCCATTCCTGCAATAGTTACGGCTGCTTCAGACCCTCCGGACACAATAACATCACACATTCCTAAACGAATGTAATTTAAGGCATCTACAAGAGCATTAGCTGAAGAAGCACAAGCAGAAACGGTAGTGTAGTTAGGTCCCATAAACCCATTTCGCATAGAAATGTGTGCAGGAGCAATGTCTGCGATCATTTTAGGGATAAAGAACGGACTGAAACGTGGCGTTCCGTCTCCTTGAGCATAGCTCATTACTTCATCTTGGAAAGTTTGTAAACCTCCGATACCGGCACCCCAGATGACACCAACTCTTTTTTTATCTACATTTTCCGGTGTTATTCCGGCATCTTTTATAGCTTCATCACTGGCAACTATAGCATACTGCGAAAATTTATCCAGTCTTCGTACTTCCTTACGGTCTATAAAATCTTCAACGTTGAAGTTTTTAACTTCGCAGGCAAATTTTGTTTTATGTTTCTCGGTGTCATAATAAGTAATAGGTGCAGCACCACTTTTACCGTTTATTAAGCCATCCCAGTATTCTTGAAGGGTATTCCCTATAGGAGTTAAAGCCCCAAGACCTGTAACTACAACACGCTTTAATTGCATAAACTAGATTTTTATGTTATATAAAAAAACCCAAAGTGCTTTTAAGGTAACTAAAAGAAACAATGGGTATTACATAATGCTTTATTTAATGATTGTAATACAATCAATGTTTTTAAAATGAATAAAATTTCAAATGCAAATGTAGTAATTACATTGAAAAAATATTAGCGAAAGCTTAGAAAATCAGTTGCTTTTTGGGTTATAATCAACTGATTAAATAATAACACCCGCAATAAGCTTATTACGGGTGTGTATTAATATTATTTCTTAGCTTCCTCGATGTAAGAAATAGCTTGACCAACAGTAGCAATGTTTTCAGCTTGGTCATCTGGAATTTGAATGTCAAATTCTTTTTCGAATTCCATGATTAGCTCAACAGTGTCTAATGAATCAGCTCCTAAATCGTTAGTGAAGCTTGCTTCAGCTACAACTTCGTTTTCGTCAACACCTAATTTGTCCACGATGATCGCTTTTACTCTTGATGCAATGTCTGACATAATCTTTCAATTTTTTAATTTAATTTGTTGGCAAAAATAAAAAACTTTATTTTAAAACAACATTTTTGACGTTAAATGTGTTTACGAAATTAAAAAAAATAATTCACAAAGTGATTTTTTTTCTGTTTTTTACCAATTATTATTCTTTTTTTTGTGCTGTTAAATCAAGGGGTTATGAGAAGAATAGTAATCTTTGCTTCCGGAGCAGGTTCTAATACCGAAAAGATTATTTTGCATTTTAAAAATTCTACTTTTGCAAAGATTTTTGCTGTTTTTTCCAATAAAGTTAATGCAGGAGTTTTAGAAATTGCAAGAAAAAACGGTATAAAAAGTATTGTTTTTGATAGAGAGGAGTTTGAAAATGGTGGCGTTACACGACAAATTGAGGAAATTAAACCGGATTTGATCGTCTTGGCCGGTTTTTTATGGAAATTTCCTGCTGATATTATAGCCTTGTATCCTGATAAAATTATAAATATTCATCCGGCATTGCTTCCGAAATACGGAGGAAAAGGAATGTATGGAAAATATGTTCACGAAGCGGTTCTTCATAATAAGGAAAAAGAAACGGGGATCACAGTGCATTATGTGAATGAACATTATGACGAAGGAGAATATATTTTTCAAAAAGTAGTTAATATAGAACAATGCACTTCATCGGAAGAAATTGCACAAAAGGTTCATGAACTGGAACATGAGCATTTTCCGAAAATTATTGAGAAGTTGTTACAATAAAAGGCTTATCCGATATTATAGTGGGAAAAAAGAAAAAATATTATACTGTTTGGAGAGGACACCATACCGGAGTTTTTGAAACATGGGAAGATTGTCAGGCTCAGATTAAAAATTATCTGGGGGCACAATATAAATCATTTCCTACTTTTGAAGAAGCTAAAAAAGCTTATAAAGACGACTACAAAAATTATATAGGTAAACCAAAGACGTTTAAAAGCGAGCTTGATAAAGCTCAACTTCAAAAGATCGGTTTGCCGAACTATAACTCTATTTCAGTGGATGCTGCGTCCAGTGGTAATCCGGGAATAATGGAATATAGAGGAGTGGATACTAAAACGAAAAAACAAATTTTCATTCAAGGACCGTTTGAAGAGGGGACCAATAACATCGGTGAATTTTTGGCCATTGTACACGGATTAGCATTTTTAAAAAAGCACCAAAGTAATCGTATTATTTATACGGACTCCAGAACAGCAATGAGCTGGGTAAAAAAAAAGAAATGCAATACAAAATTAGAACCTACAGCAAAGAACAAATCTCTTTTTGAGCTCATACGACGGGCAGAAATCTGGTTAGAGAAAAACACCTATACTACGCCAATAGTTAAATGGGAAACTAAAGCCTGGGGAGAAATTCCGGCTGATTTCGGGAGAAAATAACCAGACTTTTAAAGTTTAATCAAGGGAAACCCTTAGATTAAAATTCGACAATTACCCTTAAAAAATCCCTAAAACATTTGGGCAATTTTGCCATGTAAATTATTTACACGCTTTTATTTACAAGTGCTTTCTGTTTAAATAATTGCGATTCTTCAGGTACGGGATCAGGTGATGTGTCGTTTTATAAAATCACTTTTGATGGAATAACTTATGAGAGTGAAATGCTAAGTAGTGCAATGGCAACTTTTACTGAACTCACTGCCTTAAATGCAGTGCGAGACTTTATTAGGTACTTTTAACAAGATGAAGAACTAGAATGCAATCACATTTTTTATGAATTGCATGATTTGAAATTGAAGGAAACACCCCTCAGGGGAGGGGATAAAGACCATAGCCCAAATAGGAATTAATGATCTGAAGACTTGATTAACTTGGTTTTATAGTTTTTCAAAAGTATAAAAAAACTAACAGATTTACTTTTAAGAATTAAGGAAACGAAACCTTGTTTCAGAACAGTTTTTGTTTACTTTTTAAGTTGTTTTCGTAAAATTTAACTTTTGCAACTCTGCTGAGAAAAGATTATCTTTGCACCTTATTTTTTATAGAAATTCAATGAACAAATTATTGATTGTAGGAACGGTAGCTTTTGATGCTATCGAAACTCCTTTCGGGAAAACAGATAAAATTTTAGGAGGTGCGGCAACGTACATTGGTTTAGCTTCTTCTTTTTTTAATGTCGATGCAGGAATTGTATCCGTTGTAGGGGAAGATTTTCCAAAAGAATATTTAGATTTATTAGAGAATAAAGACGTAAATATCGAAGGTGTAGAAGTGGTTAAAGGGGGAAAAACATTCTTTTGGAGCGGAAAATACCACAACGATCTGAACTCTCGTGATACTCTGGTAACGGAGCTAAATGTTTTGGCTGATTTTAATCCTGTAGTTCCGGAAGCCTATAAAAATGCGGATGTAGTTCTGTTAGGTAACTTACATCCTTTGGTTCAAACAGCTGTTTTAAATCAGTTGACTGAAAAACCAAAGTTAATTGTATTAGATACAATGAACTTTTGGATGGATAATACATGGGATGAATTGATGGAAGTGATTAAGCGTGTAGACGTGATAACCATTAATGATGAAGAGGCTCGCCAACTTTCTGGAGAATATTCTTTAGTTAAAGCTGCTGAAAAAATTCATGAAATGGGGCCGAAATACGTTGTGATCAAAAAAGGAGAACACGGTGCATTATTGTTCCACAAAAAAGAAGTATTCTTCGCGCCGGCACTTCCGTTGGAAGAAGTTTTTGACCCCACAGGTGCGGGAGATACATTTGCCGGTGGTTTTGCCGGATACATTGCCCAAAGTGAGAATATTTCATTTCACAATATGAAAAACGGGATTATTTATGGATCCAATCTGGCTTCCTTTTGTGTAGAACAATTCGGAACCAAACGAATGGAAGATTTAAAAAGAGAAGATGTTAATACCCGTTTAAAACAGTTTAAAGCATTGACTCAATTTGAAATAGAATTAGACGAGTAAGATTATGCCCCGATTTTTCGGGGCATTTTTAATTTAGATTTTAAAAACAAACCAATAACAAACAACACAACAACTCATGAGCGACGCTATTAAACACGAATGTGGTATTGCTTTACTTCGATTATTAAAACCATTAGAATATTATAAAGAAAAATACGGATCAGCTTTCTACGGAATACAAAAAATGTATCTGTTGATGGAAAAGCAGCACAATCGCGGACAGGACGGAGCCGGTCTGGCTAGTATAAAATTTGATATGGAACCCGGCCAACGATACATCAGCAGAGTGCGCTCCAATGATGCCCAACCGATAAAAGATGTTTTTACTCAAATCAATGACCGTATCAACTTTGAGCTGGAAGAACATCCGGAACTTCATGATAATGTTCAGTTGCAAAAAGAAACTATTCCTTATATAGGTGAACTGTTCTTAGGTCACGTTCGTTATGGAACATTCGGAAAAAACAACATCGAAAGCGTTCACCCTTTTTTACGCCAGAATAACTGGATGCACCGTAACCTGATTGTTGCCGGTAATTTCAATATGACCAATGTTAGAGAATTATTTCAGGATTTGGTAAATCTGGGGCAACATCCTAAAGAAATGGCAGATACCGTTACGGTAATGGAAAAAATAGGTCATTTTCTGGATGATGAGGTTAACGATGTGTATAAAGAATGTAAAAAAGAAGGACTTTCAAAAATGGAAGCGTCAGCGGCTATTGCTGAAAGATTAAACATACAGCGAATATTAGAGCGTGCCTCAAGAAACTGGGACGGAGGCTATGCAATGGCTGGATTACTAGGGCATGGTGATGCTTTTGTGATGCGTGATCCCGCAGGAATACGTCCTACATATTATTATCAGGATGATGAGGTTGTAGTTGTAGCTTCTGAGCGTCCTGTAATTCAAACTGTTTTTGATGTGCCTTTTGATAAAGTTCAGGAATTAGATCCCGGTAAGGCTATAATCGTTAAAAAAAGCGGAGATGTTTCAATTAAAGAGATCAGAACTCCTTTAGTTAAAAAAGCATGTTCTTTTGAACGGATATATTTTTCAAGAGGTAGTGATGCGGAAATCTATCAGGAACGTAAAGATTTAGGAAAAAGAGTTTTTCCGGCGGTTTTGAAAGCTATTGATAATGATACAGACAATACAGTATTCTCATATATACCTAATACAGCTGAAACTTCCTTTTTCGGTATGTCCGAAGCTGCTCAGGATTTTTTAAACCAAAGGAAAGCAAAAGCCATTTTAGAAGCGAAAGGACAACTGACAGACGAGCAATTGCATAAAATATTGGATGTTAAGATCCGAACAGAGAAGATTGCGATAAAAGATGCGAAGCTTAGAACCTTTATTACTGAGGATAGCAGTAGAGATGACTTGGTAGCGCATGTTTATGATGTGACTTACGGAGTGGTTAAACATACAGATCATCTGGTAATTATTGATGATAGTATTGTGAGAGGAACAACTTTGAAGCAGAGTATTATTAAAATGATGGATAGACTAAGGCCTAAAAGTATTGTAGTTGTTTCTTCTGCACCACAAATACGTTTTCCGGATTGTTATGGTATTGATATGGCTAAGTTAGAAGGGCTGGTGGCATTTAAGGCAGCACTTGAGCTCTTAAAGGAAAGAAATATGCACAATCTTATCGAAGAGGTTTACCAAAAATCAAAAGCACAGGAAAATTTCTCAGATGCAGAAGTGGTCAATTATGTAAAGGAGATCTATGCTCCTTTTACAGATGAGGAAATATCAGACAAGATTGCTCAAATGTTGACTCCGCCAAACACAAGTGCTACTGTTAAGGTTATTTATCAAAAAGTAGAAGATTTGCACAAAGCATGTCCGAAAAATTTAGGAGATTGGTATTTTACCGGTGATTATCCTACAGCGGGAGGAAACCGGGTAGTGAATAGAGCGTTCATGAATTTTTATGAAGGGAAAGATGCTCGCGCTTACTAATTTATTGTATTTTGTCGATTTTTTTAAGCATTTGTCAATTTTTTTAGGATATAATTTAATTATCGCCATATCTTAGCACTACCAGAAAATTAGTAGGTTAAGTTTTATGGTAGATTTGGGGGCAAAAAGGTGAAAGAAATTTCACCTTTTTTTTGTTTTTAACTTAGATATATTAAAAAAAGAGTTTTAAAAATGCAGTTTATCGGTTTTTTGTGTTGTTCAACAATTTTTTTATGAAATAATTTAGATGTCGCCATATCTTAGCACTACCAGAAAATTAGTAGGTTAAGTTTTATGGTAGATTTGGGGCAAAAAGGGTGAAAGAAATTTCACCTTTTTTATTTTTACTTAGTAAAGGAACTGAAAGAAAAAGGGAGAACATTACATAATGTTCTCCCTTTTTTAACTAAAAAATATAAAATCAATAAAATTTATTTTTCAGTAGCAAAACGTCTGGCTACTTCAGTCCAGTTAATTACATTGAAGAAAGCTTCAATATAATCCGGTCTTCTGTTTTGATAATGTAAATAGTAAGCATGTTCCCAAACGTCTAATCCTAAGACTGGGTTTCCTCCACAACCGATACCCGGCATTAAAGGATTGTCTTGGTTAGCAGAAGAGCAAATTTCTAACTTACCACCTTCGTGAACACATAGCCAAGCCCAACCACTACCGAAACGAGTAGCAGCCGCTTTTGAAAACTGATTTTTGAATTCTTCAAACGAACCGAAATCTCTGTCAATAGCTTCAGCTAATTCACCGGTTGGAGCGCCACCACCATTAGGACTCAAGATGGTCCAAAATAAATTGTGATTGTAATAACCACCTCCGTTATTTCTAACAGCAGTGTTATTCATGTCCAGATTAATTAAGATGTTTTCGATTGTTTTACCTTCTAAATCTGTACCTGCAATTGCATTATTAAGATTAGTAGTGTATCCGTTGTGATGCTTTGTATGGTGAATTTCCATGGTTCTTGCATCAATATGTGGTTCCAATGCATCGTATGCATAGGGTAATTTTGGTAACTCAAATGCCATAATATTATATTTTTAGATTATTAATATTTTTCCCAAATTTACGAAATAAACTTTGTTCTGTAAAATAGATAGTTTTTATATCACCATAATTAAGATAAATATAACAATTTGAAACAAGCCGCTTTTACAATTTACGATGCTTCAGCAGGTTCCGGGAAAACGTATACACTCACGAGAGAATATTTAAAAATTTTGTTTCGGGCGCAAACTCCTGATGTTTACAAAAGAATTCTGGCTATTACTTTCACAAACAAGGCTGTTGAGGAAATGAAGAATCGAATTGTAAATAGTTTGTATGAATTCTCAAAAGGCGATACTGCAGAAAAATATGAGCCGCTTTTAAAGGATATTTCTGTTGAAACCGGTTTGTCAATTGCAACGATAAAAGAAAAAGCGAAGGAAATTATCACGCATATTATCCATAATTATACAGCTTTTGGAATTTCTACTATTGATAAGTTTACACATAAGGTCATTCGTTCTTTTGCGCAAGATCTTAACTTGCCGTCCAATTTTGAAATTGCTTTAGATACAGATACGCTGTTACAGGAAGCGGTAGATGTAGTTATTGCCAAAGTAGGAGAAGATGAGACAATTACTCAGTTCTTGCTTGAGTTTACGAAAGCGAAAACAGATGATGATAAGAATTGGGATGTTTCACGCGAACTTTTTGAGGTTGCTAAATTATTGGTAAACGAAAATAATGCAGCAGAAATAGCTGCTTTTGAAGATAAGAATTTCGGTGATTTTAGTGATATAAAGAAAGTCTTGAAAATAAAAGTTCAGGAACTTACGGAAAGCACTATGGAATTAGGAAAAGCAATAAAAAATCTTATTGCTGATAAGGGAATTGATATTAACTCTTTTCAAGTTTATTTTATAAGACATCTCGATAATATTCAGGAAAATGAACTTAAACCGACACAGAAGAAATACTGGGAGCCAGAAGATATTAAGGTGAAAGCCAAAGCCAAAGATGCGGATAGTATTGAACACTGGAAGCCCGAGATATTGAAAAAGCTGGCTCAGGTTTATGCTAACTATGGGAAAATAGCTTTTTATGAAGCCTTTTTGCAAAATATCAATCCGCTTTCATTGCTTAATATTATTCATTTGGAGTATAAAAAAATACAGGAAGAGCAAAATGTATTGTCGATCTCTGATTTTAATAAAATCATTTCAAATGAAATTCAGGATCAGCCGGCGCCTTTTATTTATGAAAAACTGGGAGATAAGTATCGACATTTTTTTATTGATGAATTTCAGGATACTTCCGTGTTGCAGTGGCATAATTTAATTCCCTTGATTGATAATGCTTTGGCTTCTGAAGAAAATGGTGTGCAGGGCTCTTTGATGATCGTGGGCGATCCCAAACAAGCCATTTACCGTTGGCGGGGCGGAAAAGCAGAACAGTTTATAGCTTTGAGTAAAGATCAAAATCCGTTTTCTAATAAATCAAAACAAGTGGAAAGGCTCAAGGTCAATTACAGAAGTTATGACGAGGTAGTTGACTTTAACAATGCGTTTTTCGCTTTTTTGTCCGGGAAGTTTGAAAATGAAGATTATATAAATTTATATAAAGAATTTTCATTTCAGGAAAAGAACGACAAACCGGGAGGTTGTGTTTCGGTTTCTTTTATTGATATTCCGGATACAGAGAATGCTGAAACTTTTGATGATGATTCAGACTATTCTGTAAAGGAAAAGATTTATCTGGATAAGACGAAAGAAATCATCGAAAATGTGAGACAAAACGGATTTGACTATAAGGACATCACGTTGCTTACGAGAAGAAAGTCTGAAGGGGTATTGCTGGCCAATTATTTGACCGAAAGCGGAATTCCGATCCTTTCCTCAGAGACTTTATTGATTCAAAATGCAACGGAAGTAAAATTACTCATTGCTTTGCTTCGGTATTTGAATAACAGTAAAGATGAAGAATCAAAAGTTTTTCTGCTATACTATGTGGCTAAATACAAACAAACGGAATTGCCGGTACATGATTTTATTGTGAAACTGAAAGGGTTGACCGAAAAAGAAATCGAACTGGAGCTTCAAAAAGCAGGGGTTCAGGTGTCATTTGCTCATTGTAGAAAAAAATCCTTGTATGAAGCCGTAGAATTATTAGTGACAGCTTTTATACAGCCAAAAGCGAATACGTCTTATGTGCAGTATTTTTTAGACTTGGTTTTAGAGCGTGACAGTAAAACACAATCCGGTATTGCAGATTTTCTGGAGTATTGGGATAAAACCGGATTTCAGAAAAGTATTCCTTCTCCGGAAGAAAGTGATGCCGTTCGCATCATGACTATTCATAAATCAAAAGGATTAGAATTTCCGGTGGTCATTTACCCGTTTGCTGAAGAAAATTTCAGTAGAAGAATTAAAGACAAGCTTTGGATTGATTTTGATGAAGAAGATCAAATCGATTTTCCGAAAGCTTTGGTGAATCAAAAAAGTGAGGTCGAGACTTATGGTCAAAAAGCAAAAGAAATTTATCAGGAAAGAAGTCAGGAGGAGATTTTAGATGCAATTAATGTACTTTATGTGGCACTTACAAGAGCCGAAGAACAGTTGCATATTGTGTCAAATTATTTAGTGAATAAAAGTGGACTGCCTAATAATTTATCATCCTATTTTATAGAGTTTTTACAGCTGTATAAAGGATTTGGGGAAGAAAAAAGAACAATTACTTTCGGTAGTCCTGAAAGAATTTCTTCTGTTTATCAAGCAAGGGGAACGCAAGGAAAGATTGAAGTTGTGTCTGAAAAATTACCTTTTCAGAATATCAGGATCGCTCAGAGAGAAGCTCTGATGTGGGGGAGTAATCAGCAAAAAGCTATTGATTTCGGAAACGTATTGCATGAAATTTTATCCTATATCCACAAAAAAGATGATCTTGAAATGGCCTTGGAGCAGGCAAAAGAAAACGGCTTGATTACAATGGGACAACAAAAAGAAGTAAAAGAAGTATTGGTACAAATAGTAACACATCCTGAACTTCACGAGTTCTTTAATTCCGAAGGCGAAATTTACAATGAACGAACGATTATCGATCAGCAATTAGGGAATATAAAACCGGACAGAGTAGTCGTTGAGGAAAGGAAAGCCTATTTGTTGGATTATAAAACAGGAGATAAAAAAGAAGAGCATATCCGGCAAGTATTGAGTTATACATCTGCTTTAGAAAAAATGGGTTTTAGTGTGGTAAAAAAAGTTTTGGTCTACACAATAGGAGATCAGGTAGAAGTTGTAATTTTGTAAACAACAAAAAACTAAACTAAATAAAATGTACGGAAAAATTAAACAACACTTACAAAATGAGATTGAGACCATAAAAGAGAACGGTCTATATAAAAAAGAAAGAATCATTACTTCGCCGCAAGGAGCAGAAATTACCATTTCAACGGGAGAGACTGTTTTGAATTTTTGTGCTAATAATTATTTAGGACTTTCATCACATCCGGAGGTAATTCAGGCAGCAAAAGACACGATGGATTCACACGGTTTCGGAATGTCATCTGTTCGTTTTATTTGCGGAACTCAGGATATTCATAAAGAATTGGAACAAAAGATCGCTGATTTCTACGGGACTGAAGATACAATTTTATATGCAGCGGCTTTTGATGCTAATGGTGGCGTGTTCGAACCGTTATTAGGGGAAGAAGATGCTATTATCTCAGATAGTTTAAATCACGCTTCTATTATCGACGGTGTTCGCTTGTGTAAAGCGGCTCGTTACAGATATGAAAATAATAATATGGCAGATCTGGAGCAGCAATTAATTAAAGCCAATGCTGAAGGTCGTCGATTCAAATTGATTGTAACAGACGGGGTCTTTTCTATGGACGGCTTAGTAGCGCCTTTGGACAAGATCTGTGATTTGGCAGAACAATATGGTGCCATGGTAATGGTTGATGAATGTCATGCAGCCGGATTTATAGGTGCTACAGGTAAAGGTACTTTAGAAGCTAAGGGTGTGATGGGAAGAGTTGATATTATCACGGGAACACTCGGGAAAGCGCTTGGAGGAGCAATGGGAGGATATACTACAGCCAAAAAGGAAATCATAGAGATCTTACGCCAGCGGTCACGTCCGTATTTGTTTTCTAATTCGCTGGCACCAAGTATTGTCGGAGCTTCTTTGAAAGTTTTCGAATTATTAGAAAAAGACACTTCATTACGCGATAAGTTAGAGTGGAACACTAATTATTTTAAACAAGGAATGAAAGCAGCCGGATTTGATATTATAGACGGAGATTCTGCTATTGTCCCGGTTATGTTGTACGATGCTAAATTATCGCAAACAATGGCTGATGAATTGCTTAAAAAAGGAGTATATGTGATTGGTTTCTTCTATCCGGTTGTTCCTAAAGATAAGGCGAGAATCAGGGTGCAATTATCGGCAGCACATGAGAAAGAACATTTAGATAGAGCTATTCAGGCCTTTACAGAAGTTGGTAAGTTGTTAAATATCATAGGATAAGAAATTTTAATATTTACTTTTTTTAACAAAGTTTTTTGTAATTAAAAAAAAATATTACTTTTGTTCTAATTATAACGCATTGTAATTAAAATAGTAAAGTATGAAACATTTAAACAAATTATTTGCTGCTGCTTTTATGTTTGCAGGTTTAGCTACTCAAGCACAGGACAGCAACAACCCATGGGCAGTATCATTTGGTGTTAACGCTGTTGATACTAAAATTAGTGCTGAAGGAAACGATAGTCCGAAATTTGTGCAATTAGTAAACGCAAAAAGTAACTGGAACATCTTGCCATCAGTTTCTTACTTAAACGTATCCAGATACGTTGGAGATGGTTTTTCAGTAGGGTTAACAGGATCTGTTAACAAAATTGACAAATGGATCGACAGAGTTCCTGGTACTGAATCTACAGATTTAGTTTACAACCCAGGTGATTTATCATATTATGGTATCGATGCAGCTGTTAAATACAGCTTTATGGATTTAATCGGTACAAAATGGTTAGACCCATCATTACAAGTTGGTGGAGGTTACCAATTCGTTGGTGATGCTTCTGCAGGTACTGTAAACGGAGGTGTTGGTTTAACTTTCTGGTTCACAGAACAAGTAGGTTTACAATTACAAACTACTTACAAACACTCATTTGATGATAATAGAGTGCCGGATTTAGATGTTCCTACTCACTTCCAACATTTTGCAGGTCTTACTTTCAAATTCGGAGGTAAAGATACAGACGGTGACGGTATCTATGATAAAGATGATGCTTGTCCGGAAGAAGCTGGTTTAAAAGAATTCAACGGATGTCCTGATACAGACGGTGACGGAATTGCTGATAAAGATGATTCTTGTCCGGATGTAGCTGGTTTAAAAGAATTCAACGGATGTCCTGATACAGACGGTGACGGAATCATTGATTCAGAAGACGCTTGTCCGGATGTAGCGGGTTCTAAAATCATGAAAGGTTGTCCGGATGCTGACGGTGACGGAGTAGCTGATAAAGATGATAACTGTCCTAACGTTAAAGGTCCTAAAGAAAACGCTGGTTGTCCTTGGCCTGATACAGACGGTGACGGAGTAGCTGATAAAGATGATCAATGTCCTACAGTTGCTGGTACAGTTGCTAACCACGGATGCCCTGAAGTTTCTGATGAAGCTATCAAAAAATTAAACGAGTATGCTAAAACTATCTTGTTTAACTCTGGTAAATCTTCATTCCAAAAACAAACGTATCCGGTTTTACAAGCTATTACAGCTATCTTAAAAGAGTATCCTTCTGCTAAATTCTCTATCGAAGGACATACTGATAGCCAAGGTTCAGATGCATTAAACCAAAAATTATCTGAAGAAAGAGCTTCTGCTGTTGAAACTTATTTAGTAGAAAACGGTATCGATGACTCAAGATTAACTTCTGTTGGTTTTGGTGAAACTAAACCAATCGATACAAATAAAACTGCTAAAGGTAGAGCTAACAACCGTAGAGTTGAAGTTAAATTAGTAAAATAATTTCTACCGGAAATAGTTTAAAAAAATAGATAAAGAAAACGTCCCTAAAATCGGGACGTTTTTTTATTTTTATAATATGATGGCAAAAACCTTTCTACAAACACTTTCCGGTAAGATATTAGCTAACTATGAAGATGATTTGAGCAGAGCGGTTATCGTTTTGCCTAATAAGAGAGCTCGTGTTTTTTTATTGGATATTCTCAGGAAAGAATGGTCAGAAACCAACTTTGCACCAAAGATTGCCAGTATAGAAGAGCTTATTCAGGAAATATCAGGCATTAGAAGTGTAGATAGTATTGAACTTTTGTTTGAGTTTTATGATGTTTACCTTTCAATGACAGAGAAAGAAGATCAGCAGTCTTTTGATGTGTTTTCAGGTTGGGCAAAAATAGCAATTCAGGACTTTAATGAAATCGACCGTTATTTAATAGAGCCGACTTACATATTTTCTTATTTGAGTGATATTGAAGCTTTAAAACGGTGGAAACTTGAACACAACGATACTACAGAGCTGATCGATAAGCATCTGGCTTTCTGGAAAAAATTACCTCAGTATTACGAACAGTTGTATAAACATCTTAAAGAAAGGGGAGTTGGTTACCAGGGATTAATTTACAGAGAAGCAGTTCGTAAATTACCTGCTTTTTCTTCAGAAAAAGCTAATTATGTTTTTGCAGGGTTCAATGCCTTGAATGCTTCAGAAGAAAAGATCATACTGCATTTCATAACAAATGGTTTAGGTAAGGTTTATTGGGATATCGATAATTATTTTCTGGAAAATGTACATCATGATGCCGGCTTGTTTATCCGACGTTTTAAGAAGAACTGGAAACCTTATTTAGCGTCAGATTCTTTTGATTGGGCCTTTAATCATTTTTCAGAGGAAAAGAATATTAAGATAATCGGTACTCCAAAATCAGTTGGTCAGGCCAGAATTGCAGGAAAGCTGGTGAGTGATTTGACAGAAGATGGACATACTTTAGATAAAACAGCATTGGTTCTGGGTGACGAGAACTTATTACTTCCGGTTTTAAATAGTTTGCCGAAAAAGGTTGATAGCCTTAACATCACTATGGGTTATCCCAGTAAGAATAATCCGGTGCAACTTCTTATTGTGAAGATCATTAAACTTCATGTAAATGCACTGACACGCAATGAGCAGCATTACACGTTGTATTATAAAGAAGTATTAGAAGTTCTGAATCATCCCTTTATAGAACCATTCGGTAATTTTCACGAACTGGTACAAATTATTAATTTCAATAACTTCACTTTTTTCTCCTTAGAAACGCTTTTCCGTTTAAAGAATGAAGTTGCATTTGTAAATGAAGCTCTTTTCACAACATTATTCTCTCGTTGGGATGGTATGAGCGTCATTCAAATTCTGGAATCACTTAAGGGGATCACAATTATGCTTCGCGACTTTCTTAGGTCAGAAGGAGAGGATGAGAAAGTTTCGCAGGCTTTCGTATATAGCGTTTATAAGATGCTTAATAAGATGATTGTTTATCAGGAAAAATATGAAAAAATGATCTCCGTAAAAGACATTCAGGCAACGTATAAACAGATTGTGGATCTGGCAGAGGTGTCTTTTGAAGGGGAGCCCTTGACCGGTTTGCAGGTAATGGGTGTTCTGGAAAGCAGGGTTTTAGATTTTGAAAATGTAATCATAACTTCTGTTAACGAAGGGAAGTTTCCTTCAGGAAAGAGTCAGCAGTCATTCATTCCTTATGATGTAAAGCAAGAGATCGGTTTGCCAACCTATAAAGAAAAGGATGCTATCTATAGTTACCATTTTTATCATTTGCTATTTCGGGCAAAAAATATTTTTCTTTTGTATAATACGGATAGTGAAGGGATCGACGCAGGAGAAAAAAGTAGGTTTATTACTCAGTTGGAGATTGAAAAACTCCCTAAGCATCACATGCAACATCTGATCTATAATGCTGTTCTGCCTGATAAACCGTATGAAAAAATTCGAATTGAAAAATCAGAGCTTGCCTTAGATCGCTTACAGGAAATTGCAACAGGAAAAGGATTTTCACCTTCTTCTTTAACGGCTTATATCAGAAATCCGATCCGGTTTTATTTTCAGAGAGTCTTAGGAATCAGGGAATCGGATGAAGTAGAAGAGAATATTGCTGTTAATACACTGGGAACTATAGTTCATGAAAGTTTGGAACAATTGTATCAGCCATTCGTAGGAGATTTTTTATCGCTTCAAAGTATTGCGTTAATGACAAGCCAACTTGATGATGTGGTTTTGCAAAAGTTTAAAGAAGTTTATAAAGAAGGTGAGATCAAAAAAGGTAAAAATTTTTTAGCTTTTGAGGTAGCTAAACGAAATGTATACAATTTTTTGCAGTTAGAAAAGAATAGGATAGAATCCGGTGAAGCAATTAAGATCTTAATGTTGGAAACAGAATTAAGAGGAGAATTAGAACATGCTCGATTGCCTTATACAGTAAAGATCTCCGGAAAAGTAGACAGAATAGAGCTATGTGACGGAAAATTGCGCATTGTGGATTATAAAACCGGAAAAGTAGAAGCAAGAAATTTAAGGATCAAGTCTTTTGAGGGCATGACAGAAGATTTAAAAAATGAAAAATCCATTCAGTTGCTTTGTTATGCATTAATGTATGTTCAACAATTCGGGTTTCCGAAAGAGGAGATTGAAGCCGGAATTATTTCATTTAAGAATCTCAAAGGAGGATTTATGCCTTTCGCATACGATAAGGAAACCTATATTACTCCGGAAATAGTAGAGCTTTTTAAAGAAGAATTAGCATTTTTAATAGCACAAATCTTAAATCCTGATTTAGCTTTTGAAGAGCAATGGGTTTAGTTGAAACAAGTTTTTAAAAAAGAAAGAATCTCATGAGTAGTTTCCTTTTTGTTCTCTAAGTGGCTCATGTGTCCTCCATGCAATGAAACAACCTTGGTGTTTGTGCCTTCTGCTTGTTTAAGACTTTCTTCATAATTTAGAACAGGGTCATTGTTTCCTAAAATGAGAAGTTTAGGAAAATCAGACTGGTGAAGAATAAATTCCCGGTCTTTACGGTTTTTTATCCCTTCCTGGGTAGCGATGATGCCTTGAAGCGGAGTGTTGATAGCATCTTTTTTCACTTGTTCTATTTCTGCTTGCATAGTGGTTTGGTTTTCCTCGCTGAATAAGTTGGTAATCGCCATATTAATTGCAGCTATATGGTTTTTTTTGAAAACTTTAATAGCCCGGTCTCTGTTTTTCTTTTTTATTTCCGAATCCTCCTTTGAAGTCGAATTCAGAAGAACGATACCTTTTACGGCTTCGGGATATAATTCGGCAATAGCTAAAGCAGCATATCCGCCCATAGAGTGACCTATAAAAACGGCTTCTTTAATTCCTGATTCCAGTAGTACGTGAAAAACAACATCTGCCATGTCTTCCATAGCGTGTACATAACCCAGTGAGTCAGATTGACCATGACCTAAAAGGTCAATGTTAATAACACGATATTGTTCTTTTAAAAGCGGCTCTAAATGACGCCACATTTTTTGATTTTCTAAAAAGCCATGAAGAAGAACTACGGCATTTCCGGAGCCTTTATCACTATATGCTATAGAAGCATTTTTGTAATGTGTTTTTTTCAAAAGAATCAATTTTTTGCAAAAGTAAGGATTAGAAAGCAATAGTGAAGTGTTTATAGATCAAGAAAAAGTATTAGTACAGAAAGAAAGTTTAGAAGAATGAAAGAAGTGATAAGAAGTAATAGATTGTAATTATTTATGCTTAGGAATCCGAAGCAAATGGTTATTTTTGAGAAAACGAATTAGTTATGTTTGATGATTCTCCGAAGCGGTTTGACCGGATTGTTGCCCTACTCATACAATTGCAATCAAAAAGAGTTGTAAAAGCACAAGAACTGGCAGATCGTTTTGAGGTAAGCTTACGAACAATCTACAGAGATATTCGCTCTTTGGAGGCTTCCGGAGTTCCGATCTATGGAGAACCGGGTGTCGGTTATTCATTGGTAGAAGGGTATCGATTGCCTCCGGTAATGTTTACCCGTGAAGAAGCCGGTAGTTTTATTGCGGCTGAAAAATTGATGCAGACATTCATTGATAAAGAATTAGGAGCACATTACACTTCTGCTATGTTTAAGATCAAATCTGTTTTGAGAAATTCTGATAAGGATTGGTTGTCGGCCATTGAGTCAAAAGTTATTGTTCAGAGAACCGGAAGTAAGTTGTTTAATGATGCTGTGCCGGAAGCAATGGCTGTTCTTTTTGAAAGCATTGCTGATAAAACACAAGTGAAATTACAATATCAGTCATTTGAGGCTGAAGAGGTGTCGGAAAGAACTATCGAGCCGGTTGGGATCTTTCACGATAATAATAACTGGTATGTGTTCGGTTTCTGTCATCTGAGAAAGGATTATCGTCAATTTCGGGCAGACAGGATTCAAGGTATCAAAATAACAAAGTTTCCGTTTGTAAAAGAACACGGAGCTTTAGAAATGTACCTGAACAAAGAAAAAGAATATCCTACTACAAAAGTGGTGCTTTTAGTAGATAAAAAGATTTCCAAATATCTTGAAAATGAGAAAAAATACCATGGTTTTATTTCTCAGAAAAATGTAGAGGATAAGATAGAGATGACTTTTTTAAGTCGTGACGTTGAAAACGGTTTCTCAAGATGGTTGTTGATGTTTATGGATTTTGCCGTTATAGTCGAGCCACAAAGGTTAAAAGAACGGGTGTTGGAATTGTTGGAAACTTATAAAACAGGCTTGTTAAAATAAACCCCGAAAATGCTTCGGGGTCATACTTTATTATAATTCTCTTTCCCAAAAAAGAGGAGGTGTTTGTCCAAGTGCTCTTAAATAAACGTAGGCTTGCCCTCTGTGATGAATTTCGTTATCAATGAAGTATAAGATGTTTTCAATGATCGGGAACTCATATTGCCCGAAAAGATTGAATGTTTTTTCAAAATCTTCAATGGAAAGTTTACTCCAATACTGGTTGATCTCCTCTGTAGCTTCATCCCATTTTTGTAAATATTGTGCTTTTGTGGTTAATGATGCGTTTTGTCCTTCTTGATACGGTTGCTCGTCTCTGTTTACGATCCCTTTTAATGCGGGAGCGGCAATAGCTAAAAGTTCGGAAATCAATTGAGAAAAAGGACGCATCCCTCCGATAGAGAAATCAAAGAAATCTTTTTCGGGAAAGACCTCAATAACACGACGGGTTAGGGTACGGTGACCTTGCCAGTGTTTTAACAGGTGTTCAGGGCTGATTACTTGTGCATTAGTGTTCATTTTGTTTGTTTTTTTATGTTTATGAAACAAAATTAAAAACACAATGTGACAACAGTTTGTCAGTAGCTTTTTCTGATTATAAAAAAATCGGTTCTATAAGAACCGATTTTTATTTTATGAATTCATTAAGCTTTCAATTTCGTCAGCTTCAATAGGGATGTTTTTCATCAGATTAAATGGTTCGCCCGAAGGTTGGATAACAACATCATCTTCAATTCGAATACCGAAACCTTCTTCAGGAATATAAATTCCCGGTTCAACGGTAAATACCATGTTGGCCTCCATTGGTAGATGTAACAAACCATAGTCATGCGTGTCTAATCCCATGTGGTGTGAGGTTCCGTGCATGAAATACTTTTTGTAAGCCGGCCAGTCCGGATTTTCATTTTGAACATCGGCTTTGTCTAAAAGCCCTAACCCTAATAGCTCAGAAGTCATGATTTTACCTACTTCAATATGGTATTGTTTCCAAAGTGTACCCGGAACCAACATTTTAGTGGCTTCATTCTTAACTCTCAGAACAGCATTGTAAACCGCTTTTTGACGCTCTGTGAATTTTCCTGAAACCGGTATGGTTCGAGTCATATCGCTTGAATAATTAGCATATTCTGCTCCTACATCCAGTAACAATAAATCTCCTGCTTTACATTCTTTATTGTTTTCAATATAATGTAGAACATTTGCACTATCACCACTTGCAATAATAGGAGTATAGGCAAAACCTTTAGAGCGGTTGCGTAAAAACTCATGGGCAAACTCTGCTTCAATTTCATATTCCATCACTCCCGGTTTTACAAAGTTCAGGATTCTTCTGAACCCTTTTTCAGTAATGTTGCAGGCAGTCTGAATAAGTTCTAATTCCTGAGGTTCTTTAATTGAACGTAGTTTTTGTAAAATAGGATTTGATTTTTCAACTTTATGTGCCGGATAAATTTCTTTGAACCACTTAATAAAACGATCTTCCCGAGTTTGAGTGTCTACTGAGGCACGGTAATGTTCATTCGTATTTAGGTATATAGTATCGGCGTAACTCATGACCTCTTTTAAGGTTTTGTGAAAATCTTGAAGCCAGATAACGGTTTTAATACCTGAAACCTCAAAAGCTCTTTCTTTAGTTAATTTTTCGCCTTCCCAAACAGCAATATGTTCATTGGTTTCCCGTAAGAATAAAATTTCTTTCAGGTGTTCGTAAGGAGCATCAGGAAACAATAAAAGAATACTTTCTTCTTGATCAACACCACTCAAATAGAAAATATCGCGATGTTGGGCAAAAGGTAAAGTGCTGTCAGCACTTACAGGGTAAATATCGTTAGAGTTAAAAACAGCGACACTGTTAGGTTTCATCTGTGCCGTGAATTTTTGACGATTTTTGACGAATAATTCACGGTCTATAGCATGATATTTCATAGTAATATAAGTATAGATTTTTAATGTATCAAAGGTAAAAAGATAATTATGGAATTGTTGTTAATTGAATCAAAAAAATAAAAACGAAAGCCTTTTATGTATATTAAAATAGCAAAAAAAACGAATTTTAATTCTTTTTATATAATGGTTTGTGTTTGTATTTTATTGTTAATCAATATGTTAAAATTCATTTTATATTCATTATAAATTAACTCGAAAAGGTTGTAGTTAATTTCAAATAAGCGTATTTTTGTTTGATTTTTATAAAACTATTACAATCAAATAAAATTATGGCAAAATCAGCGCTCTTAAAGTCATCTATTGCAAAGAAATACTGGATGGCTCTTACAGGTTTATTTTTATGCTTGTTTTTGGCGGGTCACTTGGCAGGTAATTTACAATTGTTGTTACCTAATGCAAGCGAAAAATTTAATGCATACGCATTATTTATGACTACCAATCCGGCAGTAAAAATTTTATCGTATTTAACGTATATTTCAATTATATTCCACGCGGTAGATGGAATATTATTAACGTTCCAGAACAAAGCGGCTCGTCCGGTTCGTTACGTTAAGACAAATCCGGCTGCTAACAGCGGTTTTGCTTCTCGTAACATGGCAATCTTGGGAACGGTAATTTTGGTTTTCATCGTAACTCACATGGTGAATTTTTGGGCAAGAATGCATTTCGACAAAAATATGCCATTAATGAAAACTACTATTTCTGTTAAAGGACAACAACCGAAAGAGTTTTATGTTGGTACAGCAGAAGGACAATACTATATGGTAGATCAGGTAGCTTTGGCAGGAGAAGTTAAAGATACAACTGCTAATAGAATGATGCCTCCTAAGCAATTAAAAATTGTTAACGGAACTGAAGTTCATAATGCAGCAGCTAATGTTAAGGTTGGAAATGTCTATAAAGATTTACATAAGATAACAGTAGACTTCTTCAGAGATCCTAAAGTTGGATTGTTAGCTACTTTAGGATATGTAATTGCTATGTTAGCGCTTGCTTTCCATTTATGGCATGGTTTCCAAAGTGCTTTCCAATCATTAGGGATAAATAATAAATTCACGCCAACAATCAAGTTTGTCGGTAGAGCTTTTGCAATCATAGTTCCGCTATTGTTTGCTATTATTCCTTTATATATTCATTTTACAAAATAATCAACACATATTATTATGAAGTTAGATTCTAAAATACCTGAAGGACCATTAGCACAAAAATGGACTGAACATAAAAATCACTTAAAATTAGTTGCTCCTAATAACCGTCCGAAGATTGATATTATTGTTGTAGGAACAGGTTTAGCTGGTGCGTCAGCAGCAGCTTCCTTAGGAGAAATGGGATATAATGTTAAAGCATTTTGTTTTCAGGATTCTCCGAGACGTGCACACTCAATTGCGGCACAGGGAGGTATTAATGCAGCAAAAAATTATCAAAACGACGGAGATAGTACTTATCGTTTGTTTTATGATACAATTAAAGGAGGTGACTACCGTGCACGCGAGGCAAATGTTCATCGTTTAGCGGAAGTTTCCGGAAATATTATTGACCAATGTGTGGCTCAAGGTGTTCCTTTTGCTCGTGAATACGGCGGAACTTTAGACAACCGTTCATTCGGTGGTGTACAGGTAAAACGTACGTTCTATGCTGCAGGGCAAACCGGACAACAGTTGTTGTTAGGGGCTTATTCAGCTTTGTCAAGACAGATTGGTTTAGGACGTGTGAAAATGTACAACCGTCACGAAATGCTAGACTTGGTAAAAGTAGACGGGAAAGCACGTGGTATCATTGCTCGTAATTTAATTACAGGTGAAATTGAAAGACATTCGGCGCATGCTGTAGTAATTGCTTCGGGAGGTTACGGAAACGTATACTTCTTATCAACGAATGCAATGGGAAGTAATGTAACGGCTTCATGGAAAATTCATAAACAAGGAGCTCATTTTGCGAATCCGTGTTATGTACAAATCCACCCGACTTGTATTCCGGTTCACGGAACTAATCAGTCAAAATTAACTTTGATGTCTGAGTCACTTCGTAACTCAGGACGTATTTGGGTTCCTAAGAAAAAAGAAGATGCAGAAGCAATCAGAGCCGGTAAATTAAAGCCAACTCAAATTGCTGAAGAAGATAGAGATTATTACTTAGAGAGAAGATACCCTGCTTTCGGTAACTTAGTGCCTCGTGACGTAGCGTCAAGAGCAGCTAAAGAGCGTTGTGATGCCGGTTTCGGTATTGAAAACAATGCAACCGGAGAAGGTGTTTATCTGGATTTCTCTTCTGAAATTAAAAATAAAGGAAAAGAGGTAGCTTACGCTCACGGTAACCACAATCCGTCTGAAGAAGAGATCATCAAGTTAGGAAAACAATGGATCGAGGAAAAATACGGTAACTTATTCCAGATGTATCAAAAGATTACTGACGAAAACCCGTATGAAACCCCGATGAAGATCTACCCTGCCGTTCACTATACTATGGGAGGTGTTTGGGTTGATTATAACTTACAATCATCAATTCCGGGTTGTTTCGTAGCCGGTGAAGCGAACTTCTCTGACCACGGTGCTAACCGTTTAGGAGCTTCGGCTTTGATGCAAGGTTTAGCTGATGGATATTTTGTATTACCTTATACAATTTCTAATTATTTAGCTGAAGAGATTAGAACAGGTAAAATTTCAACAGACTTACCGGAGTTCCTTGAAGCTGAAAAACGTGTAAAAGATCAGATTGGAAAATTCCTGAACAACAACGGTTCCAGATCAGTAGATCACTTCCACAAAGAGTTAGGAAACATTATGTGGAATAAAGTAGGAATGGCTCGTAACGAACAAGGCTTAAAAGAAGCTATCGATCAGATTGCTAAATTACGCGAAGAGTTCCATAAAGATGTTTATGTTCCGGGATCAGCAGACGAATTGAACCCTGAATTAGAAAAGGCTTTCCGTGTTGCCGATTTCTTAGAATTAGGACAATTAATGGCAATGGATGCTTTACAGCGTAAAGAGTCTTGTGGAGGTCACTTTAGAGATGAGTACCAGGATGCAGAAGGAGAAACTCTTCGTGACGATGAGCACTTCTCATTTGTTGGAGCTTGGGAATATAAAGGAGAAGATATCAATCAAGAGCAATTACACAAAGAAGAACTTAAATATGAGTTCATCAAAATCGCAGCTAGAAATTATAAATAATTAGATTATGGCTTCAAAAAGTATCAATATAAACCTTAAAGTTTGGCGTCAAAAAAACGCTAAAGCGAATGGAGCAATGGAAACATACAAATTAGATGATGTTTCTACAGATAGTTCCTTTTTAGAAATGTTAGACCAATTGAATGAACAATTGGTTACAGAAAAAAAAGAACCGGTAGCATTTGACCACGATTGTCGTGAAGGAATTTGCGGTATGTGTTCTTTGTTCATCAACGGACGTGCTCACGGACCGGAAACCGGAATTACAACGTGTCAGTTACACATGCGTTCTTTTAAAGATGGTGATACTATTTACATCGAACCTTGGAGAAGTAAAGCTTTCCCGGTTGTTAAGGATCTAGTAGTAGATAGAAGCGCTTTTGATAGAATTCAACAAGCCGGTGGTTTCGTTTCTGTAAATACTTCAGGAAACACTATTGACGCTAACTCTATTCCGGTGCCGAAACAGGATGCTGATAAAGCTTTCGAAGCTGCTGCATGTATTGGTTGCGGAGCTTGTGTAGCTACTTGTAAAAATGGTTCTGCGATGTTGTTTGTAGGAGCAAAAGTTTCACAATATGCATTGTTGCCGCAAGGGCAAGTTGAAGCAACGGATCGTGTAATGAATATGGTGCGCCAAATGGACGAAGAAGGATTCGGTAATTGTACCAATACCGGAGCATGTGAAATTGAATGTCCGAAAGGAATTTCATTAGAGAACATTGCCCGTATGAATCGTGAGTTCTTAAAAGCGAGTACAAAATAATCGGATATCAATTGAAAGGTACCTTTCGATTGAGTAAAATAATCTAAACCTGTCAGATCTAAAACCTGACAGGTTTGTTTTTTTAAGTACATTTGTGAAAAAGGAAAAAGAATGAGAGTAGCTTTAGTGCAAACGTCTTTACATTGGGAAAATCCTATCGCTAACCGATTAACATTGGAAAGCAAGATTTTATCCTGTCCTAAAAAATTTGATCTGTTGATCTTGCCTGAAATGTTTACTTCCGGTTTTACAATGAATCCTGAGCGAGTGGCTGAAACGATGGATGGAGAAAGTATCCTATGGCTTAAAAGTCTGGCAAAATCAAAAAAAACAGCTATTACAGGGAGCTTAGTGATCGAGGAAGAAGGAAATTACTATAACCGATTGGTATTTGTTTTTCCTGACGGAGCTATTCAATACTACAATAAACGTCATTTGTTTACTTTGGCAGGTGAAGAAGAGGTATATACAAAAGGAGAAGAGAAATTGGTAGTAGAATATAAGGATTGGAAAATATGTCCGCTAATTTGTTACGACTTGCGATTTCCTGTATTTGCCCGAAATATTGAGAATTATGATCTGTTAGTATATGTTGCCAATTGGCCTAAGCCGAGAATACAGGCTTGGGATGCGCTTTTAAAAGCCAGAGCAATAGAAAACATGTGCTATGTGGCGGCAGTTAATAGGATCGGATCAGATGCAAACGGCATGCCTTATGTAGGACATTCACAAGTGATAGATGAGTTGGGTAACGAAATAGTAGCTCCTTTTGAAGAAGATGCCATAAAAGTGATCACATTAGATAAGAAGAAAGTTACGGAAAGCCGAAACAAGTTCAATTTTTTGAAGGACAAGGATGTTTTCGAAATAAAAAGAGATACCTAAATATAAAATAAAAAAGAGCCATTGGCTCTTTTTTATTATTTTAAAAATCTTGTTCAACATCCCAGTTAGCCCTTACATCGATCTCTTTTGGGTAATATTCTATCTCTTCAGCCTGGCGTTTTTCTAAAAAGTTTCCGGTGTCCCATTTTTTATTTTCGTTATCATCATAAATAACCCTAAGGGTATATTGGTTAGGTTCAATAGCATCAAATTGTAAGGTTCTTTCTCCGGTAGAAACGGCAGACTCTTTAACGGTACCATCGCTAGTCAGTATTTGTAAGATAAGAGGAAAGCGTTTAACAGATTTTAAATTAACCTTTAGGTTTCCGTAATCTGTATAGGATTTGGTTGAAATTCCCACAGCTAAAGTGTCATTTATGGTTCCGTAAAAATCCTCAAAGGCTCCGGGCAGAGCCGTTAAAGCATATTTTTGATTTTCTTTCTTCTGGAAATCAAGGATGATCTCATTTTCAAATAATCTATATTCCAGTGCAAAAGATACTTTAACAGAATCTTTATCCAGTAAAGTGATCTTTTCCTGATCGATCTTTTCTATCGGAGTAGTCGTAATTAACCGGAATTGATCCCTGAAATGCAATACTCCGGTCGGTTTAGGAGTAATAGAAAGAGAATCTTTAGTTTTTAACTCTTTGAGCTTAGTTGTAAACGATTTTTCAAAATCGCCATTGCTTACAGTAATATTAAGAGAATCGGCTTTAAGTATCGGAATGAATAGTTGAACGGAATCTTTACCGGTTTGAGGGAATTTAGTCATCCTTACCGGAACATCTTCTTCTCCGTTCTTGATCTTGATCTTGGCATTTTTCGGATCTCCTTCAAAGCCCATATAAAGTTTATTTTTTGTCTCCTGAATCGGTTTTACAGCCTTAAAAGGAGTTTCTTCTTTAAAAAGTTCCAGTTCAAAAACAGTATCGTTTGGGATAGTAATAACATTTTTTAAAAAGCCTATTTTATCGGCTTTCGGATCAAATTTATAATTGTTGTTTTTGTCTTTTAGCGCAACAATATAATACTGACCTTCTTTTAAGTTTTCTAATGAAAAGAACTTTAAACTGTCTAACGTATTGGTTACATATAAAGGTACTTCGTTATAAGCAGTGGAATCAGTATACGTTTGGGCATCATACAATTGTACGGAAACAAAATTATCCGGTTTCTGTTCAACAGCATCTTTGATTTTTCCGATTATAGCCAGCGAGTCAATATAACTTCCGGTTGAAAATACATATTTGTATTGAGAATAAGGATTTCCTTCATTATTATCAGTGATACTTTGTCCGAAGTTAAAACTATAAGTAGTATTAGGTTGTAAAGTATCTTTTATTCTGATAGAAATAAATTTACTTGCACTTCCTTGCGGTAAAATTGTAGGTTGATTTTTCATGGGAGGTGAAATGATCAACTGCTTACTGATGTCTTTTACTTTGATAAGTTCATTAAAAGTAATTCTGATTTCTTGAGCATTAAAGTTAGTTTGATAATTTTCCGGATGAGAAGAAAGAATTGCCGGTGGAATAGTGTCTTTAGGTCCTCCTGTAATAGTGCCTCTTTTGGCACAACCGGTAAAGGCTATTGTAAAACTCAGAATGCTAAATATAATGATAAAATAAACTTTCTTCATACCGTAAAAACTAATTCATCACAAAATAACAACTTATATTATTACAATGCTAAATTTTTAAAATTATTTATGATAAGGTATAAGCTATTGTAAGAATACTGATTTTTGTATTCGGAATTTCTAATAAAGCATTTCCGCAGGATTCTAAGGTTGCACCGGTCGTTAAAACATCATCAATAAGTAAATAATGTTTCCCTTCGTTTTCTTTATTGTATTGAACGGCAAAAACATTCCTTTTGTCCATCTGGCGTGATTCCTTATTCTTTTTAGTTTGCGTTTTGGAATATGTTTTTCGGTATAAAATAGTCGGATTATAATCTACTTTACAGGTTTCGGCTATAGTTTTGGCAAAAGTTTCTATTTGATTATAACCTCTTTCTTTGAGTCGTTTAGGGTGTAATGGGACCGGGACAATACAGTCTACATGGTATTTTTCAATAACTTTTCTAATGTCGCTGCTGTAAATCATGCCCAGTTCTTTTCCAATTGCGGTTTTATTGCGGTATTTGAGATTGTGGATCAATTCTTTTACGTTGTTTTTATGTGTAAAGTATAGAAAAGAACAACTGAATTCTAAAGGTAATAAACCGTAAAATTTTTTATGTATTTCATTTTGTTCCGGAGATTGATGGTGATATGTTCTGGGTAATGTATGTCGACATGCTGTACAGATAACCCTCTCGTTTTTAATTAATAACGAACCGCAACCGTAACAAATATCCGGAAAAAGCAGTTTTAACAGATTTTTTAGCATCTTGTCGATAAATATTCAGAAATATACTAAATATTTCCTTAATTTAAAGAAAAAAAGTAAGAATGGCGTTAAAAGCAGCGGTTAATTTAAAATATGTGACACTCGCGGCAAGTGTTATAGCTGTCTTTATTTCTTTTGGTTATTTGAATGTTTACCAAAAGTATCAGATGCTGAATAAAAAATCGACTATTGAAAATCAATTGCTCCAAAACCAATTGAGCGAAATGATCCGAAAATATGATTCTGTATATTATATTCTGGAGCAAGGAAATGTGATAACCGTTAATAAAGAGATTAAAAATAAGCAAGAAACGCTGAAATTAGAAATTGATAATAATGAAATCGTTGATCAGATCAACGAACTGAAAAAGAGCATTACCAGCGATGAAGACAATATTCTGGAGTTAAAAGGGAAAGTAGAGTCTAACCGGAATACGTTATTAAAATTACAGTCTTTGCGCAAAGCCAATAAAAAAACAAATCCCGGAAAATTAAACGCTTTGAATGTAAAAGCCAGAGGCGTTAAGATATTGTCCAATGTCTATAAAGATTCTAAAAGAAAAAAAATTCAGGAAATACGGGTTTGTTTTACATTAGAAGCAAATGAGTTCGTATTGCCCGGAAACAAAGATATCTACATACAGGTAATAAATCCTGAAAATGAAGTCATATCAATAGATCAGACGTATATAGAACAAAAAGGAATTGTACTGCATTATAGTGGTTATATTGAAACGTTCTATAATCAAAAAGATACAGATGTTTGTACCTATATTCCTTTAGAAAAGGCAAAGGTCAGTAAAGGAACATATAAGATCAATATCTTCAATAAATTCTTTAAAATAGGGACTACTACCTTTCAATACAATTAATTCCGTATTTTAAACAAAAAAACTTTTCTAAATTTCAATCCTATTTTTACTTTTGCAACATGGCAAAACAAGACGATTTATTTAAAAATGTAGTTTCGCATGCAAAAGAGTACGGATATATATTTCCGTCAAGCGAAATTTACGACGGTTTGAGTGCAGTATATGATTATGCTCAAAATGGTGTTGAACTAAAGAAAAATATTCGTGAATACTGGTGGAAATCCATGGTGCAAATGCATGAAAATATTGTAGGTATTGATGCTTCGATCTTCATGCACCCTACAACTTGGAAAGCTTCAGGTCACGTTGACGCTTTTAATGATCCGCTGATTGATAACAAAGACTCTAAGAAAAGATATCGTGCAGATGTTCTGATTGAAGATTATTGTGAAAAATTATATCAAAAAGCGCAGAAAGAAATCGAAAAAGCAAAGAATCGTTTTGGAGAAGCTTTTGACGAAGAGCAGTTTGTAACCACTAATCCGAGAGTATCCGGATACCTTTCTAAGAAAAAAGAAATTTTAGAAAGAATGGCTAAAGGTTTAGATTCCGGAGATTTAGCGGATGTAAAAGCTTTAATAGAAGAGTTAGAAATAGCCGATCCTGAAACCGGTTCTAAAAACTGGACAGAAGTGCGTCAGTTCAACTTAATGTTCGGTACAAAATTAGGTGCTTCTGCTGATTCAGCAATGGATCTGTATTTACGTCCGGAGACCGCTCAGGGTATTTTTGTGAACTTTTTGAATGTTCAGAAAACAGGGCGTATGAAAATTCCTTTTGGTATTGCGCAAACAGGAAAAGCATTCCGTAATGAAATTGTGGCGCGTCAGTTTATTTTCCGTATGCGTGAGTTTGAACAAATGGAAATGCAATTCTTTGTGAAACCGGGAGAAGAAATGAAATGGTACCAATATTGGAAAGAAACACGTCTGAAATGGCACCAGTCATTGGGTATGGGAGCTGAAAATTATCGTTACCACGACCATGAGAAATTAGCACACTATGCAAATGCTGCCACAGATATTGAGTTTGATTTTCCGTTTGGTTTTAAAGAGTTGGAAGGAATTCATTCCCGAACAGATTTTGATTTAAAAGCGCACGAACAATATTCCGGAAAAAAATTACAGTATTTTGATACGGAAGAAAATAAAAGTTATGTTCCATATGTGGTAGAAACATCTGTAGGTTTAGACCGTATGTTTTTAGCCGTTTTCTCTAAATCACTTCAGGAAGAAACCTTAGAAGACGGATCAACAAGAACAGTTCTTCGTTTGCCTTCAGTATTGGCACCAACAAAAGCAGCTATTTTACCATTGGTGAAAAAAGATGGTCTGCCGGAAGTGGCTAAACAAATTGTAGAAGATCTGAAATGGGATTTCAATGTGGCATACGATGAAAAAGATGCAGTAGGTCGTCGTTACCGCCGTCAGGATGCTTTAGGAACACCATTCTGTATTACAGTAGATCACCAGACTTTAGAAGATAAGACTGTAACCATTCGTCATAGAGATTCAATGGAGCAACAACGTGTTGCCATTACTGAATTGCGTGGTTTGATTAATGAAGAGGTGTCGATGCGAAATTGGTTGATGAAAATGAAATAAAAAAACAGTTCAGTTTATACCGGAAAGCCGATGATTTTATCATTGGCTTTCTTTATTAACATAGGTTAAGCATTTTGATTTTTTTTCTGCGGAAATTTGTCTTGTTAAATTAAAAAAAGAAATCATGAAAAAATTAATGACCTTAGTTATAGCTTTTACATTTGTTATAGCTGCTAATGCACAAACTAAAACACAAACGTGGAATGTTGATCCATATCACTCCTTTTTAACCTTTTCAATTAAACACTTAGGGATTTCGTTTGTTGACGGGAAATTTGACCAATATCAAGGAACATTGAAAATGACAGGAGAAGATGTTACTACTACAAACTTTGATTTTTCTATTGATGTGAATTCAATTAACACAGGAGTGGAAGCTCGTGACGGGCACTTAAAATCAGCAGATTTTTTTGATGCGGCAAAATATGATAAAATCACATTCAAACAAACATCAATTAAAAAAATTAAAAAGAACAAATACCGTTTAACAGGAGATTTAACAATCAAGAATGTAACAAAATCAGTGACATTTGAATTGGTTTACGGTGGAAAAATAGATAATGACGGTTTTGGTAATGAGAAAGTAGGTTTCCAGGCGACTACTACAATTAACCGTTTTGATTTTGGTGTAGCTTATGACCCAACCGGTCAGGCAGTAGCTAAAGAAGTTCAAATTACTGTAAATTTAGAATTTGCTAAACAAAAATAAACGAATCAATTATTGTTTATATGAAAAGCCTCGCACAAATGCGGGCTTTTTTGTCGATAGAATGGAGCAGTTGGTATATTCAGATAGCTGATTGGTCTATTTTGTTTTTTTAGGTTTTGCTTCGAAGGTAACTTTGAGTAAAAATTTAAAAGAATGAATACTGTAAAATTAATAATTGCCTTACTTTTTTCGGTCTTGACGTTCGGACAGGATGTCGCGAAAAAAGAGAAGTGGACTTTGGAGGATTGTATTCAGTATGCAAAAGAAAAGAATATAACCATACAGTCTGCTGCGTTAGACCAGAATTCTGCTGAAGTAAATTATAGTCAGTCAAAATCATCCAGATGGCCTAATTTGACAGGTAGTGCTTCTCAAAGCTTATCAAATGGTAATACTATTGACCCTATTACCAGTGATTATGTTGCACAGCAAATCCACTCAACAAGTTTAGGATTGAATACCTCAGTAACATTGTTTCAGGGAAATCAGGTGAACAACCAGATCAAACAAAACAAGTTTCAGGTAGATCAGAATTCTATGTATGTAAAAGAAGCAGAGAATAATGTTGTTTTAAGTATTGTAGAAGCTTATATGCAGGCATTGTATAGTAATGACGGTGTGACTATTGCTTTAAAAAATCTAGAATCTTCTCAAAAACAGATGGACGTTGCAAAAGCGCGTTTTGAAGCAGGAAGTGTAGCCAAAAAAGATTATACAGATGCAGTATCGCAAGTAGCAACTAATAAGTATAGCCTTATTGCTGCACAAAACACTTATGATTTGCAATTACTGACATTAAAACAATTATTAGAGTTAGAGCCAGAGGATGCTTTTGAAATTGAAACAACCATAAATAATTTAGTAGTTAACGAATTGCCGGATAAAATAGAAGTCTATACTAATGCTTTAGCTCAAATGCCTGAAATTCAGGCTTCAAAGTTAGGGATTGCTATTTCGGAAAAAGATCTGGATATTGCAAAAGGAACTTTTTTACCGACACTTACTTTGTCAGGAAGTTTAGGTTCAGGATATACCAGTACACAGAATTTGGGCTTTGCCGATCAGCTCGATTTGAACTTTAATCAAAGGGTAGGCTTGTCTTTATCTATTCCTATTTTTAATAGAAATCAAAGCAAATCACAGGTTCAGAATGCAAAGATTAGTATTGAAAAATCAAAAATTGAATACCGGACTGTACAAAAAGAATTGTATAAGAAAATAGAAACGGCATGGCAAAATGCTAAAGCTTCCTTAGAGCAGACAGAGCAAGCCATAGCAGCAAAAGAAGCCGCTCAGGAATCGTATACATTAGCTCAAAAAAAATACGAGCTAAATGCACTTAGTACATCAGATCTAGTAGTGGCGCAAAATACACTGACAAATGCAGAACAGAATTATTTTCAGGCAAAATACCTAAGTATTCTATACACACAATTATTACAGTTTTACCAAAGCAATGAAATTAAACTTTAAGAATATGAACAATAAAAAAATAAAATGGATAGCCTTAACAGGAGTTACTATTATAGTTCTTACACTGGCTTATTTTCTCTTTTCGGGAAATAAAGAGTCTGAGATTAAGGCAGAAACGGTAAAAGCTAAAAAAGCAAATGTTGTATCTGCTGTTACGGCAACGGGAACAATAGAACCGATCACTCAGGTAGAAGTAGGGACACAGGTTTCCGGAGTAGTAGAAAAGATCTATGTTGATTATAATAGCGAAGTAAAAGAAGGACAATTGATAGCCGAATTGGATAAAACCAATCTGCAGGCAGCACTTGTTCAGGCTAAGGCTTCTTATGACAGTGCTTTAAATGAACAAAATTATTTAGAGACTATTTATAAAAGACAAAAAACACTTTTTGAGAATAATGTGATCAGTAAGTCAGATTATGATGAAGCAAGATACAATTACAATAATGCAAAAAGTGCTGCTATACAAAAGTTATCGGAATTACAAAAAGCACAAACCAATTTGAGTTATGCAAATATCTATTCTCCTATAGACGGAGTTGTTCTGTCAAGAGATGTAGATGAGGGACAAACAGTAGCAGCAAGTTATAGTACCCCAACCTTGTTTACTATTGCTAAGGATCTTAAAGAAATGCAGGTTGAAGCCGATGTTGATGAAGCCGATATCGGACAGGTAAAAGAAGGGCAGAGAGTTACTTTTACGGTAGATGCTTATCAGGACGAAGAGTTTTCCGGAAAAATAACGCAGGTACGGCTAAATCCTACAACTACATCTAATGTAGTGACTTACACCGTTGTTATAAAAGCGGAAAATCCGGAATTAAAATTAAAACCGGGACTAACGGCAACTATTTCAATTTATACTTTAGAATTACAAGATGTATTAACTGTTGAAGCCAAGGCTGTTAATTTTATTCCGAATGAGGCTTATTTAGAGCAATTTAATGGACAAAGTGAAACAGTAACCGGTAAAAGGCTGAAACAATCAGTTGCGGATGATGAGAATCAAACAACATTATGGGTGTTGGAAAACAATCAAATTGTATCCCGAAATGTAAAATTAGGAGCAAGTGATGGCGTAAACGTACAGGTTTTAAATAATTTGTTAGAAGGAGAAGATGTTGTGTACGGATTAAAAGAGGTCAGCGGGCAAGAGGCAAATACAGAAAGTAGTAGTGCCGAAAGTCCTTTTATGCCAAAACCACCCGGAAAAAAGAAATAAAAAATGGAAAAAACAATCATAAAAATAGAAGAACTTAAACGCTCTTTTGTGATGGGAGATGAAACCGTCCATGCGTTAAAAGGGATATCATTTGCTATAAAAGAAGGGGAGTTTGTAACCATTATGGGATCCAGTGGTTCCGGAAAAAGCACCATGTTGAATATTCTGGGGTGTTTAGACCAACCAACATTAGGGACGTATGAAATAGACGGAGTCTCTGTAAAAGAGTTAAGTAAGAATAAACTGGCCGGAATTAGAAATGAAAAGATCGGATTTATTTTTCAATCGTATAATCTTTTACCCAGAACAACGTCAATAGAAAATGTTGAATTGCCTTTGTTTTACAATAATGAGGTTACATCTACAGAGCGAAAAGAAAAAGCAATTGAAGCCTTAAAATTAGTAGGACTGTCAGAACGTTTATACCATACTCCGGCTCAGCTATCAGGAGGGCAGCAACAAAGAGTTGCGATTGCAAGGTCACTGGTTAATAATCCGGTGGTTATTCTGGCAGATGAGGCAACAGGGAATTTGGACACAAAAACATCTTATGAGATCATGGCACTATTTCAGAAACTGAACAAGCAGGGTAAAACAATAGTTTTTGTAACACACGAACCTGATATCGCTGCTTTTAGTTCGAGAACAATAGTGCTTAAGGATGGAAACATTATTAAAGACGAATTAAATAATAATGTTCTGTCAGCAGCAGAAGCTTTAGTAAACATTAAAAAGACAGAAGACTAATGAGACTTTTAAATTTATTTAAAATAGCATGGAAAGCCATAGTGCTTAATAAGGTCAGAACATTCCTTACAATGTTAGGAATTATTATAGGGGTAGGGTCTGTTATAGCCATGTTAGCCATTGGAGAAGGTTCAAAAGAAAGTATCAAGACACAAATTTCCAGTATGGGATCTAATATGATAACCATTCGTCCGGGAGCAGATATGAGAGGAGGAGTGAGAATGGATCCGAGTGAAATGCAGTCATTGACGCTAAGTGATTTTAATGTGTTAAAAGCAACGGCACAAAATATCACCGCTATATCTCCTTTAGTTAACGGAAGCGGACAGGCAATTAACGGTTCAAATAACTGGCCGACCTCTATTTACGGAATTTCCCCCGATTACCTCACTATTAAGGTATGGGATCTTAGCTCGGGGAGTATTTTTACGAATGCAGAGGTCAAATCAGCGGCCAAGGTAGCTGTTGTGGGGCAAACAGTTGTGTCTAATCTTTTTCCGAATGGAGACGATCCGGTAGGAAAAACAATCCGGTATAACAATATTCCGCTTAAAATTATAGGGGTATTAGAAAAAAAAGGAGAAAATACCTTCGGACAGGATCAGGATGATGTTATTTTAGCACCATTTACAACAGTACAAAAACGTATTTTAGCGATCGATTATTTACAGTCAGTTGTAGCTTCCGCAAAGAGCGAGAATGATGCTCCGGCAGCAGTGGAAGAAATTTCAGAGATATTAAGAAAACAGCATAAGATATCAGTAGGAGACGACGATGATTTTAATGTCTTTTCAATGGAAGAATTGATATCAACATTCAGTTCAACCAGCGAAATGCTTACAGTATTGTTAGTAGCTATTGCCAGTATATCCCTTCTGGTGGGAGGAATAGGAATTATGAATATTATGTACGTTTCCGTAAAAGAAAGGACCCGGGAAATAGGATTAAGAATGGCAGTAGGAGCCAAGGAAGCTGATATTTTGATGCAATTCCTTATCGAAGCTATGATGATCAGTATCACAGGAGGTCTTATAGGAGTTTTTTTAGGGTTAACGTCTACGATCTTTATAGAAAAAGTATTAAATTGGCCTACGGCAGTTACCAGCTATTCCGTGATAATATCTTTTATTGTATGTGCCATAACCGGTATCTTTTTCGGATGGTATCCGGCTCGTAAAGCAGCTGCTTTAGAACCGATATCCGCATTGAGATACGAATAATTAAACTAATGAATATTGTTAAGAATAAAAGAAGCATTGTTTTTTTCCATTTTTTAGTTTGGATAATACTTTTTAGTCTTCCGTATCTGCTCTCTTCAGGTCAGTCGGAAGCACTTCAAAAAGTATTGGTACATTCTTGGATACCACTGTGTTTTTATGCTTTGATTTTTTACGGAAACTATTTTATTTTGATCGATAAATTTCTGTTTCGGGAAAAGATCCTGCTGTTCGTTGTATTGAATGTAATCATGGTAGCCGTATTTGTTTTAGTCAATAATGAGATAAAAACATTTCTTGTCGATCAATTGATAAGGCCTGAAATAAAAGGGCAGGGACCTCCTAAAAAGCTTTTTATTTATGTAGATATCATATCTTTTTCTGTTCCCGTCGTTTTTTCCATTGCGTTAAAAACAACGCAAAAATGGATTAAAACAGAAGCATTGCAAAAAGAAGCCGAAAATGAACGTTTACAATCAGAATTACAACACTTAAAATACCAATTGCAACCTCATTTTTTTTTCAATTCTTTGAACAATATCTATGCAATGGTAGATGTTTCCCCGGAACAATCAAAAGAGGCTATTCATAGTTTGAGTAAATTGATGCGTTATTTCTTGTATGAAACAGACCAGAAAGAAGTAGACCTCAATAACGAGATTACTTTTATGGTTAATTATATAGAATTAATGAAATTGAGATTTAATCAAAATGTAAATGTAATCTATCATTTTCCGCAAAATGCTAAAGAAATAAAAATAGCACCTCTTCTTTTTGTATCTTTAATTGAAAATGCCTTTAAACATGGAGTCTCCGCCAGTGAGAGTACCACAATCTCTTTTGATATGAAAGTTGAAAATCATACGGTTATTTTCAGATCAGAGAATAAAAATTTTTCTAAAAGTACTGCTGACAGAAGTGGTTCCGGCATTGGGTTAGAGAATTTAAAAAGAAGATTGACATTACTTTACAAAGATCGGTATACAATGGATATAGAGATCGGTAATAAGAATTATATAACAACTTTGGCTATTAATTTGTAGCAGATAACAGGGTAAGTTGCTGTCAAAATGTTAAAGAGAACAGTTGTTGAATTAAAGAAATTTGGGATGGAAGAAGATAAACTAAGTTGTTTAATTGTAGATGATGAACCTATGGCGCTGGATTTAGTGGAACGTTATGTCCTGAAAACACCATTCCTGCAATTGGCAGGGAAGTGTAATAGCGCTGTAGAAGCCTTAGCCTATATTGAAAAAGAAAAGGTAGATGTTGTTTTTCTAGATATTCAAATGCCTGATCTGACCGGTTTGGAATTCGCTAAAGTAGTTCCTAAATCGACACGTATAATTTTTACCACTGCTTTTAATCAATATGCTATCGAAGGCTTTAAAGCGGAGGCTTTGGATTATTTACTGAAACCGTTCAATTATGCTGAATTTCTCTTAGCAGCTAATAAAGCAAAAGAATGGTTTGCACTTTGGAAAAAGAGAAAAGAAAATATAAAAGAGAATTCTTTTTTCTATGTGAAATCAGAATACAAGCAACTGAAAATTTCATTCGATGAAATACTTTATATCGAAGGACTGAAGGATTATGTCAAAATTTGGCTTAAAGACAATCCAAAACCGATTTTAACGCTTATGAGTCTGAAAAGTTTGGAAGAAGTATTGCCTTCTGACAGATTTATGCGGGTACACAGATCATTTATTGTGTCGTTGCCCAATGTTGAAGTGGTAGAAAGGGGTCAGATAGTGATAAATAAACAAAGAATTACGGTTTCAGAACAATATAAACCGCAATTCTTAGCCTATATAAATAATAATTCTTTAGAATAAATTATTCTTCTTTTATAGCATTCCAACCTCTGGCTTTTAAAGCAATTTTAGTGTTGGCACGAGTAATAAGGTGGGTACCTTCTTTTTCTTCCGTCATATGTCCGATAACAGTGAAGTTCGGATTCCCTTTTATTTTGTCATAATCTTCCGTTGAAATGGTAAACAGTAATTCATAATCTTCACCGCCGTTTAAAGCAATAGTTGTGATATCCAGATTAAATTCTTCACAAACATTGATCAATTGCGGATCACCCGGAATTTTATCCTCATATAAGTTGCATCCTACGCCGCTTTGTTTACACAAATGCAATATTTCGGACGATAGTCCGTCTGAAATATCGATCATAGCGGTAGGTTTTATTTCGAGTTTTTCTAAAATCTCCTTGATGTCTTTTCGTGCTTCCGGTTTAAGCTGTCGCTCTATTAAGTAAGTGTAAGCCTCTAAATCCGGTTGGTTGTTAGGGTTTACCAAAAAAACTTGCTTTTCCCGTTCTAAAACCTGTAACCCCATATAAGCGGCTCCTATGTCTCCGGTAACCACTAGTAGATCATTGGGTTGGGCTCCGCTACGGTATACAATATCGTTTAAATTGGCTTCGCCTATAGCTGTAATGCTAATAATTAATCCTTTTTGTGAAGAAGTTGTATCTCCTCCAATAATATCAACATTATAGATCTTAGCGGCTAATTTTATTCCTTCGTAAAGTTCTTCAACAGCTTCTAAAGGAAATCGGTTAGAAAGAGCTAATGAAACCGTGATTTGTGTAGGTGTTGCGTTCATAGCACAAATGTCAGATACATTAGCTGCTACAGCCTTATATCCTAAATGCTTTAAAGGCATATATGCCAAATCAAAATGAACACCTTCTACTAACAGATCCGTAGAAATAACCGCTTTTTTATCTTTAAAATCTAAAACAGCAGCGTCATCTCCGATACCTTTCAAAGTTGATTCTTGAGATATTTCAATATTTTTAGTCAAATAATCAATCAGTCCGAATTCACCTAAAGACTCTATATTGGTTTTATGTTGGTTTTTATCTTCCAGCATGTTCTTAATTTTTGTGCAAAGATAAGGCAATAAGTTTTATCTGTATTTTAGATTTAACGATTACTTTATTTTGAATAAAGACAATCTTAATAAGTAGTGAGTAATTTTGTAAAAAAAATTAAACATGGAAATCAATCAACATTTAAAAGAAGTTTTAAACGTAGGTGTTGCTCCGCTGCAAAACAAAGAGGAGCAAAAGAAACCACAGAAAAATAAGAAAAAAAGAAAATCTAAATTTTCATTTTTCAATTTATTTTAGTGAGTATTCAACTCATTTAGTTTGTCAAAAATTAAATGGGATTCATAGCCTTTCCGATATAAAAAGTCGGTAAACTTCTTGTTTTTTTTAGAACCTTTCGGTTCTTTTAAACTAATCCAATGCTTTTCTGCCAATTGGTGAAAATTATCAAAATATTCTTCTTCAGAAATTTCAGCCAGTGCTTCCCGAATTAGTCGGGATGAAATATCCCGAAACTTTAATTCATTCGTAATGCGTACTCTTCCCCAGTATTTATAGCGATGTTTACCGCGAACAAAACTCTTGGCAAAACGTTCTTCATTGACAAAGTTGTTTTCCATTAAATGGAGTAAAATTTTTTCTTTAGCTTCCGGTATTAAATGAAACGATTTTAACTTCTCATAAATTTCTTTATAACAACGATCTTGGTAGGAACAATAATATTCCATTTTAGCTGTGATTTCAGCAACAGAAAGTGTTTTTTCAGGTTTTGAACTCAATTTCTTAACAATTTATTAAAGCCTTTTTTTAACAAAAAGACTGATTCTCAAATATTTTTGCATAAATTTGCCCGCTTTTCTAAAGGCGAAACTAATTTTTATTAACCCAAATTAGTAAAAAAATGAAATTAAAATTACTACTCTTAACATTATTTTTTTCAGCTCTTTCTTTTGGGCAAACGACAGTTTCTTATGACTTTTCAGCAGCAGGAGCTGTTACTGGATTAAATCAAGCGGCACCAGGTATTGCTTTAGACGCAAATATAGGCTTTGGCTCTTTTAAAAATAGTGGAACTTCTAATCCTGCTATTTTTAGTGGTCAGTTAAGGTTATATCAAAACGCAACAAAAGGAGGCTCTATAATAGTTTATGCTTCAAATGGAGTTACTATAACAGATGTAGTGGTTCATGCTTCTGGAACTACAGGACCTGCGGCTTACACCGTTGATGGAGGGGGAGCTACTAATCTAGCTGCTGGAACTACTTATACAATGTCCGGTTTGACAGCTACTAGTGAAGTTGAATTTTATCAAAAAGATGGTAGTAGTAGTAATAGGATTTATGTAGATTTTTTTGAGGTAACTTATATCTCCGGGGTTTCGACCTATACAGTAACCTATGACGGAAATGGAAATACAGGAGGTTCCGTGCCTACAGATGCTAATGCATATAATTCAGGAGATACTGTTACTGTTCTGGGGAATACAGGCGGTTTAACAAATACGGGATATACATTTAATGGTTGGAATACGGCGAATGATGGTAGTGGAATTGCTTATGCAACCAGTACAACTTTTACTATTACTGCTAATACAACTTTGTATGCTCAGTGGTTGTTGACTTCACCACCGGTTATTACGAGTGCTTTAACGGCAACAGGGGTTATAAGTACTGCTTTTGCGTATGATATTGTTGCTACAAATACACCCACCAGTTATAATGCAACCGGTTTGCCTGCCGGTTTGTCGATTAATACAACTACAGGAGAAATTACAGGTTCGGTTGCAACACCGGGAACTTATAATGTAACTATTAGTGCAACTAATGCTTATGGAACGGATACTGAAACTTTGGTAATTACAATTACGGATAGCCCTTGTTTATCTGAATCAAGTTTTTCGGCTACGCCTTCAGGTTGGGATGCTAATAGTGTTACATATTCTTCAGGAGAAGCCGTTTTTGGAAGCTTTGCGGGTGATTTAACAACTTTAGCGCTTTCAAATCCCGCAAGTTTAACATTTGATTTGAGAAGAACAACAAATACAAGTGCAAAAGATTTAATAATTGAAGTTTCAACAACTTCTCAGACAGGACCATTTACTACTGTCTTTACATACGACCATTCTAATACTACTTCAGGAAGTATAACTGCTTGTACAGTTGATTTATCTGCATATACTTCTTTTTCTACAGTTTATATAAGATTTACAAAAGCATCTTCTACTACTTCACCGTGGTATTTGAGTAATGTTAATGTGTTTTGTGGAACACCTTGTACTCCGGCGGTCGTATCAGTAACGCCTACTTCCGGACCTGTAGGTACTGAAGTTACAATTACAGCTTCGTCAGGAGATTTAACAGGTTCTTCTGTGTCTTTTGGAGGAGTAAGTGCCAGTATAGTTTCTAATTCTGCAACGGAAATAGTAGCAATAGTGCCTAGTGGAGCTACTACCGGAGATATCATAATTACAGACAGTCAGCCTTGCGATACAAGTGCTGCATTTACATTAATTACAAATGATAGAACTTCTTGTGAAGGAAGCACGATTACAGATTTGATAATATATGATATTCATGATGAACAAACAGGCTCTGGCGGGTTTATAACTTTGTATAATGGTACCGCAGCGACAGTTGATATGACCAATTATAGTATTTGGAGAACCAGTAACTATAATGACGGAAATGAGATAGATTATGCTGCTTTAACAGGTACAATTGCACCAGGTGATTTAGGAATACTAAAGGTTTCTGTGGGGAGTTGCGGACCAGCATCAACAAATGGTACTATCGATAACGGTTTTAATGAAGACGACGGTATTCAATTAAGAAATGCGGATGGAAGTGTTGTAATTGATGATGTACATACATACGCTACAGGACCAGGATACTATATGGTTAGAAATGCAGGGGCACTAAGTGCAAGAACTTCTTTTGTCGCTGCAGATTGGAGTACTACACCTTTAGCTGCTGGGGAATGTTATCCTAGTGCAGGATTGGTTCTTCCGGATGCTAACGGGAATAGCCCTTCGGTAACTCTTAATCCGGTAGATGTTAATTCTAGCTGCTCATCTACTTCGGCAACGCTAACTGTTTCAGGAACCGAAGGGGTAGCCGGAGGTTTTGGTTTAACATATCAGTGGTATGTAAATGTGCCAGGGAACACAGGTTGGTCAGCAGTTAGTAATGGCGGTGTTTATAGCGGAGCTACTTCAACTACTTTAAATATTTCATCAACAAGTGGTTTAAATGGCTATCAATATTATTGTCAAATTAGAGAAGATGCAGTTACATGTTTTACTGCTACTGATGCGGCAATCATAAAAGAAGGCGCTACTGTATGGGATGGAACAACTTGGTCAAACGGCGTGCCCGATTTAATGAAAGCAGCGACTATTAATGGAAACTATGATACGGCTGTAAACGGAAGTTTCGAATGTTGTAGTTTAGTAGTAAATACGGGCTTTACTTTAGATGTTCAGGCAGCTGATTATGTTTTGATTGAAAACAATCTGGTAGTTGATGGTACTTTAACAGTACATAATGACGGTTCTTTGGTACAGATAAATGATGCAGGAGTAAATACCGGAGACATTACTTATGAAAGAACAACAACGGGTAATACATTTGACTACGTTTACTGGTCTTCACCTGTTGATGGTGCTAATGCACCATCAGGTTATGTGTATACTTGGGCTACTACAGTTGCCAATACAAACGGAGGAGAAGGAAATTGGGTTGCAGCCGGAGGATCTTCAATGGCAGCCGGAGTAGGTTATATTATGAGAGACGTATTCAGTAGAACTTTTACAGGTGTTGCTCGAAATGGTATTGTTACACCAACAATTCAAAGAGGAACGTATGAAGGGGCAGATTATGCCGGAACTAACGGAACGACAATCACTCGTTTTGATGATAACTGGAACTTAGTCGGTAATCCGTATCCGTCAGCGATCAGCGCAGAAGATTTCTTATTGGCAAACACAAATATCGAAGGAGCTGTTCGTGTTTGGACACATTCAACATCGCCTTCAACAGCTATTAATAACCCTTTTTACGGAACGTTTGTAGCTAACTATACTCCGAACGATTATATTACTTTTAACGGGACAGGTACAGTAAGTGGTCCGGCAGGATTTAACGGGTATATTGCAGGAGGGCAATCGTTCTTGGTGAATATGTTGGATGGTTCTACAACATCTGAAACAGTAACTTTCAATAATGCTTTAAGAAGTACTAGTTATGATAACAGTCAGTTTTATCGTCAGTCTAATGGTAAAATAGCAAATATAGGTATTGAAAAGCATAGAATTTGGTTGGATATTTCAAATGCAAATGCTGTTTCAGATAGAACATTAGTAGGGTATGTTGCCGGGGCAACGGAAGGAAAAGACAGAATGTTTGATGCTGTAACAGCGGTTAAAACCAGCATGAAGATTTATTCTATCATTGATGAAGATAAAATGACTATCCAGGGTAGGGTTTTACCATTTGATAATAAAGATAAAGTACAAATGGGTTATTTTGCACCTTCAAACGGAACATATAATATTTCAATTGCTGCTGTTGATGGCCTTTTTACAGGCAGTCAGGATATCTATCTTGAAGATAAAGAACTAAATGTTATTCATGATTTAAGACAAGCACCATATAGCTTCTATACTGTTGCCGGAGAGGATAACGATCGTTTTGTCCTTCGCTATACTACAGTAGCACTGACTACAGACGTTTTTACGGGTAATGAAAATGAAGTTACAATAGCATCTGCTGAAAACTTGATTATTAATTCTGCAAATAATACAATAAAACAAGTAACGATCCACAATGTACTAGGTCAGTTGTTGTTCAATAAACAAGTGAGTACTTCAACACTTCAGGTGGAAGGTATTGCAAAATCAAATCAGGCATTGATTGTTGAGGTTGTATTAGAAAATAATGAAAGAATAATTAGAAAAGTGATCTTCTAATCAAGATAATAAAACCATTAAAAAGCGACAGATTTCTGTCGCTTTTTTTATGTACTAAAAAGTTGTTTTTGAGTTTTATAAATAATAGGCTTTGTTTTTATAACAATTTTTAAGAATTTACTATTAAAACAATTTTGTATTTTTGAAAATATTCAAAATAAAAGAATGGAAAATATAAAGCAGTACGTTCAGGAAAACAAAGAACGTTTTTTAAATGAATTAGTTGATTTATTAAAAATACCTTCAGTTAGTGCAGATAGTGCTTATGCACATGATGTGATCACTACAGCTGAAGAAGTGAAAAGAAGATTAGAAGAGGCAGGTTGTGATACAGTAGAATTATGTGAAACTCCAGGCTATCCGATCGTTTACGGTGAAAAGATAATAGACAAAGATTTACCGACAGTACTGGTTTACGGGCATTATGATGTTCAGCCGCCCGATCCGGTAGAATTATGGACTTCACCTCCTTTCGAACCTGTTATAAAAGCAACGACTATCCATCCGGAAGGAGCCATTTTTGCAAGAGGAGCTTGTGATGATAAAGGGCAAATGTATATGCATGTCAAGGCTTTTGAGTATATGATGAAGAATGATTGCCTGCCTTGTAATGTTAAGTTTATGATCGAAGGAGAAGAAGAAGTAGGTTCAAAAAGTCTGGGATGGTTTGTAGAACAGAATCAGGAGAAATTAGCCAATGACGTTATTTTGATTTCCGATACAGGAATGATTTCTAATACACAACCTTCAATAACTACCGGGTTAAGAGGATTAAGTTATGTGGAAGTGGAAGTGACCGGCCCTAACAGGGATCTGCATTCCGGATTGTATGGTGGAGCAGTGGCCAATCCTATTAATGTTTTGACAAAAATGATCGCTTCTTTGCATGACGAGAATAACCATATTACCATTCCCGGTTTTTATGATAAAGTAGAAGAGCTTTCAGCAGAGGAAAGAGCAGAAATGGCTAAAGCGCCGTTTTCTTTAGAAAGTTATAAACGAGCATTAGATATAGAAGATGTTTACGGAGAAACAGGGTATGTGACCAATGAACGTAATTCCATCCGTCCGACCTTAGATGTTAATGGTATTTGGGGTGGTTATACCGGTGAAGGAGCAAAAACGGTAATTCCGAGTAAAGCGTATGCTAAAATTTCGATGCGTTTAGTGCCCAATCAAGATTGGGAAGAGATCACTGAATTATTTACAAAACATTTCGAAAGTATAGCACCTAAAGCAGTTAAAGTAAAGGTTACACCGCATCACGGAGGTCAAGGATATGTTACGCCAATAGATTCAATTGGATATCAGGCCGCTTCAAAGGCTTATGCAGATTCTTTTGGGATTGTGCCGATTCCGGTTCGTTCAGGAGGTAGTATTCCGATTGTAGCTTTGTTTGAAAAAGAGCTCAAAAGCAAAACAATTATGATGGGATTCGGTTTGGATAGCGATGCTATTCATTCGCCAAACGAGCATTTTGGAGTGTTCAATTACCTTAAGGGTATTGAAACCATTCCGTTATTCTATAAGTACTTTACAGAATTGAATACAAAATAAAAAAAGCGACTTTAAGTCGCTTTTTTTATATATTCTTGTGTGTATCAGCTATAGCTCTCTCGTTTTTATAATCGATCCAGTCTTGTCCTTTTCTTCTACGCATAAAATTGTCGTAATGACGCATGACAAAAACATTGTAGGCGGCTTTTAAAAGATTGCTTGGCTTGCTGGGAAATGCCCTTAAACTCATAGAAAATCCAGGAGTAACATATTTCATATAATGCCAGAATCCCTCAGGCATGAATAAAACATCTCCATGATTAAGTTCACAGAGTAAACCGTTTGCTTTTTGAAGTGCCGGAAATTTATCAAAATCAGGGTTGTCAAAGTCAATATCTTCTCTTGAAATTAAGGAATGCGGAACTTTGTACATGTATGGTGTTTGTTTCGGGTCAAATAAGATACACTGTTTTTTGCCGTGAAAATGAAAATGTAAAATATTAGAATAATCAATGTCAAAGTGCATGAAAACTTTAGCATTTTCGCCGCCAAAGAATAACATCGGAAGCTGTTTAACCAATCGTAGTCCTATATTTGGCCATTTAAAATCATTCTGAAGTTGGGGAACTTCTTTCATCAGATTGTACAAAAAAATACGGTAGTTAGTAGGCTCTTTTTGTAATAAATCGATGTAATCGCTCATTTTCATTTTAGCATGAGCCTCGTTAAAGCCATCTTCATGAGAAACAGGTCGGTCGTCATATAAAGGGACAATTTTGTCACCGGCAACCTCTTTGATATAGTTTAAGTTCCATTTTTCAAAGGCAGGCCAGTCTTTGGTGAGCCCTTCAATTACTACCGGTTTTTGCTTTTTAAAGTAGTTATTGTAAAAATCTTCTTTAGAAATATTCTTTACACGTTCAATTGGAGTTAATTGAAACTGTCCCATAATCCATACAAAAAATTAAACCACAAAGTTATTAAAGTGTTATGATTTTTTTATTCTTTTAAGAAAACTTTATCGGGTTCATGGAGCAAAATCCATTCATTATGGGTGAAATAATTCCATTCAGCCTTAGCCATATCATACTCAGGGTCAATGAAAATAAGGTGTTTTTTTTCGTTTATAGCATTTTTACAATTGACATAAATACTGATGTCTCTGTCTGCGTATTCTGATTTAATTTTTTGGCAGAATTGCCATATAAAATCAGGTTTAGTGGCTATTTGAGTATGTTGTTTCGAAGAAAGTTTATCGTAATGGTTGTAAATGTGAGACTGATCGGTTTTGCGATCCACGATCCTGAAAGAGATATATCCGCTTCTTTTTCTGAGCATCATTCGCCAGCTTAACCGATGTCCTTCTTCTGTCCATAATACATCCCTTCAATTAAGTGATGGCGTAAGGGTAAAAGTAGTTGAATCGTTAAAAACGGGATGAATAGAAAATAGAAAACGTTTCGGTTCTGATAGTTATAATGTTCTTGTGATGTAATATATTCTTTGTCTCTTAAGAACAGTCTTCTGATCTTTTCCGGAGGATAAAAAAATAAAGCAAAGCTTAAGGCGAAATAAGGGAAAATGCCTATTTGCAAAGTGATCGAATTGAATAAATGAAATATTAGAGAACTGATTAAAGCAATAGTTCTGGTTCGTTTAAACAAAAGTAAGGGAACAATAAGCAGATCATAAAAAATCCCTGCATAGGCAATTAAAAGGTAGAACCATTTTTGGTTGAACAGATCGTAAATAAAGGAATCCTTACTGATATAATTAAATAATGGCGCTGTTAACAATAGATTCTTAGTAAAAGTTCCGTCGAGCCAATCAGGATAAAATTTAGCCAGAGCAGCATAGGTGTAAACAATACCGATCATAATTATAAAAAACATCCGAATCCAGTTTGGCATAGTTTGCTTTCTAATGGTACGATTTAGCTTTACGTCCAAAGATTTTTCTTGATTGGCTGGTAAAAAGATCATTACAAAACTTATCAATAGTAATAAGTAATAATGATTGTTGTAAGATGTTTTTTGCATGAAATAAACTCCGGCCCATAAGAGAGTGTAAAAAGCGATGCTTATCCTGTAGTAAAATCCTGTTATAATAAAAATGCCTAAGATGCCCATTATGGCAAAGTACAAATACATACCGTTTTCAGGTAAGGGTTGTAACCATTCAAATCCGATAAAAGGAAAGGTAAATTCCGGTTCAATAAAAACTTTTTTGACCCATCCGGTTAAAATAGCTCCGAAACTTTCCATGGCAACTAAGAACCCGAAAATTATCCGGAATACAATTAGCGGAGCAATATCAACAGATTTAAAAAAAGTTGTTTTGAACATGTTATTTATTCTTCTTTTGAGAAGTAATTTAAACTGTAAATTTTGTCTTTTTCTAATTGGGTTTGTAATAATTCTATCGAATCAAATTTTTCTTCGTCACGTATTCGTTTTAGAAAACAAACACGAATTTCCTTGTTGTAAATATCTTTGTTAAAATCAAAGAGATTCACTTCAAGATTCAGCTTTTTGTTTTCATTTACCGTCGGGTTAAAACCAATACTCATCATTCCGTTATAAGTTTCTTTCTCAATACTGCACTGCACAACATAGACTCCTAAGTTGGGGATTAACTTGTATTTTTCCTTGATTTCAATATTTGCGGTAGGAAAATTGATTTTACGACCTAATTGTTGTCCTTTTATTACAGTTCCGTTTATAAAATAAGGATAACCTAAGTAAGAGTTAGCCAGTTCAATTTCTCCGTTTTCTAATGCTTTCCTGATTTTGGTCGAACTTACTGAATTGTTGTCAATTACTTCTGCGGGAATCTGTTCTACTTCAAAATTATATTCTTTTCCGAATGTGATCAGATCGTCAATCGTTGCTGTTCTGTTTCTGCCGAATCGGTGATCATAACCGATAATGATCTTAGCAATATTAAGCTTTTCAACCAGAATGTTTTTAACGAATTCTTCAGCGGTAAGCCTTGAAAATTCTTGGCTGAAAGGATGAACAATTAATGTGTCTAAGCCTAATTTTTCAAGTAGTTCTCCTTTTTCTTCAATAGTGTTTAAAAGTCTTAGAGTATCATCTTGTTGTAAAACCATTCGCGGGTGCGGAAAAAAAGTAAGCACAATGCTTTCCAGGTTTTTCTTCTGGCCTTCCGAGACCACTTTTTCAATTATTGACCGATGCCCTATATGAACGCCATCAAATGTCCCAAGGGTCAAGATGGTTTTTTTTTCAGAAGCTTTGTAATGATTTATTCCTTCTATTGTTTTCAAATCCTGAAATTTTCTAACAAAAATAATACAACTGAAAATTCCATTCATGAGGAAAAGCCCTTTTTTTTGAAAAAATAAACAAAAAGTAAAATAAATGTTAAATTTTTGTAAAAGTAAAATTAATTTATATATTTGCTTGTTAACCAACTATTTTAAAATAACAAAAATGAAAAAAACACTACTATTAACACTCGGAGTTTTTGCCTTTAGTGTTTTGGGATACTCCCAAACGGAAAAAGCTTGGAGTGCTGTAAAGAACCGAGATTTTCAGGTTGTTAATTCTGCTAATCGACAAAGCTTTCCTTCTGATTTTAAGTTAATTCAGCTGGATTATAATGTTTTAAAAACTGCTTTATCAAATGTTCCGGATAGAGTCGGGGAGGAAAATCTAATATTATTATTGCTTTGCCTAATTCTAAAGGGGAATTGGAGCACTTCAGAATGTATGAAGCGTCAAATTTTGATTCTGATTTACAGGCACAGTTTCCTGATATCAGATCGTATGTTGGAGAAGGTATTGAAGATAAATATGCTCAGGTTAGATTAAGTATCGATCCTAGAGGAATTCAATCTATGGTGTTTCGAGCTGACAAAAGAAATGATTTTTTAGAGCCTTATTCTACTGATGGTAAGGTGTATGTAGTTTATAATTCGTCAAGAAACAAAGGTAAATTGCCGTTTACTTGTTCTACTCCTGAACAGTCTTTGGCTACAGATTTAAGTGAGAGACTTAATGAGGTTGGTCGTTCTAGTACAGGTCAGTTATTGGATTTCAGATTGGCATTATCTTGTACGGCTGAATATGCTAATTATTTTGGAGCAACCAGCTCGCTTAATGTTTCTTTGGTTATGGCCGCATTTAACGCAACAATGACCAGAGTTAACGGAGTCTTTGAGAAAGATTTTGCAATCCACATGACTATGATTGCCAATACCAGTAGTGTAATTTATTACAACCCTACTACTGACCCGTATTCAGATGCTTCAAGCATGGGGAACTGGAATTCGGAATTGCAAACAACATTAACATCTGTCATTGGTGAAGCAAATTATGATGTAGGACACTTGTTTGGTGCTTCAGGAGGAGGAGGAAATGCAGGATGTATCGGATGTGTTTGTGTTAACGGACAGAAAGGAAGCGGTATCACATCGCCGGCTGATGGTATTCCGGAAGGAGATAATTTTGATATAGATTATGTGGCACACGAATTAGGACATCAATTCGGAGCTAATCATACATTTTCTTTCAGTAATGAGGGAACAGGTGTAAATATGGAAGTTGGATCAGGATCAACAATTATGGGGTATGCTGGGATTACGTCTCAGGATATTCAGTCGCATTCTGATGATTTTTTCCATTCGGCAAGTATAGCTCAAGTGCAGGCTAATATGGCAACAAAAAGTTGTCCTACTTCTACTCCTATCACGCATGGATCGCCGGTTGTAGATGCAGGAGCAAATTATACGATACCTAAAAGCACACCGTTTATTTTGGATGGTTCAGCTACAGATGCAGGAGGAGGAAGTTTGACCTATTGTTGGGAGCAATACGATAATGCAAGTCCTGCCCAAACAGGAGCTAATTCAGCAGCTTCTGAAACTAAAGCTTCAGGACCTAACTGGATGTCTTATAAACCGGTATCAACTTCAGTAAGATATATGCCTAATTTAACATCGGTATTCAATGGATCAACAACTACCAGTGGTTCAGAGATATTAATTGAGGCTTTGAGTTCTGTTTCCAGAAACTTAAACTTTAGATTGACAGTTAGAGATAATGTGACAGGTCAGGGACAAACCGGTTTTGATGATATGGTTGTGACAGTTGATGGGAGCAAAGGACCTTTGACAGTTACTTCTCAAAATGCGACCGGAATTTCTTATGATGTGAATTCAGTTCAAACCGTAACATGGACCGTTAATAATACAAATACCATAACAGGAGGTTCAAACGTTGATATTTTGATCACATCAGATGGAGGTGCAACTTGGACTACACTGTTAGCAAATACGCCAAATGATGGTTCAGAAGCTGTAACAATGCCTGCAACAGCTTCGCCTTTCTGTAGGTTGATGGTTAAAGCAAGTAATAATATTTTCTTCAATGTTAATACTGAAGATTTTGCGGTAGGATATGTGGTAACTACAACTTGTAATACTTATACAAATAGTACACCGTTGGTAATTCCTGATGGTACTGCGGCAAATACACCAGGGGCTGTTGTTTCTAATACAATAAGTGTACCGGCTACAGGGACAATTTCAGATGTGAATGTTAGTTTAGATGTTACTCATACATGGCCAAACGATTTAGTGATTGAGATTGATCATCCGGATGGATCTACTTACGATATTGTTTGGGATAGAGCTTGTGGAGGTAATGATAATTTTAATGTCACTTTAAGTGATGGTTCGCCTACATTTACATGTGTTGCAAATATGACCGGAACTTTTTCTCCTTCAAATCCGTTATCTGTATTCAACGGGCTTGATCCTAATGGAACATGGACCTTATATACAGCAGATTTTTATAATGCAGATACAGGGCAAATTAACTCTTGGTCTATAGAAGTTTGTACGCAGACAGCAGTTTTGGCTACAAAAACTTTTGATTCAAATGATTTTGTAATTTATCCTAATCCGAACAATGGTTCGTTTAATTTACAGTTAACAGCCGTTTCGGATAATATCACTGTAAGAGTTAATGATATAAGGGGTAGATTGATATTGGATAAACAAATTCAGGCTAATGGATTGGTAAATGAATCTATTCAGTTATCAAATGCTCAATCTGGTGTTTATTTAGTTACGATTGAAGACGGAGGTAGAAAAGTAACTAAGAAAATAGTGATTGAATAAAAAGCATAATATTTATATATAATGTTAAAAAACAAGGGGGATGTTAATTATCTCCCTTGTTTTTTTATATTTGTGGCTTAACCAAATTGTTAACAAGAAATGAAAAAAACATTACTATTTTCATTTTTCACCTCTTTCGTTTTTTTACAGGCTTCTTATGGTCAAACCGGTAAAGTTTGGTCGGATGTAAAAAAAGGATCATTTGAAAAAAGAAATACGATTGAGCGAGTAAGTTTTCCTACGAGCTATCTGACAAGAAGTCTTGATTTGTCAAGTATGACAAGATCACTTTTAGCTGCTCCGGAAAGAAATTCCGGGGATTATTCAACAGTTATTGTTGAAATTCCGAATGCATCAGGCAATTTAGAGAAGTTTAGAATGTATGAAGCATCAAATTTCGATTCTGATTTACAGGCACAATTCCCGGGAATCAGATCTTATGTTGGTGAAGGGATAGATGATAAATTCGCTCGTTTAAGATTAAGTTTAGACCCGAAAGGAATTCAAGGTGTAATTTTTAGAACGGGGAAAAGAAATGAATTTTTAGAACCGATCTCTAAAAACGGAGAGGTTTATGCTGTTTACAGCTCTGGTCGTGAAAAAGGGAAATTACCTTTTACATGTTCTACACAGGAACAGACTTTAGCTTCAGATTTTTCAGATAGATTTTCTGAAGTTGGGAGATCAAGTGCCAGTCAATTATTGACTTTCAGATTGGCATTGTCTTGTACTGCAGAATATGCAAATTATTTCGGAGCAACAAGTGCTTCTGATGTAGCCTTGGTTATGGCAGCATATAATGCAACTATGACTAGAGTAAATGGTGTTTTTGAAAATGATTTTGCTATTCATATGAATATCGTTTCTCAATCTACTAATGTTATTTATTATAATGCTTCAACAGATCCTTATTCAGATGCTTCTTCCGGAGCTTCCGGAGCATGGAATACGGAACTTCAGAATACGTTGAGTTCAAGTTTAACCGGTGCGTCAACTTCTATAACGGCAAATAATGCGGCTTATGACGTTGGTCACTTATTTGGGGCTTCCGGAGGTGGAGGAAATGCAGGATGTATCGGATGTGTTTGTGTTAACGATACATTGAGTCCACTTGATGAGAATAAAGGAAGTGGATTTACCTCACCGGCTGACGGAGTTCCTGCCGGAGATAATTTTGATATTGATTATGTAGCGCATGAAATGGGGCATCAATTTGGTGCAAACCACACTTTTTCTATGAGCTATGAAGGTTATGGGGCAAATATGGAAGTTGGTTCCGGATCAACAATTATGGGCTATGCAGGAATTACATCTCAAGATGTTCAGTCACATTCTGATGATTATTTTCATGCTGTTAGTATCGCTCAGGTTCAGTCTAATATGGCAACAAAAAGTTGTCCTACTTCGACAGCGATAACTCATGGTGCACCGGTTGTTAATGCCGGGGCTGATTATACAATTCCGAAAAGTACTCCTTTTATGCTGACAGGTTCTGCTACGGATATTGGAGGAGGTAACCTTACCTATTGTTGGGAACAATATGATGATTCAAGCGGTACTTTAACAGGGGCAAATTCAGCAGCGTCAGAAACAAAAACTTCTGGTCCAAACTGGAGATCTTATGATCCTGTAACTTCGCCGACAAGATATTTTCCTAATATGACTTCTGTATTGAGCGGTTCAACTACTACCGATGGAGATGCGATTTTAGTAGAAGCATTAAGTTCTGTAGCCAGAACTTTAAGCTTTAGATTAACTGTTAGGGACAATGTAGTAGGTCAGGGGCAAACAGGTTATGATAATGTGATTGTTACCGTAAGTGGTACTAAAGGGCCTTTGACAGTAACGTCTCAAAATACTACTGGAATTGTGTGGACGCCGGGAACAACGGAAACTATTACATGGACAGTTAATAATACAAATACGATCAGTGGCGGAGATAATGTGGATATTTTGTTGTCTACGGATGGGGGACAAACTTGGGGAACAACATTAGTTTCTGCAACTGCTAATGATGGTTCTGAAACGATTACTGTTCCTAACGTAACTGCTGCTAACTGTAGAGTTATGGTAAAAGCTTCGGCAAATATCTTCTTTAATGTTAATTTACAAAATATAGCTGTTGGAGATTATACTTATCAAGCTCAAAATGTTTGTGAAGATTATACTTTTAATTTAAATGCAAGTATTGCTGAATCAACAGCTAATAGCTATGCAGGGTATAATTTACCTATTACAGATTCTTTTGTAATAACGGATATTAATTATTATGCTGATGTTACTCATCCAAGTATTGGTCAAGTAAATATCTTGTTAAAACAACCATGGGAAGATACTTCTGCCGGCTTGATTACTGCATTGTGGTATAATAACACATGTACTACTGCAGATTTGGATAAATGGTTTGATACTTCTGGGGTAGCTGTAGATTGTGCTCAAACAACAACTGGAAGTGACTTTGTACCTTATTCAATAGGAAATATTAATGCTGGTGTAGGGCAAAATAGTGCCGGTACTTGGGGGTTTACTATAAAGATGGTGTTGTTGACGGTTCAAATGGTATTCTTAATACTTTTACTATTCAGTTATGTCATGCAGAATATGTACCTGTATTAGCAACCGAGTCTTTCGAATCTAATGATTTTGTGTTGTATCCAAACCCTAACAACGGTTCGTTCAATTTACAGTTAACTGCTGTTTCAGATGAAGTTTCTGTAAATGTTTACGATATGAGAGGTAGATTGATCTTGAATAAAGAATTCCAAGCAAACGGTTTAGTTAATGAAGCGATTCAGTTAAACAATGCTCAATCTGGAATTTATTTAGTAACCATTCAAGATGGTGGCAGAAAAGTGACTAAAAAGATCGTTGTTGAATAATGATTTAAAATAGTTTATCAAAAAAGGGCGCTTTAAGCGCCCTTTTTATTTTCCGTTAAAAGTATTCATTGTATTGCTTAAACCGGCTAAAGCAAAAGATTTGATTACCTCTGAAGCTGTTTGAAGTCTTTCTTGTAGTTTTTCTTTTTCTTCTTCGTCCCATTCGCCTAAGACATAGTTAATTTGTTGCCCTTTTTTGAACGAATCACTGATGCCAAATCTGAATCTGGGGTATTCATTCGTATTCAGTAGAAGCTGAATGTTCTTCAGTCCGTTGTGACCGCCGTCGCTTCCTTTTCCTTTTAGTCTAAGAGTTCCGAAAGGAATGTTCAGGTCATCAGTAATTACTAAAATGTTTTCTTTAGAAATGTTTTCTTTGTCCATCCAGTATTTAACGGCTTTCCCGCTTAGATTCATATAAGTATTAGGCTTTAGGAGGATTAATGTTCTGCCTTTAATTTTAAATTCGGCAACATCGCCTAATTTAGCGGTACTAAAATCTATATTTTCTGTTTTTGCAAAATGATCTAAAATTTTAAACCCAATGTTGTGACGAGTGTTAACGTATTCTGAGCCAATGTTTCCTAAACCGATGATTAAAAACTTTTTCATGATATTGGAATATGTTTTTTTAAAGCTGAAATTTATAAAAGAAACTGTTTTAAACAAAAAAAGACTGTTTAAAAACAGTCTTTTGCCTTGTACCGCGGGTGGGAATCGAACCCACACTCCGTAGAACACGAGTTTGAGTCGTGCGCGTCTACCAATTCCGCCACCGCGGCTTCTTGAAATTGTGAGTGCAAATGTATAGAAAAATTCTAAATTAAAAAGTAAAAATGTTTAAAATTTACTTTCAGAGTTGAAATTTATTCCTAAATTTGCAGCCTGATTATTTCAGACACAACACTAACTAACTACTAAACAAATAATTAAAAATGTCATTCAACGAGCCAGAAGCAAAAATTTTTGCATGTTCTCAGAGTGTATATTTAGCGGAGAAAATAGCTGAGGCTTATGGAGTACCGCTAGGTAAAGTTACGTTCTCAAGATATAGTGACGGAGAGTTCCAACCTTCTTTTGAAGAATCAATCAGAGGGCTTAGAGTTTTCTTAATTTGTTCAACTTTTCCAAGCTCAGACAATTTGATGGAACTGTTGTTGATGATCGATGCCGCTAAGCGTGCTTCAGCTCGTCATATTACAGCAGTTATCCCTTATTTTGGTTGGGCCAGACAGGATAGAAAAGATAAACCAAGGGTTCCTATAGGAGCTAAATTGGTAGCAAAACTGTTAGAATCAGCCGGAGCAACCCGAATTATGACCATGGATTTACATGCAGATCAAATTCAGGGCTTTTTTGAAAAGCCGGTGGATCATTTATTTGCATCAACGATCTTTTTGCCTTATGTGAAGAGTTTGAAATTGGAAAATTTAACAATCGCTTCACCGGATATGGGAGGTTCTAAAAGGGCTTATGCCTATTCTAAATTTTTAGAATCGGATGTAGTGGTTTGTTATAAGCAGAGAAAAAAAGCAAATGTTATTGACACAATGGAGCTGATCGGGGATGTGAGAGGCAGAAATGTGATCTTGGTAGACGATATGATTGATACCGGAGGAACTTTAGCAAAAGCAGCCGATGTGATGATTGAAAAAGGAGCTTTAAGTGTTCGTGCGATCTGTACTCATGCAATACTTTCAGGAGATGCGTATGAGAAAATTGAGAAATCTAGCTTAAAGGAACTGATTGTTACAGATTCTATTCCGTTGAAGAAAGAGTCAGGTAAAATAAGAGTGGTAAGTTGTGCTTCTCTTTTTGCCGAAGTAATGCATATGGTACAGAATAATAATTCTATCAGTGGCAAATTTTTAATGTAAATTTTTTTATTAATTATATATTTTTTTAAATGAAATCAATTACGATTAAAGGATCAGAAAGAGAAAGCGTAGGTAAAAAGGCAACTAAAGCCGTACGTGATGCTGGAATGGTTCCTTGCGTTATTTACGGAGGATCAGAACCAGTTCATTTTGTTGCAGACGAAAGAGCTTTCAAAAACTTAGTTTACACTCCGAACGCACACACTGTTGTAGTTGAGTTAGAAGGTGGAAAAACAATTGACTGTATCTTACAAGATATTCAATTTCACCCAGTAAACGATAAAATTTTACATATCGACTTCTACCGTTTAAATGATGAGAAAGAAGTGGTTATGGAAGTGCCTGTAAAAGTAACAGGAAAATCTCCTGGAATTATGGCAGGGGGTACTTTGCGTTTAAACTTACGTCGTTTAAAAGTAAAAGCTTTGCCTAAAAACTTACCGGATTTCGTTGAGGCTGATATTACTCCGCTTGAAATGGGTAACAGATTATACGTTACTAAATTAGCGTCTGATGATTTTAAAATCATGCACCCGGACAATACTGTTGTATGTCAAGTGAAAGTATCTCGTGCTGCTATGAAAGCTGCTCAGGAAGCTGCTAAAGCTGAAAAAGCTGCTAAAGGTGGTAAAAAGAAATAATTTTTCAATCTTTATACAAAAAAGGGAACCATTTGGTTCCCTTTTTTATTTGATTATTTGAGCTTTGCTCTTTTTTCTTTTGCTTTCTGAAGATCTTTATTTAGCTCTTGTATCTCCTGTTCTCTTTTAGCTATTTTTTCATGAAACTTTTCTTCATCTTCCGGAGTTAGTTTGTTTTTAGCCTTATTTTTCTCCATTTTTTTTTGCAAATCTTTTACATCGCCAGTTTTATTTTTTATTTTCTGTTCGATCTTTTCTACTTTTTTATCTGCATCATGGATCTTTTCAAGACGTTTTGCTGCTTTTTTTTGCTCTTTTTCAGCTGCTTTTAAAGCTTTTTCAGCTTTTTTTCTGTCTTTTTCCATTTTTTTCTGCTGAGCTAAAAGTTCCTTCTGCTCTTTTATAGTTGCTTTGTCTTCCTGTGCATTACTGAGCTGAAAGCAAAATACAGCCATTAAAGTCATTAAATAAATTTTCATTGCATCCAATTTTGTTTACATTTACACAAATGTACTAAATAAAGATTAATGCGATATAGACTGATTCTATTCTATTTCTTACTTTTTTTCGGATTAAATTCTTGTAGAGAAGTGATTCCAAATGATGAGACAGTAACTGATTATGCTCTTTCTGAATCGGTTAGTTCGGATGAGCCTTTTGATTTTCTGCCAACATCTACAACAAAATCAGTTTACCATCATGAAAGTTATAGTTTCTCATATAAAGAAACTTCTGAACAATCAGAATGGGTTGCATATACCTTAGAAGAAAAAGATCTGAAGAATGCGACATATAAACGCCCGTTTTTTAATCAGGATCCGATAGTGAAAACAGCTTCGGCTGATTGGAGAAATTATAAAAAATCAGGGTATAATAAAGGGCATTTGTGTCCGGCAGGTGATAGAAAGAATAGTTTTAAAGAGTACGAAGAAACATTTTATACTTCCAATGTTTCTCCTCAAAAGTATAACTTTAACGCTGGAGTTTGGAATCGTTTAGAACAAAAAGTACGTTACTGGGCTTCTAAATATAATGGCGTTTATGTTATCACGGGAGGAGTTTTGAGTGATAATTTAAAGACTATCGGTTATGAAAAAGTGGCTGTTCCTAACTATTTTTACAAGGTTCTCTTAACTAAAGATAAAAAAAGAATGATCGCTTTTTTAGTGCCACATAAAAAGTCAGATAAAGCCTTGTATGAATTTGTTGTTTCAGTTAATGATCTGGAAAAAATGACAGGTATTGACTTTTTTCCGAAATTAGAAGATAGTTTGGAAAACCAATTGGAGCAAAATTCTGATTATAAATCCTGGAGTTTTTAGTTTACGTGTTACCATTCGTTTACTTTGTTGGCATCTAATTTTACAAAGATAAAAAGCATAATTGTAAACGCCCACAAACTGGAACCACCATACGAAAAGAAAGGTAAAGGAACTCCGATTGTCGGGAACAATTTAATAAGCATAGCAATATTTACAAAGAAATGGATAAAGAGGTAAGTAGCCACACAGTAGCCGTATACACGGCTGAATTTTGTCTTTTGATGTTCTGCCAGATAAAGAATTCGTAAAAATAAAGTCATAAACAGTAAAATAACTACGGCACTACCTGCAAAACCCCATTCTTCACCAACAGTTGTAAAAATGTAATCTGTATGTTGTTCAGGTACAAAGCCTCCTTTTGTTTGCGTGCCTTCTAAATAACCTTTTCCTGTTAATCCGCCCGATCCTATGGCAATCATGGATTGATTCAGATTATAACCTTCTTTTTTCAGATCCACATTATCTCCGATTAAAACATCGATCCTGTCCTTTTGATGCGGTTCAAGTACATTGTTGTAGACATAGTTTACAGAGTAAACAAATCCGCTTACAACTATAAAAACAAAAGCATAGATAAATGGATTTCTGGAGATCTTTTTGTTATTAATAAAATGCAAGATGATTAAGAGCAGAACTCCGATAACGATATACAAGGGATTTATTAATAATGCCGCAAAGAATAAAATAATAGCGCTCACTCCTGAAATTATGTACCAGCTAGGCAGACCTTCTCTGTAAAGAACAAAGATCAACGATAAAAAGATCATAGCGCTTCCTGCATCCGGTTGCATCATTATCAATAAGATAGGTAATCCGATTATGCCAAAAGCAATGAGTTGGTGCTTAAACTGATTTAAATTGATTTGCGGGTAGCTCAAATATTTAGCTAATAGCAATGCAGTTGCTGTCTTGACAAATTCAGAGGGTTGAAAACCAAAACCTCCGAACTGATACCAGTTGGTTTGCCCTTTTTTGGCTACACCAAAAACAAACAGTCCGAGCAATAAAATAATGCCGATTCCGTAAAAAACAAAAGAGAGTCTTTCGAAAATTTTTGCATCCAGAAACAAGATGATTAAAATTAGTGGAATAGTAAGAAAGATAAAAAGCATTTGACGACCATAGGTTTGACTTAAGTCAAAAACGGTTGTTGGTTCCAGTGGTAATGAAGCCGAATAAATGGTCATCCATCCCATTCCTACTAATGTTATGTATAGTAAAATGGTCAGCCAGTCAATTCCTCTATTTACATTCTTTGATGAACTCATTAATGTTTTTCTTCTTCTTTAGCTTCTCTGTTGTTATTGTCCGTTGCGTCGGCTATAGGCTCATCCTTTTTTGTGCCCACTGTATTTCTTCCGTAAATAATGTCTTCCAGTTTTTGGTATTCATCCTGAATGGAACCGTTTAACATGCGATCTTCCAGGTCTTTTCGGGTAATTTTACCTTTGACGTACTTTTCAACCATTAAGGTAGCAATAGGTCCGGCCCATCGGCTTCCCCAATAGCCGTTTTCAATAAAAACAGCAATAGCTATTTTAGGGTTGTCTTTGGGAGCAAAAGCAACAAAGATGGAATGATCTTGTAATTTATAAGTTACTTTTCCTACTCTTATTTTATTTTCAGCAGTACCTGTTTTACCGCAAATCTGAAGGCTGTCCACATGTAATGCGGCGGCTGTTCCTCCGGGATTGTAAACGTCAGCTAATCCTTGAATTACCGGTTCAAAATATTCCTTATCTATAGATGTAACGTGTTTTGTTGTGAATTTTTTATCTATTTCCTGACCTTTTATTTTTCTGACGATGTGTGGCGTGTAGAAATACCCCTGTTAGCAACTGCAGCCATCATATTGGCTAATTGGATAGGAGTGGTCAATATTTCTCCCTGACCGATGGCGTTTGAAATGATGTAAGAACTTCTAATAGGAGCTCCTTTGTAAACCCTTTTGTATAATTTAGAATCGGGAACAAGTCCTTTGGCTCCGATAGGCATGTCGGTACCTAAATATTGCCCGAGGCCAAAGCTTTTAACATGATTGGCCCAAGTGTCTACACTTTCAAAGGAATTAGGGTATTTTTCGATGATTCTTTTGTATGTGTTGCCAAAGTAACTGTTACATGATCTGTAAATTCCGTTATTTAGCTGCAAAGCGTGATAACCGCAGTGACATCCCATGAACCTGCCGAAATTAGCACCGTGGTTACAGTAAAAAGTGGTGTGTTCGTCTATAACTTGTTCCTGCAAACCGATGAGGCCTGTTAAAATTTTAAAAGGAGATCCTGGTGGATAAGATGCCAATAGTGCTCTGTCATATAAAGGTTTTGCGATGGAATCATAATATAAATTCGTATAGTTTTTGGAGCGTTGACGACCTACTAAGAGACCGGGGTCATAGGTCGGAGCCGAAATTAATGCCAATATTTCTCCCGAACTAGGCTCAATAGCCACAATTCCACCTCGTTTGTTAACCATTAATTTGGTGCCATACTCTTGCAGATCAGCATCAATGGTTAATGTTAAATCTTTCCCTTGTTGGGCAATAGTATCAAATTTTCCTTCCTTATAAGAATCAATAATTTTATTGTGTTTGTCCCGAAGTAAATATTTTACACCTTTTACGCCTCTTAAAACCTCTTCGTATTCTTTTTCAAGACCCTGCTTTCCGATCAAGTCACCGCTATTGTAATAAGGGTTTGTTCTGGTTGTAGCCTCGTTTACCTGGGCAATAAATCCAAAAATGTTGGCACCATAAGAAACCTGATAATCTCGTAACGCTCTTTTTTGAGTATAGAAGCCTTCAAATTTTCGTTCTTTTTCCTGAAAACCGGCATATTCTCTTTTGTTTAATTGCGGAATAAAAACAGAGGGTAGTCTTGGACTGTATTTTTTTGCCTTTGTGATCTTTTTTATAAAATCTTCTTTAGTAATACTCAGTAGTTTGCAGAGTTCTAGAGTATCAATATTTTTCATTTCTCTCGGTACGACCATAATATCATATGATGGCTGGTTGGCTACCAAAAGTTTTCCATTACGGTCATAAATATAACCTCGTTCAGGAAAATCAAATTCTTTTTTGATTGCGTTGTTCTCTGATTGCAATTTGAACGAATCGTCAATTACCTGCAGATAGAAAATTTTGGCTAACAGTAAAATGGTGGCCGCAACGATTAGTCCGGGTAAAAGAAACTTTCTCATCGCTTGTTAGGTTTAATCAGGTAAATAATCAAAAGGCAAACAACAAAGGTGAACAGGGTAGTGGTTACTGTTTTCCAAATGATGTCAATGAACAGGCTCAATCTGAAAAACTCCAGCAAAAACAATACAAAATGATGTATAAATATTGATAAAATTAAAAAAGTGATACGTTCAGAAGTGATTTTGTCAGCAATCTTTATGGTTTGATATTCATAACTTAAACCAAAGGAAAAACGAAACAGTGAAGGTCTTATATACGCAATTATTAAACAAGAAGCCGCATGAATACCTCCCGAATTACAAAACATATCTAAAAAAAGACCGAGTAAAAAAGAAGTTATTAGCAAAATGCTTCTGTTTCCGTTTACTGGATAAAGCAGAATGAATAATAAGTAAGGGTATGGGTTTAGAAAACCAAACAGGTTAATATTATTGAACAATAATACCTGAAAGATAAGTAAAACTATAAAGCGGACTATGTTTTCTAAAAAAATATTCACAAAATTTACGGGTTAGATTCAGTTTGTGACTCTAAAGTCTCTTTTTCGGTTTTTAATTTGTTTTCGATGACATAAACATAACCTAATGCCGTCATGTCGTTAAAAAGTCTTACGTTAATAATATAATAATTTGTTTTTTTATCGATATAAACTTTGTCTATCTTCCCTATAGGAATGTTCTCCGGAAAGATCTCGGAATCAGCACCGGTTACAATAGAATCTCCTTTTTTCAGAGATGCCAATCTGGGAACATCCATTAATTGAACATATCCTACATTTTTGCCATCCCAAGCCAAAGATCCGAAATGTTCTGAATTTTTGATTTTGGCATTGATTCTGGATTTGGTATTCAATACGCTTAATACGGTAGCAAAATGATTGGATGTTTTTTCAATAATGCCTACGATTCCTTTATCGTTAATCACTCCCATATCTGTTTTGATACTGTCTTTCGCACCAATATTCAGCGTCAGGTAATTCTCTCTCGTGTTGAATTGATTTTTGATAACTTTTGCTTTCCGGATAGTAAATTTATCATGTTCTCTTACTACGATATCTTTGATGTTAAGCAAAGTGTCTTTTTTGTTGAACAGCAACTCTTTCAAACGAGCATTCTCTTCCGCTAAGCTGTTATTTTTTTGCTTCAGACTCAAATATTCATTCATGGAATTTATGTTTTCATAAACACCTCCTGTGATAGCATTTGCTGAATTAATATACTCACTTCTGTGGTAAGAATGAGATTTTATAGTGAGAATTAAGCTAATGCCCAAAAGCAGCAAAAACAGCATCTTATAGCTGTTTTTTATTAGGAAATTTAATATTTGCTGCATGAACTACTTTTTATTTGATCAGTATACTTTTGAAACGGTTAATATTTTTCAGAGCAATTCCTGTTCCTCTTACAACAGCTCTTAGGGGATCTTCAGCAATGTAGACCGGTAAGTCGGTTTTTAATGAAATCCTTTTATCAAGTCCTCTTAACATAGATCCTCCTCCGGCTAAATAAATTCCGGTGTTGTAAATGTCTGCTGCTAATTCCGGCGGTGTTTGTGATAATGTTTCCATAACGGCATCCTCAACTCTTTGGATAGATTTGTCTAATGCTTTTGCAATTTCACGATACGAAACATCAACTTGCTTTGGCTTACCTGTTAGTAAATCTCTACCCTGAACGGACATTTCTTCCGGAGGGCTGTCTAAATCTTCTGTAGCAGCACCGATTTGGATCTTAATTTTTTCAGCGGTGGTTTCTCCTACGAATAAGTTGTGTTGCGTTCTCATGTAATAAATGATGTCATTTGTGAAAACATCACCGGCAATTTTTACTGATTTATCACAAACGATACCACCCAAAGCAATTACTGCAATTTCGGTAGTACCTCCTCCGATATCCACGATCATATTTCCTTTAGGCTGCATAATGTCGACACCGATACCGATTGCAGCAGCCATAGGCTCATGAATTAAGTATACTTCTTTACCATTAACTCTTTCTGCAGATTCTTTTACTGCCCGCATTTCCACCTCTGTAATTCCTGAAGGAATACAGATAACCAAACGCAATGCAGGAGTGAATAGTTTTTTCTTTAATGCCGGAATGCTTTTAATGAATAACTGAAGCATTTTTTCTGAGGCATCAAAGTCTGCAATTACACCATCTTTCAGAGGACGTATGGTTTTGATGTTTTCATGGGTCTTCCCTTGCATCATATTGGCCTCTTTACCAACAGCAATAATTTTCCCTGTTATCCTGTCACGAGCAACAATTGACGGACTGTCAATTACAACTTTGTCGTTATGAATAATCAAGGTGTTTGCGGTTCCAAGGTCAATTGCAATGTCCTCGGTCATGAAATCAAAAAATCCCATACTAATCTCTCCAGGGTTTTAAAGTTAATATTTATCTAACTCACAAATTTAATAAAATTAATGTTTAAAATGACGAGTACCTGTAAATACCATTGCCATATTATTTTCATTGCAATAGTTGGTGCTTAATTCGTCTTTTATTGAACCGCCAGGTTGAATCACAGCTGTTATTCCTGCGTGATCTGCTATTTCCACACAATCCGGGAACGGGAAGAAAGCATCGCTTGCCATTACAGCTCCTTTTAAGTCAAAATTAAAAGATTTTGCTTTATCAATAGCTTGTCTTAATGCATCAACTCTTGATGTTTGTCCGGTTCCTGAAGCACAAAGTTGTCCGTTTTTAGCTAAAACAATAGTGTTTGACTTTGTGTGTTTGCAAATCTTAGATGCAAATAACAGATCGTTAATTTCAGCCTCTGTCGGTGCTAGCTTTGTAACGACAGTTAGATGTTCTTTATTGTCTGTTACATTATCTTTTTCTTGGATCAATATTCCGTTTAAGCAAGTTCTCACTTGTTTTTCCGGAAGAGCTACGTTATGTAGTACTAAAATGATCCTGTTTTTCTTTCCTTTTAATAATTCTACAGCATCTTCATCAAATGAAGGAGCGATAATCACTTCGCAAAAAAGTGAGTGTATCTCTTCTGCGGTTGCCAAATCGATATTACCGTTTGCGATTAAAACACCTCCGAAAGCGCTGGTAGGGTCACCGGCTAGTGCATCTACATAAGCTTCTTTCATAGACGGTCGGGTAGCTATACCACAAGCATTGTTGTGTTTTAAGATAGCGAAAGTCGGTAAGTCATTTTTAAATTCTCCTATCAGGTTAACAGCTGCGTCAACATCTAATAAGTTGTTATATGATAACTCTTTTCCGTTTAATTTGGTAAACATTTCGTCAAAGTCGCCGAAAAAGAAACCTTTTTGGTGCGGATTTTCACCGTAACGAAGTGTTTGTCCGTTAGCCACACTGGCTTTGTAGTAAGTTTCGTCAGTATTGAAGTAATTGAATATAGCAGTATCGTAATTAGACGATACGTGGAATGCTTTAGTAGCCAATAATTTTCTTTGTTCTAAAGTCGTGGCTCCTTTTTCGTTTGTATAGAAATCTAGGAACAAAGCATATTCTTCAACAGAAGGAACAATAACTGTATCTTTAAAGTTTTTAGCAGCAGCTCTGATTAAAGAAATACCACCGATATCTATTTTTTCTATGATATCTGCTTCACTTGCTCCTGATGCTACTGTTTTTTCAAAAGGATATAAATCAACGATCACCAAATCGATCTGCGGAATGTTGTATTCTTCCATCTGCTGAACATCGGATGGATTATCTTGCCGGTTTAAGATACCTCCGAAAACTTTAGGGTGTAATGTTTTAACTCTTCCGCCTAAAATAGAAGGATACGAAGTAACATCTTCTACTGCTACTACTGGGATTCCAAGATCTTTGATAAAAGCTTCCGTACCTCCTGTAGAATAGATAGTTACACTGTTTTGGTGCAGGGCTTTTACAATGGGTTCTAATCCCGTTTTATCGAATACCGAAATTAAGGCAGATTGAATTGATTTTGCTGTGTTCATTGTGTTGTTTAATTTAAGCTGCAAAAGTAGTTATTGTTAGGTGTACTTTCAAAATTAATAACCTGATTTTGTTCTTTTTTTGTAACAAAGTAGTAATTATTTCTACTTATCAACAAGAATCATAAATTTATGCTTTTATATTTAAGGTTACTAAAAGAAAGTCTGGCTTTTGCACTGAATGCGCTTCGAAATAACAAACTGCGTACACTACTGTCATTGTTGGGTGTAACTGTTGGTATTTTTTCGATTATTGCCGTATTGGCAGCAGTAGATTCCATGGATAAAAAGATCAAAGAAGATCTGAGTGATATGGATCTGAATACTATTTACCTGATTCGTTTTTCTTTTGGTCCTTCTGATGTTCCTCGCTGGAAAAGGGAGCAATTTCCTGACGTAACGTATGAAGAATATGAATATTTAAGACGTTCAGTGAATGGGATTGATAAAATATCTTTTAATCTTTTTACCCGAAATGAAAATATCAAGTATGAAGATAAAACGGTTAATTCTATTCGTATAAAGCCATCTACTGATGAGTTTATTGATATTGAACCGATAAAAGTTGAGCAAGGGCGGTTCTTTAATGAATCAGAATCAAATTCCGGAGTTCCTGTAATTGTGATCGGTAGTGAAGTGGCAAGCGGATTGTTCGGAGATACGGATCCGTTGGGTAAAAAAATCCGATTGTACGGACAGAAATTTACGGTTATCGGGGTTTTAAAAAAGGAAGGACAAGGAATGTTTGGCGACAGTAATGATATAGCTGTTTTTTTTCCGGTGAATTTTTTGAGACGGATGTATGGTGATAATAGTGATATGCTAACGCCTGCTATTATTATGAAACCGGTAAAAGGTATTGATATAGATGAGTTCAAAGCAATGGTTACTCAGAAATTAAGAACTTTCAGAGGGCTAAGGCCTGATGAAATGAATAATTTCTTTTTGAATATCCTTTCAGGGTTTACCGATTTTATTGACAGTATCGTTGGGCAACTGAACTTTGTAGGATGGATCATTAGTCTTTTCTCTCTACTTGTGGGAGGGTTTGGTATTGCAAATATTATGTTTGTTTCTGTAAAAGAACGAACTAATTTGATTGGGATCCAAAAAGCCTTAGGTGCTAAAAGACGCTTTATTTTGTTTCAGTTCTTGTTTGAGGCCATTATACTTTCTATTATTGGAGGAATTGTCGGGATGCTTTTAGTATGGCTTTGTGCTGTGATATTAAGTTCAGTTCTAGATTTTGAATTTGTGCTTAGTACTCAGAATATACTTCTAGGAACTGGATTAGCAGGGTTGATCGGCTTGGTTTCCGGAATTTTACCGGCTATTTCGGCTTCAAAATTAGATCCGGTAGAAGCTATAAGAACAGGAATGTAAAATTTTAAAAAAATAGAAGAAAATAAAAAAGCGACCAATTTTGATTGGTCGCTTTTATTTTTAGGTATGAAACAGATCTATTATTTTAAGGTTTTAATTCCCATATTGTATAAAGTAAAAGCTTGCATATCCACCTGTTCGTTGATGATAGCTTCTGTTGATTTACCCGCACCGTGACCTGCGTTAACATCTATTCGTATTAAAACCGGATTCGACCCGTTTTGTTTTTCTTGTAATATAGCGGCAAATTTAAAGCTGTGAGCCGGCACTACACGATCATCGTGATCTCCTGTAGTGATTAAAGTTGCCGGATATTGAACTCCTTTTTTAACGTTGTGTACGGGAGAATAGGCTTTTAAGTAATGAAACATCTTTTCGCTTTGTTCTGAAGTTCCGTAGTCATAAGCCCAACCTGCTCCTGCTGTAAAAGTATGATAGCGCAACATATCTAAAACTCCGACTTGTGGTAGTGCTACTTTCATCAGGTCAGGACGTTGGGTCATGGTAGCTCCTACAAGTAGACCTCCGTTTGACCCTCCTTTTATAGCTAAAAAATCAGATGAAGTATACTTTTCATGAATCAGGTATTCCGCTGCTCCTATAAAATCATCAAAAACGTTCTGTTTTTGCATTTGTGTTCCGGCATTGTGCCATTTGGTTCCGTATTCACCACCGCCCCGTAAATTCGCTACCGCATAAATTCCTCCGTTTTCCATCCAGACAGCATTAGCAATACTGAAGCTGGGGTTAAACTAATGTTGAATCCACCGTAACCGTATAAAATTGTCGGGTTTTTGCCATTTAATTTGAGTCCTTTTTTATACGTTATGATCATTGGCACTCTGGTACCATCTTTTGAAGTATAAAAAACTTGCTTAGATTCATATTCTTCTGATTTGAAATCAACTTTTGGTTTTTCGTATATTTCGGAGATTCCGGTTGCAGGATCATAGGCATAAATGGTTCCCGGAGTGATATAATTGGTAAAAGAGTAGTATAAGATGATTTCTTCCTTTTTTCCGCTAAAACCTCCGATTGAACCTAGTCCCGGTAATTTAACGACACGGATCAGATTGCCTTCATAATCGTATTGATTGACATGAGACACGGCGTCTTTCATATATTCTGCAAAAAAATAACCGCCTCCTTTAGTAGGAGAAAGTACATTTTCGGTTTCCGGAATAAAATCTTTCCAGTTTTCTTGTTGTGGTTGTGCGAGATCAAGGGTTACAATTCTTTTGTTTGGCGCCTTGAAATCCGTTACGATGTAGAATTGAGTTCCTTTATTATCTAAAACATAATTGTTACTGTTAAAGTCGCCAACTATATTTACGATTGGACCGTTGTTTGCCAAGTCTTTTATGTACAATTCGTTTCCGTTAGTTGCATTGGCTGCTGAAATAACAAGATAGTTTCCGTCTTCGGTTACATAGCCGTCAACATATCGGCGTTTTTCATTGAGTCCGAAGATAACTTTATCTTCTTCCTGAGAATGATCTAATTGATGGAAATATAATTTATGCTGATCTGTTTTAGCAGAAAGTTCACTGCCATCCGGTTTGTCATAACTGGAATAATAGAAACCTTCATTTCTGTACCAAGAAATCCCTCCGAACTTTACGTCGATAATAGTGTCTCCGATAACTTCTTTGGTGTCTGTTTTTAAAACTATAACTTTACGCCAGTCACTTCCTCCTTCTGAAATGGAATACGCTACTAAACTTCCGTCTTTTGTAAAACTTAAGCTGCTGAGGGAAGTTGTACCGTCTTCTGAAAAGGTGTTTGGATCCAGAAAAATCTCCTCATTTCCGTCCTCTCCTTTCCGGTATAAAACCGATTGATTTTGTAGTCCGTTATTTTTGTAATAATATGTGTGCTTTCCACGTTTAAACGGAGCTGAAATTTTTTCGTAGTTCCACAGTTGCTCCATCCGGTTTTTTAGTGCTTTACGAAACGGAATCTGATTCAAATAACCAAAAGTCACTTTGTTTTCTTCTTTAACCCAAGCTTCGGTCTCCGAACTTCTGTCGTCTTCTAACCAATGGTAAGGGTCTTCTATTTTAGTATTGAAGTAAATATCGCTATGCTTTACTTTTTTTGTTTTAGGGTACGAAATTTTTGTTTGTGCATTCATAGTTAAGGAACAAACAATAGTGGTTAAAATTATTGTTTTTTTCATCTTTTAATTGGTAATGATAACAAAAATAATCATTTGAATTGTGAAGAAATGTTAAATAAACAAAAGCTGCTTTTAAAGACAGCTTTTGTTGGTAGTGCTATTCTGTAATTTTAATATTGATTCCTTTCATAGTTGCCCAACCTTCAGCGTCAGTAAGTTGAATCATAAAGTGGTAATCTCCTGTATCAATGTCTGTAGGAACCAGTATCTGTTGTTCACTGATGAATTCTTTAGTGTTTTCAGGAATTGAATATGTTAATGTAAGGATCCATGGGTTTACAGCATCTTTTATGGCATCCAAATTACAAGCATCAACTTCGGTGTCGTGACTGTGGTGATCAAAATTGTTATGAATGTTGATACTGTAGGCTCCTAATTCCTGATTGTCTGTGAAAAGTGCTTTGAAAGGAATAGTACTCCCTTTTGAAATAGAGGAACAGCTTGTCGGAAAAGCATCGGCAATAGTTAAATTGATTTCTGGTTTTGTAGTGTCTTTTTCACTGCTGTCATCATTACTACAACTTTGTATTGTTAAGCTGATTATTAGTGTGAAAAAAAATAGTTTTTTCATGGTCTCTGTTTTTTAATTATAAATACTACTTCCTGTTAACAGGAAGTAGTATTTTATTAGTATGATTATTCTATGGTTAAAGTATATTCAACGGTTGAAGTATTTCCTAAATTATCGGTAACTGTAAAGTGAAAATGATATTCCCCTGTTGGTTGGCCAGACGGGATACTTATATGCTCGTGGAAATTAGCGTTAGTTTGTCCGGCATAATTTGTATAGGTTTCTTCAATTCCCGGGACAGAGTTGTCCTCCTCATTATGTATTTCTATTTCAATTGTAGCAATAGGATTGGTTGAAACTATTGTTCCTTCTACATGAAGGTCATTACCTGCGCTTACAGAAGAATTTCCAACAGTTCCGTTGCCTAATTCGTCAATTGTAATTTGGAACAGGTTGTCAGTATTGGCTAAGATTTCTACTTCCGCCTCTACCGTTTTAGTATTTCCTTGTTCGTCAATTACTGTAAAATGTAAATGATAATCTCCGGCGGGTTGACTGGCAGGAATTTCAATGTGTTTGTGAAATTCAGCATTGATCATTCCTGAATAATCTGTGAATGTTTCTGAAATTTCTTCGATTGAGCTGTCTGTTTCGCTGTGTATTTCAACGGTTACTAAGGCTATTTTAGCAGGAGCTACAATAGTTGCTTCAATATGTAGGTCATCTCCAGCTGTTGCATGTCCGCTGTTCTCTAAACCTATCTCGGTAAACTCAACAGCAATAGTGTTGTCGGTTGAATTGGGATCATCATCATTACTACAAGAAGCTAAAAATGAAAATGAGATTAGGGTTATAAAAAGGGCAAATTTTGTGATATGTTTTTTCATGTTTTTTAATTTTTAAAAGTATTTTAATTCTAATTTGTCTGTTTTTTTGAGCATTAAAAAGGGAGGAGCTCTACCTTTTTTATATGTTAAAGAGATGGGAATTAAATGGTTTTTAAATGGAAATTTTATCTTGTAATTTAGAATGATGACTAATATTTCTTTGAACAAAGGAGTCCCGTTGATAAAAGAACAAAAGTGAAACTTACATATAGGGCAATCGTAAGAAGTTTTAGTGACAGTAGATTGTGACTTAGGTGTAGTGATCGTTTTGCTTTCATGTGAAATAAGAAAATAATGGATCGGTTCAAATAGCAGAGAGCCAATGAATATGAAAGTCAGAATTAAAATGCTGATCCGAGAGATTATATTTCTATTTTGTTTATTTCGCATGTTGGGCTAAAAAGGTATTTTAACGAATAAGACAAAGTTCCTTCCGGGTTCGGGTACTCCGATCAGGCGGTAAAAACTGGTGTGGTTAAAATATTTTTTATTGAATACATTCTGGATTTGAAAACGAATGTTTACTTTCTGAGTGCCCCAAACAATATCGCTACCTAACCCTAGATTGATTACGTGATAATCAGGAGTTTTGTTTTCCGGTGGCACAATATTGTTTTGTTCAGTAACATATTTGAGATCAACAGAAGCAAAAGTGTTTTGTATATTTTGTCCAAAATCTTTAGAGTAAGTAAAATGAAGCAGTACTGATGGTGGAGGAGAGAAAGGCAAGGTGTATCCTTTTTTGACTCCTGAAAGCTGTTCGGAATATACGTATTCACCAACAATTCCTGCGGTATAATTATCGTTAAAGTTATAATCTATTTTCAGTTCACCTCCGTAACGTAAAACCCTACTTTCCGTATATTCATAAATTTGATTTCCGGCGCCATACGCATAATCATATTCAGGTGTCGGGTTCAGATATATATAATTAGAAAAGTAGTTTAGGAAAGGATTAATATCAACATAAATTTTATTTTTTTGCCAGGTTGCGCCTAAATCCAACTGATAAGATTCCTCGGGAGACAGATCAGGATTGCCCAACTCATAGCTGAATTGATGGTAATTTACACCGTTTGACGCTAGTTCTTTTGCTATGGGTATACGGAAACTTTTACCAATGTTAGCTCTCATTAATAGATAGTCTGAATTGTAATTGATGCCAAAAGACCAACTGATGTTTCCAAAATTCTTTTTAACAGTATTGGCACGTTGTAAATATTCGTTATTTCCATTAACAGGAGTTGTAAACCAGTCGTAGTAACTTTTAGTTTTTATGGTTCCGTAATCGTAGCGAATTCCGGTATGTAGTATTGTTTTTTTAGTTATTTTAAATTTATCATACATAAAAAGACCGGCATTCGTTTGTGTATAAGCCGGAATAATAAATCCCCAACCGCCAATAGAATTGTTTTGATGTTCGGTATTTATTCCGGAAGAAATAGCATGTTTGTTAATTGTGAAGCTGATTTTTCCGTTAAATGAGTAAACATTCTTATTGAAACCTCTCTCCAAAGTTTCTTTTATGGCTAATGTTTCAGGATAGTTTGAAGGCATATAACCATGGCTGATGTAGTCGCTGTATTCTTCTCTGAAATTATTCTGAAAACCTAGATCAAATTCTAGTTTGAAAGTGTTACCATTCAATTTAGTACGGTTAATTACTTTGAAATGGTTGATGTTTTGCGACGGATTTTGGATATCTCTGTCAGAAGCATCATGAAGTTCGGTGTCCACATTTCTAGGTTCTAAACCATGAGCATTGGCAAAAAGACCTGTTTTAGTCTTTAAGTTACTAATGTAAAAAACAGAACTAAATTTGTCCTTTAAAATTCCGGTTGAGAAATGAAGGTTAAGTTCATTTCCGGCGGTATTACGCAGTCTGTTTTTGTACAAAGGCGCTCTGTATGAGTAAATAGAGATGTGATCTGTCGGAACTTTATAATCGGCATAGTCATTATAGGTGATTCGGGTATCAAAAAAAAGACTTTCCTTTCTTTTGAAAACATTGAGCGAAGAACCGAAAAGTTCATTATTTGTTTTGCCTGTTAATGTCAATGAGCCTCCAAAGGTGTTTTTTTTCGGGATTTTATTTTTCTCAATGACTATAATGCCTCCGATCGCATCTGAACCGTATTGTAACGAGGCCGGACCTTTTATGATTTGAACCTGATCTACAGCGTACTGATCGATTTCTAATCCGTGATCGGAACCCCATTGTTGCCCTTCATGCTTAACACCGTTTTCAGTTACCACGACACGGTTGAATCCAAGTCCTCTTATAATTGGTTTTGATTGTCCGGAACCAATGGAAATGGTGTTGATTCCGCCAATTTTTTCAAGGGATTGCATTAAACTTCCATTGATATTCTTTTCAATGAAACCCTGATTTATGATTTCAACGTGTTGTGCTGATTCTTTCTTGATCTTTTGTTCTAATCCGTCACTTTTAACAACAACCTCATTGATGAATGAAACAGAGGTTTTCATCTTAAAATCTAAAACCAAATTTTGAGTAACAACTACAGTAGTATCAATGGTTTCATAACCGATATAGGAAATTAACAGTCTGTTTTTTCCTTTTGGTATGCCAAAAACAGAAAACTTACCATCTTGGTGGCTAATCGCGTTTTTATTTTGAATATGTACATGGCATTCTGCTAAAGGATTGTTGTTTTCGTCTGAAATTTTTCCGCTTATTGTATATTGTGAAATAGCAGAATAGCTGGAAAACAGCAGTAATAAATGAAGATAAAAATATCGCATTTTGTTCTGTTCATAGTTATAAAATAGGTTCCTTCACCAAATAAAAATCTGATGAGGTTTTTAAATTAATTGAAATGAACAGGAAGAGGAGGCCCTCTATGAGCAAATAAACTTCCGCAAAAGAAGCAGGTCGCTTCCTTAATGCTAAAAGAATAAGGACTTATTTTAAAAGGAGAAAAAAATGTATATGTAAAAATTTCCGGAGAAAGGAAGCTGGCGAATTTAAAGTCACAAATAATACAATCTTCTTTTTCGGAAATAGTTTGTTTAAAACTTTTCTTTTGCTCTTTGTTGTTCAGGCAGCAATCTGAAATCTCTGAATGGTGATGCGAAAAGGCATGCAGTGACTGATAGCTAACAGCGAAAATCACCGAAAGCATCAGAATAAAATTTAGTATGGCAAGCCTTTTCTTCACAGATTTGCAGTTAGCTAAAAATTAAAATTGATCCCTAAAACAATGTTTCTTCCCATGTTTGGGATACCATCACTTTTTA